>NZ_CP015079.1:625243-937865 GCF_001653335.1 Nocardioides dokdonensis FR1436
GCCGAAGGTGTCGATGGCCTGGCGGACCATGGCCTCGGCCTGGTCGAAGTCGGCGACGTCGGCGCCGTTGGCGACCGCGCGGCCGCCGGCCGCCTCGATCTCCGCGACCACGGAGTCGGCGGGGGTCTCACCGTCGCCCTCACCGGCCAGGGAGACGCCGAAGTCGTTGACGACGACCGCGGCGCCCTGGGCGGCGAGCTCGAGCGCGTGGGCGCGGCCGATGCCGCGGCCGGCGCCGGTCACGATGGCGACGCGTCCTTCGAGGATCTTCTTCACGGGTGCTCCTTGGGTCAGCGGGTGGGTTCGGGAGGAGGGTTCAGGGTGCGGGGATCAGGGTGCGGGGATCAGGCGTTCTGGACCGCGGTGAGGAACACGGGGGGCTCCCCGCCACCGTGGCAGGCCAGCGTGGCACCGCTGACGTAGGAGGCCAGGTCGGAGCCGAGGAACAGCGCGACCGAGGCGACCTCGCCGGGGCGGGCCATCCTGCCCAGTGGGATCGTCGCCTCGATGGCCGCGACCTGGGCGTCGCCGCCGTAGTGGTCGCCGGTCAGCTCGGTGCGGCACAGCCCGACGTTGACGCTGTTGAGGCGCACCTTGGGGGCCCACTCGATCGCGAGCGAGGCGGTCAGCGAGTCGACGCCGGCCTTGGCGGCGCCGTACACGGCCGTGCCCGGCGAGGGACGCAGCGCACTGATGGAGGAGATGTTGACGATCGCGCCGCCGCTGTCCTGGCCCTGCATGACCTTGTTGGCGGCCTGGGCGACGAGCAGCGGTCCGAAGAAGTTGAGGTCCATCACCTTCGCGTGGAAGCGCGGCGAGGCGTCGGCGGCCAGCGCGTACGGCGCCCCACCGGCGTTGTTGACGGCCACGTCGAGGCGACCCTCGGTGGCGGCGACGTCCTCGACCATCGCCGTGACCGCGTCGGGGTCGCGCACGTCGCAGGTCACGTGCCGGGTGCCGGCCAGCGGCTCGGCCCCAGAGCGGGCACAGGTGACGACCCGCGCGCCGGCGGCGACGTAGGCCTCGGCGATCGCGCGGCCGATGCCCTTGCTCCCGCCGGTGACCAGGACGACCCGGTCGGTCAGGTCCAGGGTGACGCTCATCGAGGTGTCCTTCGGTCGGGGGCAGGCGGACCAAGCAAGTGTTAGGGTACCAAGCAAATGCTAGGTCGTGCACCGTACGACCCACTGCGCGACCCACTCGTCCCCTGTGAGAGGCACCCCATGGCGATCACCTCCGAGCTGCGAGCCGACGGCATCCGCGTCGTGACGATGCAGCATCCTCCGGTCAACGCATTGACGGTCCAGGGCTGGTACGACGTGGCCGCGGCCCTCGACGAGGCGAGCCGTGACATGGACACCCACGTGGTCGTGCTGCGCGCCGAGGGCCGCGGCTTCAATGCGGGCGTCGACATCAAGGAGATGCAGCACACCACCGGCTTCGACGCGTTGATCGGCGCCAACAAGGGCTGCTACGCCGCCTTCAAGGCCGTCTACGAGTGCGCCGTACCGGTCGTCGCGGCCGTGCACGGGCACTGCCTGGGCGGCGGGGTCGGCCTGGTCGGCAACGCCGACTGCATCGTGGCCAGCGAGGACGCCTACTTCGGCGTGCCCGAGGTCAACCAGGGCGCGCTCGGCGCCGCGACCCACATGGCGCGGCTGGTGCCGCAGCACATGATGCGCACCCTCTACTTCACCGCCCGCACCATCAAGGCCGCCGACCTGGTGCAGTTCGGCTCGGTCCTCGAGGTCGTCCCCCGCGACGAGCTCGACGAGGCCGCCCTGGCGGTCGCCGGCGAGATCGCGGCGAAGGACACCCGGGTGATCCGTGCGGCCAAGGAGGCCCTCAACGGGATCGACCCCATCGACGTCAACAAGAGCTACCGGTTCGAGCAGGGCTTCACCATGGAGCTCAACCTCGCCGGGGTGGCCGACGAGCTCCGCGACGGGTTCGCGGGCACCGACAAGGCAGGAAAGGCACACCAGTGAGCCCCAGGAGAACAGGACCCCGCGACAAGCGGATGACCATCGACGAGGTGGTCGCTGAGCTGCGCGACGGCATGACCATCGGGATCGGCGGGTGGGGACCGCGGCGCAAGCCGATGGCCCTGGTCCGCGCGATCCTGCGCTCGGACCTGAAGGACCTCACGATCGTGAGCTACGGCGGCGCCGACGTCGGCCTGCTCGTGCGTGCCGGCAAGGTGCGCAAGCTGGTCTACGCGTTCGTCTCCCTCGACACCGTGCCGCTGGAGCCCAACTTCCAGCGCGCCCGCCAGAACAAGGAGATCGCCGAGGTCGTCGAGCTCGACGAGGGCCTGTTCCAGGAGGGCCTGCGCGCAGCGGCCCACCGGCTGCCGTTCCTCCCGATGCGGGCGGGCCTCGGCTCCGACGTGCTGGTCAACAACCCGCACCTCAAGACCGTCACCAGCCCCTACCCCGACGCCGACGGCGTGCACGAGGAGCTCGTCGCGATGCCGGCGCTGACCCTCGACGTCGCGCTGGTCCACCTGAACCGGGCCGACAAGCACGGCAACGCGACGTACCTGGGTCCTGACCCGTACTTCGACGACCTGTTCTGCATGGCCGCCGACAAGGCGTACGTGTCGGTCGAGCAGATCACCGACACCGCCGGCCTGACCGTCGACACCCCGGTCCAGCGCCTGCTGCTGAGCCGGATGATGGTCAGCGGCGTCGTGGAGGCGCCGAACGGCGCGCACTTCACCACGTGCACGCCCGACTACGAGCGCGACGAGTTGTTCCAGAAGGCGTACGCCGCCGCGGCGTCCGGCTCCGACGAGGAGTGGGCCGCCTTCGAGCAGCGCTTCCTCGCCGGTGACGAGGACGCCTACCAGGCCGCAGTGCAGGCCTTCGCCCAGGAGGAGGAGAAGTGAGCGAGTTTTCCCGCGCCGAGGTCTGCGCCGCAGCCATCGCCGACGCGTTCCGTGACGACGGCGAGATCTTCGCCAGCCCCATGGGCATGCTGCCGATGCTCGGGGTCCGGCTGGCCAAGCTGACCTCGAACCCCGACCTGGTGATCTCCGACTCCGAGTCGCTGTTCCTGGCCGGCGTGCCCCCGCTGTTCGCCAAGGGCGACGTGGTCGAGGGCTGGATCCCCTTCCCCAAGGTCTTCGACGTGGTCGCCTACGGCAAGCGGCACGTGATGATGGGCGCCACCCAGGTCGACAAGCACGGCAACCAGAACATCTCCGCCATCGGCGACTTCGCCCAGCCCAAGCGCCAGCTCCTCGGCGTGCGCGGCGCCCCCGGCAACACCGTCAACAACCGGACGTCGTACTGGGTGCCCAAGCACTCCCCGCGGGTCTTCGTCGAGGCCGTCGACATCGTCTCCGGCGTCGGGCCCAAGAACGCCAAGGCGGCCGGGGCCGGGGCGTCGAAGTACAACGACATCCACCGCATCGTCACCAACCTCGCCGTCCTCGACGTCAAGGGCGCCGGCGACACGGTCCGGCTGCTGTCGGTGCACCCGGGCGTCACCGTCGACGAGGTGCGCGAGGCCACCGGCTTCGACCTCGAGATCGGCGCCGACGTGGTCGAGACCCGCTCCCCCACGACCGAGGAGCTGGTGCTGATCCGCGAGGTCATCGACCCCAGGACCCTGCGCGACCGCGAGGTCAAGCCGGTGGAGGCCCCGGTGGTGAACCCGTGATCGAGCAGCAGCTGCGCACCGCGCTGACCGACCTGGTCGGCGTGCGCCACCCCGTCGTGCAGACCGGCATGGGCTGGGTCGCGGGTCCGCGGCTGGTCAGCGGCACCGCCAACGCCGGCGGCCTGGGCATCCTGGCCAGCGCCACGATGACCTACGAGGAGCTCGAGAAGGCGATCATCGAGGTCAAGGGCCGCACCGACCAGCCCTTCGGCGTGAACCTGCGCGCCGACGCGGGCGACGCCTCGGACCGCTGCGACCTGCTGATCAAGCACGGCGTCAAGGTCGCCTCCTTCGCGCTCGCGCCGAAGCAGGACCTGATCAAGAAGCTCAAGGACCACGGCATCGTGGTCATGCCGTCGGTCGGGCTGCCCCGCCACGCCGAGAAGGTGGCCTCGTGGGGCGCCGACGCGGTGATGATCCAGGGCGGCGAGGGCGGTGGCCACACCGGCTCGGTGCCCACCACCCTGCTGCTGCCCAGCGTCCTGGACGCGGTCGACATCCCCGTCGTCGCGGCCGGTGGCTTCTTCGACGGTCGCGGTCTCGCGGCCGCACTGGGCTACGGCGCCGCCGGCATCGGGATGGGCACCCGCTTCCTGCTCACCGCCGACAGCGCGGTGCCGCAGGCGGTCAAGGAGCTCTACCTCTCCCACGACGTCAACGGCACCGTGGTGACCGCCAAGGTCGACGGGATGCCGCACCGGATGCTGCGCACCCCGCTGGTGGAGGAGATCGAGGAGACCAGCGCCGTCAAGCGCCTGGCCCCCACGATGCGCCGCACCCTGGAGTTCAAGCGCACCAGCGGCATGTCCTGGCTCGAGCTGGCCAAGGACGGCCGGTCCATGAAGAAGACCCAGGGCCGCACCTTGGCCCAGATGACGCTGGCCGCCAACACCCCGACGATGCTCAAGGCCGGCCTCGTCGACGGCGACACCTCCGCGGGCGTGCTCGCCTCGGGCCAGGTCGTCGGCGTGCTCGACGACCTGCCGACCTGTGAGGCGCTGATCGACCGGGTCGTCACCGAGGCCGCGGCCTCGCTGCGTCGTACCGCCGGCTTCCTCGCCTGACGAGTCGGCCCACATGTCGCACTGACCCGGCGCAGATGTCCCGCCGAGTCGGCCCGCATGTCGGGCCGACTCGGCTCATCTGTCTCCCCACCCGGGCGTGACTCGGCCGGGCCTCTTGCGCAGCGCGCCGGGCGGGCGCACGCTCAGAAGGAGTCTCCGATGCGCGTAGGAGGCTGCCGTGGACAGCGACCGCTCCCCCCAGGGCCTGGACCCCGAGCAGCGCTGGGTGGAGATCGCGGCCGCCCGGATCGCCTTGGCCGGGCTCCTGGCCGACCTCACGCCCGAGGAGTGGGAGCGGCCGTCGCTGTGCAGCCGGTGGCGGGTGCGGGACGTGGCGGCACACGTGGCCATGACCCCGGCCGGCGAGCCGGGGACGTGGGAGATCATGACCGGCCTGGTCAGGGCGCGCGGCGACCTGTGGGCGTTCGGGCGCGAGGTCGCCGTCGCCTGGGCGGGGCGGCCCACCGACGAGATCGTCCGGACGCTGCGCACGCGTGCGACGTCCCGCTCGATGCCCCGGGTCACCAACGCGGCGAACGTGCTCCTCGACGTGCTGGTGCACACCCAGGACATCGCGGTGCCGCTGGGACGACAGCTTCCGGTGCCGTCGGGGGCCGGTCTCGACGCCCTGCACCGGGCCTGGCAGATGGGCTGGCCCTTCCACGCCCGCAGGAGGCTGGCGGGCGTCTCACTGGTCGCGAGCGACGCCGACGTCGTGCTCGGCTCGGGCCCCCTGGTCGAGGCTCCGCTCGGCTCGCTGCTCCTGCTCACGACGGCGCGCGAGACTGCCTCGGTGCCCCACCTCACCGGCCCGGGGCTGGCCCTGCTGCCACGCTGATCCGGCAGTCCGTCCCAGGCCGGGTCAGGGTGACATCTGGGCCGGGTCGCGGTGGCGCTCCTGGGTCAGAGGCGCTCGATGATGGTGACGTTGGCCTGGCCGCCGCCCTCGCACATCGTCTGCAGGGCGTAGCGGCCGCCGGTGCGCTCGAGCTCGCCCAGCATGGTGGTCATCAGGCGGGCGCCGGTGGCGCCGATGGGGTGGCCCAGGGCGATGCCGCCGCCGTTGACGTTGACCTTCTCGTGCGGCGCGCCGGTCTCCTTCATCCAGGCCAGCACGACCGAGGCGAAGGCCTCGTTGCACTCGAAGAGGTCGATGTCCTCGATCGAGAGGCCCGTCCTGGCCAGCGCGTGCTCGGTGGCGCGGATCGGGCCGGTGAGCATCCAGACCGGGTCGTCGCCGCGCACCGAGAGGTGGTGCACGCGGGCGCGGGGCTTGAGCCCGTGCTCGGCGACGGCCGCCTCGGAGGCCAGCAGCAGCGCGGCCGAGCCGTCGCAGATCTGGGAGGCCACGGCAGCGGTGATGCGGCCGCCGGGCTCGAGCGGCTGCAGGCCCGCCATCTTCTCCATCGAGGTCTCGCGGGGGCACTGGTCGGTGTCGACCACGGTGCCGTCGGGCAGCGTGACCGGCTCGATCTCGGCCTTGAAGCGGCCGTCGGCGATCGCGGCGAGGGCGCGCTGGTGCGACGTGAGCGCGAAGCGCTCCATGTCCTCGCGGCTGATGTCCCACTTCTCGGCGATCATCTGCGCCGAGCGGAACTGGCTGACCTCCTGGTCGCCGTAGCGCGCCAGCCAGCCCGGCGACTCCGCGAAGGGGGTGCTGAAGCCGTACTGCTGGCCCGCGATCATGGCCGCCGAGATCGGGATGGCCGACATGTTCTGCACGCCGCCGGCGACCACGAGGTCCTGGGTGCCGGACATGACGCCCTGGGCCGCGAAGTGCACGGCCTGCTGCGAGGAGCCGCACTGGCGGTCGATGGTCACGCCGGGCACGTGGTCGGGCAGACCGGCCACCAGCCAGGCGGTGCGCGCGACGTCGCCGGCCTGCGAGCCGATCGTGTCGCAGCAGCCGAGGATCACGTCGTCGACGGCCCCCGGGTCCACGCCGGTACGCCGCATGAGCGCGGCGATCGAGTGGGCGGCGAGGTCGGCGGAGTGCACGCCCGCCAGGGAGCCCCCGCGCTTGCCGACCGGGGTGCGGACGGCGTCGATGATGTAGGACTCGGACATGTCAGGGCCTTTCGTGGAGCTGCGGGGTGGTGGTGGAGATGCCGTCGAGGAGGATCGTGAGGTACTGGTCGGCGACCTCGGTGTGGCTGTGCCTGCCGCCGGGGCGGTACCACTTGACCGCGACCCAGACCGTGTCGCGGATGAAGCGGTAGGTCAGCTCGATGTCGAGGTCCTGGCGCAGCGCGCCGGCCGCGACGCCCTCGGTGAGCAGGGCGACCCACACCTCGCGCGACTGCGCGTTGCGCTCGGCGAGGTAGCCGAACCGTTCGAAGGCGCCGAGGTAGCCGGCGTCGTTCTGGAAGATCGCGACCTCGTGCGGGTGCTGGTCGATGGCCTCGAACGACAGCCGCACCGCACGCTCGATCTTGGCGCGCGACTCCGCGTCGCTGGCCAGCACGGCGTCGTAGGCCGCGAAGAGCTCCTCCTGGAAGGTCGAGAGGATCTCGTCGACCATCGACTCCTTGGAGTCGAAGTGGTGGTAGAGGCTGCCGGAGAGGATGCCCGAGGCATCCGCGATGTCGCGCACGGTGGTGTTCTTGAAGCCCTTCTCGGCGAAGAGCCCGGCCGCGATCGCGAGCAGCTGCTCGCGTCGGGTCGCCTTGGCGGTCTCGGCAGCCACCGGGTCAGGCCTGCTGGCTGCTGACGGCGACGACCTCGCCGGTCATGTACGACGCGTAGTCGCTGGCCAGGAACACCATCACGTTGGCGACCTCCCACGGCTCGGCGGCGCGACCGAAGGCCTCGCGCTGCTTGAGCTCGTGGAGCAGCTCGTCGGAGGTCACCTTGGCCAGGAACGGGTGCATCGCCAGGCTCGGCGAGACGGCGTTGACGCGGATGCCGTGCGGGGCCAGGTCGATGGCCGAGCAGCGGGTCAGCGCCATCACGCCGGCCTTGGCCGCGGCGTAGTGGGCCTGGCCCTCCTGGGCGCGCCAGCCGATGACGGAGGCGTTGTTGACGATGACGCCCTTCTTGCCCGCCTGCGACATCCGCTGGCCGGCGGCCCGCACGCAGCGGAAGGTGCCGGTCAGGGTGATGTCGAGGACCCGGCTCCACTGCTCGTCGGTCATCTCGAGCACGGAGGCGGTGCCGCCGAGGCCGGCGTTGTTGATCATGATGTCGACGCCGCCGAACTCCTCGGCGGCGTCGAGCAGCGCGGTGACCTGGGCGTCGTCGGTGACGTCGCAGACGAGCTGCCGCACGCGTTCGGCGCCGAACTCGGCGGCCAGCGCCTCCTCGGCCTCGGCCAGGCGGCGCGCGTGGGTGTCGCTGAAGACGACGGCCTTGGCGCCCTCCTCGAGGACGCGCCGCACGACCGCGGCACCGATGCCGGCGCCGGCCGCGGCGGTGACCACGACGACCTTCCCGGCCAGCAGGTCGTGGCCGGGCACGTAGTCGGGGACGGGCTGCTCGGGGCGTTCGGCGGTCATCAGGCTCCCTGGGGTGGTGGGTGAGTAGCGGAGGTCAGGCGGGACGGGGTTCGCGAGGCAGCCCGAGGACGCGCTCGGCGAGGATGTTGCGCTGCACCTCATCGCTGCCGCCGTAGATCGTGTCGGCCCGCGAGAATAAGAAGAGCCGCTGCAGCGGGTCGAGGTCGTACGGCGCTCCTCGGGCGGTGAGCCCGTCGGCACCGGCGACCTCCATCGCCAGCTCGCCGAGCCGGCGGTGCCAGCCGCCCCAGACCAGCTTGGCGATCGAGCCGGCTCCTCCCCCGGCGGAGGAGTCGGAGCCGGCGGTGAGGGCGGAGAGCCCGCGCAGCGCGTTGACCCGCATCACGTCGAGCTCGACGGCGGCCCGGGCCAGGCGGTCGCGCAGCACCGGGTCGTCGTACGCGCCGTTGCTGCGGGCCAGCTCGACGACGGTCTCGAGCTCGCGGGCGAAGCCGACCTGCTGGCCCAGCGTGGAGACGCCGCGCTCGAAGCCGAGCAGGCCCATCGCGACGCCCCAGCCATGGCCGGGCTCGCCGACGACGAGGTCGGCGTCGGTGCGGGCGCCGGTGAAGAAGACCTCGTTGAACTCCGAGCCGCTGGTGATCTGCTCGATCGGGCGGACCTCGACGCCGTCCTGGTCCAGCGGCACCATCAGGAACGACAGCCCCTGGTGCCGCTGCGAGCCGGGCTCGGTGCGGGCGATGACGAAGCACCACTGGGAGAACTGGGCCAGCGAGGTCCAGACCTTCTGCCCGTCGATGACCCACTGGTCGCCGTCGGGGCCGGCCTCGAGGCGGGCCCTGGTCGAGACGTTGGCGAGGTCGGAGCCGGCGCCGGGCTCGGAGTAGCCCTGGCACCACAGCTCCTCGACCGCGACGATCGGTGGCAGGAAGCGCTGCTTCTGCTCCTCGGTGCCGAAGGCGATGAGGGTGGGCCCGAGCAGCTCCTCGCCCAGGTGGTTGACGCGGGCGGGGGCGTCGGCGCGGGCGTACTCCTCGTGGAAGATCACCTGCTGCATGAGGCTGAAGCCGCGCCCGCCGTACTCCTCGGGCCAGCCCAGCGCGGTCCAGCCGTGCGCGGCGAGGTGCCGGTTCCAGGCGAGCCGCTCGTCGTGGGCCTCGTGGTCGCGGCCGGGGCCACCGAGCCCCTTGAGCGCGGCGAAGTCACCGGTGAGGTGGTCCTGCAGCCAGGCGCGCACCTCGGCCCGGAAGGACTGCTCCTCTGTGGAGTAGGTCAGGTCCATGGTGTTCCTCTCGACGGACAGGCGCTAGGCTACCCTAGCAAGCACTTGTTTGGTTTGACCATGAGGAGCACACCGGTGACCCAGCCACAGACCGTGCCCGCAGCGCTGCGGGCCGCCGCCGCAGCGCACGCCGACCGGGCCGCGGTGGTCGACGGCGCCACCACGCTCTCGTTCCGCGACCTGCACGCAGCCGTGCGGGACACCGCCCGCGGCTACGTCGCCCTGGGCCTCGAGCCCGGCGACACCGTGTGCCTGTGGGCCCCCAACACCTGGGAGTGGGTCGTCGCCGGGCTAGCCGTGACGTACGCCGGCGGCGTGCTGGTCCCGGTCAACACCCGGTACAAGGGCGAGGAGGTCGCCGACATCGTCGAGCGCTCCGGCGCCCGGCTGTGCGTGGTGGCCGACGGCTTCCTGGGCCGCAGCCAGGTCGAGGAGCTGCGCACCGCACTGCCCGGGATGGGCCGCGTCACCGCGATCGTGAGCATCGGCACCACCCCGGCCGCCGGCACGACCGCCTTCTCGTCGCTGCCCGACCTGGGCGCGGGCGTCAGCGGCATCGACGCGATCGCGACCGGCGTGGGCGCGGACGACATCGCCGACATCCTCTTCACCTCCGGCACCACCGGTCGCTCCAAGGGCGTGCTCACCACCCACGCGCAGACGCTGGCCGCGGCCCGGGTCTGGACGCAGAACTGCCAGGTCACCGAGCAGGACCGCTACCTGGTGATCAGCCCGTTCTTCCACTCCTACGGCTACAAGGTCGGCATCATCGCGAGCGTGGTCAGCGGCTGCGCGCTCTACCCGATGGCCGCCTTCGACGCCGACGCGGCGCTGGCGATGATCGAGGCGGAGCGCCTCACGATCGTCCCGGGCGCGCCGACGATCTTCCACTCCATGCTGGAGTCGCCGGCCTTCGCGACCACCGACACCTCGTCCCTGCGCCTGGCCAACATGGGCTCGGCCAGCATCCCGCCGCGCCTCATCGAGCGGATGCTCAGCGAGCTCTCCTTCGAGCTGGTGATCCCCGCCTTCGGCATGACCGAGTGCGTGGTCGCCACGATGTGCCGCCCGGGCGACCCCGACGAGGCCATCGCGACCTCCAACGGCCGTGCGGTCGACGGCCTCGAGATGCGGGTCGTGGACCCGGCGACCGGCGAGGTCTGCGAGTCGGGCACCGCCGGCGAGATCCAGCTGCGCGGACCGATGGTGATGCAGGGCTACCTCGACGACCCGGAGGCCACCGCCGCGGCGATCGACGCCGACGGCTGGCTGCACACCGGCGACGTCGGCACCGTCGACGCCGACGGCAACATGCGCATCACCGACCGGCTCAAGGACATGTACATCTCCGGCGGCTTCAACGTCTACCCCGCCGAGGTCGAGGCCGCCCTGGCCCGCCTCGACGGCGTGGTCGAGGCCGCGGTCGTGGGGGTCCCCGACGAGCGGATGGGCGAGGTCGGCAAGGCCTTCGTCATCCAGCGCGAGGGAGCCGACCTGACCCAGGAGCAGGTGGTCGCGTTCCTGCGCGAGCGGCTGGCCAACTTCAAGGTGCCGCGCCACGTCGAGATGGTCCCCGACCTGCCCCGCAACGCCTCCCACAAGGTGCTCAAGCCCGAGCTGCGGGCCCGCGGATGACCGCCTTCCAGGAGGGACCGGCCGCCCCGGTCGTGACCTACGACGTCGAGGGCCCGGTCGCGCGCATCCGGCTCAACCGCCCGGAGTACCGCAACGCCCAGAACTCCGCGATGACCTACGCCCTCGACGACGCGCTGCGCCGCGCGACCGACGACGACGCGGTCAAGGTGATCGTGCTGTCCGGCAACGGCGAGCACTTCAGCGCCGGCCACGACATCGGCACCCCGGGCCGCGACGTCGACCAGAGCTTCGAGCGCCGCGCCGTGATCTGGTGGGACCACGTCGACAAGGAGGGCGGCGACGCGCGCTTCGCCCGCGAGTCCGAGGTCTACCTGGGGATGTGCCGCCGCTGGCGCGAGGTCCCCAAGCCCGTGATCGCGATGGTGCACGGCGCCTGCATCGCCGGCGGGCTGATGCTCGCCTGGTCCTGCGACTTCATCATCGCCTCCGACGACGCCTTCTTCGCCGACCCCGTGGTGCGGATGGGAATCCCCGGGGTCGAGTACTTCGCGCACCCGTGGGTGCTCAACCCGCGCGCGGCCAAGGAGCTGCTCTTCACCGGCGACCGGTTCTCGGCGCGCCGCGCGATGGAGCTCGGCATGGTCAACCAGGTCGTCGCCCGCGACGAGCTGGAGCCGACCGTGCTGGCCATGGCCGAGCGGATCGCCCAGATGCCGCGCTTCGGCCTGGCCCTGACCAAGCGCGCGGTGAACCTCGCCGAGGACGCCCAGGGCCTGCGCCAGGGCATGGACGGCGTCTTCGGGCTGCACCACTTCGCCCACGCCCACAACGGTGAGACCGCGGCCGACTCGCTCGGCGGGCTCGGTGCCCGCGAGATGGCCGCCCACAACAAGTCCCGCACGGCCCCGACGGAGGACGACTGATGGACCTGACGCTCAGCCCCGACGAGCTGGCCTTCCAGGCCGAGGCACGGGAGTGGTTGGCCGCGCACGTGCCCACCACACCGCTGCCCTCGATGGACACCGAGGCCGGGTTCCGCGCCCACCAGGAGTGGGAGGCACGCCTCGCCCAGGCCCGCTGGTCGGTCGTCTCCTGGCCCGAGGAGTTCCACGGCCGCGGCGCCTCGCTGGTCGAGTGGGTGATCTTCGAGGAGGAGTACTACCGCGCCGGCGCCCCCGGTCGGGTCTCCCAGAACGGGATCTTCCTGCTCGCCCCGATCGTCTTCGACCACGGCACCCCCGAGCAGCAGGCCCGCTTCCTGCCCTCGATGGCGACCGGCGAGCAGGTCTGGGCGCAGGCGTGGTCCGAGCCCGAGGCCGGCTCCGACCTGGCCTCGCTGAAGTCGACCGCCCGACACGACGAGGCCCGCGGCGGCTGGGTCCTCAACGGCCAGAAGACCTGGTCCTCGCGTGCGGCGTACGCCGACTGGGGCTTCGGGCTGTTCCGCTCCGACCCGGAGGCGCAGCGGCACTCGGGGCTGACCTACTTCCTCTTCCCGCTCGACGCCGCGGGCATCACCGTGCGCCCGATCGCCCAGCTCGACGGCGAGCCTGGCTTCGCGGAGATCTTCTTCGAGGACGTCTTCGTCCCCGACGCCGACGTGCTCGGCGCCCCCGGTGACGGCTGGCGGGTCGCGATGAGCACCGCCGGCAACGAGCGCGGCCTCTCGCTGCGCTCCCCCGGCCGCTTCTGCGCCGCCGCCGACCGGCTCGTCGCCCTGTGGCGCGAGCACGGCGAGGCGGTGCCCTCGGCCGCCCACGGCGTCGTCGACGCCTGGGTCAAGGCCCAGTCCTACCGCCTGTACACCTGGGGCACCGTGACCCGCCTCGCCGGCGGCGGCGAGATGGGGGCGGCCGGCTCGGTGAACAAGGTCTTCTGGTCCGAGCTGGACATCGCGCTGCACGAGACGGCGCTCGACCTGCTCGGCCCCGAGTCCGAGGTCGACTCGCGGTGGCTGGACGGCTACCTCTTCTCGCTGTCCGGGCCGATCTACGCCGGCACCAACGAGATCCAGCGCAACATCGTCGCCGAGCGCATCCTCGGCCTGCCGCGCGAGCCGAAGGGAACCGGTCGATGAGGTTCGTCCCCACCTCCGAGCAGGAGGACTTCACTGCGTCCCTGGACCGGCTGCTGGCCGGCGCCGACACCGTCGCCGCCGCCCGCGGCTGGGCCGAGGGTGACACCGCCGCCGGACTGGCGCTGTGGCGCCGCCTGGCCGAGCAGGGCGTGCACGCGCTGCTGGTGCCCGAGGAGCACGGCGGCATGGGCGCGAGCCCGACCGAGATGGTGCTGGCCCTCGAGCTGGTCGGGAGGCACGCGGTGCCCGGGCCGTGGGTCGAGTCGGTCGCCTACCTGCCGCTGGCCCTCGGCTCCGGTCCGGTCGTCGAGGCGCTCGCCGAGGGTGCCGTCGGCACCGTCGCCGTCGCCCCGCACGTGCCCTACGCCCTCGACGCCGACCTGGCCGAGCACCGGTACGCCGTCGTCGACGGCGCGCTGCACGCTGCGGAGGCCGGGGAGCAGCACACCTCGGTCGACGGCACCCGCCGACTGTTCTCGGTCACGTCCGCGAGCCCTGCGGAGACCGCCGGCGACCTCGACCGGGCCTTCGACACCGCGGTGCTCGCCACCGCGGCGCAGCTGCTCGGCGCCGGCGAGCGGATCCTCGCCGACTCGGTCACCTACGTGAAGCAGCGCAAGCAGTTCGGCCGCGAGATCGGCTCCTACCAGGCCATCAAGCACCAGCTCGCCGACGTGCGGATCGCACTCGACTTCGCGCGGCCGCTGGTCCAGGGCGCGGCGCTGGCCGAGCCCGGCACCCTGTCCCGCGACGTCTCGGCCGCCAAGCTCGCCGCCGCCGACGCGGCGTACCTCGCGGCCCGGGTGGGCCTGCAGGTGCACGGCGCGATCGGCTACACCCTGGAGTTCGACCTGAGCCTGTGGATCACCAAGGTCCGCGCCCTGGTCGCCGCCTGGGGCACCACCGCCTTCCACCGCGACCGGGTGCTGGCTGCCCTGGTCGCCGAGCAGGAGGTCGGGGGCTGATGGAGTTCGCACTGAGCGAGGAGCAGGTCGAGCTGGCCTCGACCCTGCGCACGCTGCTGGCCAAGCGGGCCGACAGCGGCGCCGTCCGAGCCGCTGCCGAGTCCGGGG
Organism: Nocardioides dokdonensis FR1436; assembly: GCF_001653335.1. Classification (NCBI taxonomy): domain Bacteria; kingdom Bacillati; phylum Actinomycetota; class Actinomycetes; order Propionibacteriales; family Nocardioidaceae; genus Nocardioides; species Nocardioides dokdonensis. The sequence goes on from NZ_CP015079.1 coordinate 639,457, forward strand.
ACGGCTACGACCGGGCCCTGTGGGAGCTGCTGTGCGAGCAGATCGGGGCCGCGGCGCTGGCGGTGCCCGAGGAGCACGACGGCGCCGGCTTCTCCGTCTTCGAGACCCTGGTCGTCCTCGACGAGCTGGGCCGCTCGCTGGCCCCCTCGCCGCTGCTGGCCTCGCTGGTCACCTCCGAGGCCCTGCTCGCGAGCGGTGATGCCGACGCCTGCGCGCGGCTGCTGCCGCGCATCGCGGCCGGCGAGGTGGCCACCCTGGCGTGGGCCGGCGTGCGCGGCCCCGGGCGCACCGAGCCCGTGCACGCCGACGGCGACACGCTCACCGGCACCGTCACCGACGTGCTCTTCGGCGACAGCGCCGAGGTGCTCCTGGTCGCGGCCCGCACCGACGACGGGGTCGCGCTCTTCGAGGTCGACCCCGCCGCGGCGGGCCTGACCCGCACCCACACGCCCGCGATGGACACCACCCAGCGCCTGGCCACGCTGGTCCTCGACGGCTGCCCGGCCACGCTGGTCGCCGCCGACGCCACCGGGGCCCTGGCCCGGGCCCACCTGGTCGGCACCGTCGGCGTGGCCGCGCTGCAGGTCGGTTGCGGCCAGCGGGCGCTCGACATGACGGTGGCCTACTCCAAGGAGCGCGTGCAGTTCGGCCGCCCGATCGGGTCCTTCCAGGCCCTCAAGCACCGGATGGCCGACATGCTGGTGCTCGTCGAGACCTCGCGGTCGATCTCGTGGGCGGCGGCGTACGCCGTCTCCGTCGGCAACGACGACGCCGTCCGGCTCGCCGCGAGCGCCGGGTCGTACTGCTCGGACGCGCTGTCCCAGATCGCCTCGGACACGGTGCAGCTGCACGGCGGCATCGCCATCACCTGGGAGCACGACGCCCAGATGGTCTTCAAGCGCGCGCACGCCCTCGGTCAGCTCTTCGGCCAGGCGCACGAGCACCGACGCGCCGTGCTGGCCTGAGGATGTCCGGCGACCGGGCGGCGTACGACTGGGAGACCGGGCCGGCCGAGCTGGCCTTCGCGGTCACCCGACGCCACGTCCCGGACGGCGCGACCGGCCGGATGCCGATCGGTCCCTGGGTGTGCGGTCCCGACGCGGCGCCGGCGGCGGGCGCGCTGGGCCTGCTCGTCGACAGCGTGCTCAGCCTCTGGGCCTTCGCGGCCCAGGACCGGGGCATGGTCTCGACCGAGATCGCCTTCGACGTGCTCGGGGCGCTGCCCGCGGCGGGCTCGGTCGCACGCGCGGTCACCGACCGGCTCGACCTCGGCCCCGACAGCGGGTTCGTGACCGGCTCGGTCCTCGACGACCACGGGCGTCCGGTCCTCGCCTGCCGCCAACGCGTCCGGCTGATCCCCGCCGGCTCCCCGGCAGAGGGAGGCACCACCCCGGCCCCCGTCCCGCCGCTGCCCGAGGCCCCGTCCCTGGCGGCGCTGCTGGGTCTGCAGGAGGGTCCCGCCCACCTGGTCCACCCCGCCGCCCCGCACCTGTGCAACGCGATGGGCAACCTGCACGGCGGCGTGATCCTCGCTGCCGCCGAGGCCGCCGCGCACCACGCCGTCGACCGGGACGGCGGCCCCGCGCTGCCGACCGCGTCGGTGCACGTCACCTACCTGCGCGCCGTCCCTGGCGGCGCCGAGGTCGAGCTGCGCCCGAGCGTGCAGCACCGGGGCCGCAGCCTGGCCGTCGTCGACGTGGTCGCGCACGCGCAAGGTCGCGCGTGCGCCCTGGTCAGGGTGGTCCTGCAGGCCACCTGAGCGGCCCACTGGTCGCCAGCACGGGGGGTACTTGGACTAGAAGAAGGGCGCCCGCTCCGCGAGGAGAAGCGCCCGCTCATGGCTCCCCTCTGTGTCAAGACACCCGGGGCAGGGGCGTTCTAGGCTGGGTGGTGACGGGTCCTGGAGTGGCTTGTCCGAAGAGCCGGTGTTGGGGTTGTGAGCCGGTCGCGCTGGAGTCAGAGTCGCTACCTCGTTGCCCTCCCGGGCCCGTCGCCTTCGCTCTCACGGCGTCGTCGAGCATGGTCTTGTAGACGATGTTCGAGAGCCGTCGTTTCAATGCGCGCATGGCCTCCATCGACGTCTTCCCCTCGGCTTTGCGGCGGTCGAAGTAGGCACGTCCCTCGGTGTCGTTGCGCAGCTGGACGGTGGCCATGATGTGCAGGACCCGGTTGATCTGCCGGTTCCCAGCCCGCGATAGCCGATGCCGGACGTTGTCGCCGGAGGAGGCGTCGATGGGGGCGGTGCCGTTCCAGGACGCGAAGTGGTCTCGGTTGGGGAACCGGGTGATCTCACTGACCTCGACGAGCAACCGTGCGGCACCAGACGGGCCGATGCCGTGCAGGTTCATCAGGCTCGTCCCGGTCTCAGCGAGCAGCTCCTTGAGCTCCTTGTCCGCGGCCTTCTTTCGCGCGTAGACCCGTTCAAGGTCCGCGATCAGCTCGGCAGCGACCCGGCGGCGTGCCTTGCCCGCGGTGTCGCGGGGACGAACTGTGGCCAGCAGAGCCTTGGCCTGGGCGGCGGACAGGTCCTTCTTCGCACCGCCGGGGATCAGTTCCAGCAGTAGCTGGTGGAGCTGGGAGATCATCCGCGTGTGGTCATCGCCCAGCGATCTGCGGCGGTCCACCAGGAGTCGGAGCACGGCGAGCTGCTCATCGTTGACCACCGGACGAAGCCCCGCCATCCGGGTGCCGACCAGGGCAACGGAGTGGGCGTCAGTGGCGTCGGTCTTGCGTCCTTGACCGGTGGCGAAGACCCGCGCACGAGCAGACAGCTTCGGTGGGACGTCGACGACCTCGTGACCCTCAGCCAGTAGCCGCATGGCGACGTGGCGTCCGATGCCGTTGCAGCCCTCGATGGCCCAGACCCGGTTCGGCCACCGGCTCGCGTAGTCGAGCATCGCCTTGAAGCCGGCGGCGTCGGTGCCGAATCGGCCACCGCCCAACACCTGCTCATCGGCAGCCATGACCTCGATGGTCACCGATCTCTTGTGCGGATCCATCCCGATCACGACCCGCTCGCCGCTGTTCGTCATGCCTTGTCCTCCTGCCTCGATCACCCAGTGGTTGTCGAGTCGGGAGGGCAACGCTGCTTCGAGCTGTGCAAGCCCCTCTTGAGCCTCTCCTGACCCTGGCGACGCCCGGGCCGCGCAGGCCAAATGAGAGCCACACGACCAGCGTGGGCAGCCGATGTGAGAGCGACGGCCCGGGCGCCTGAACCGAGCCTCGCCAGGCACCGGTTCTGAGGTCAATGGAACAAGCAGCCGATGAGCGGACGCCCGTTGGAACTCGGCGTCGGAAGTGGCCGGATGAACACTTGGCTGGCCACTGTGGGAGTTTCGTCTGGATAGTCTCATCATCGTGGCGGACGACGGACCTTCGGCTCGGCAAGGGATCGCCGGACCGCTGGCTCTGGGGTGCGCGGTAGTTGGTTTGGGCGGGTTCGGCTTCACGCCGTGGCTGGCGTACATCCCGGCTGTGCTCGCATTAGCGTTGTTCACCCTGGTCATCTGGTTCGGGGTCTGCGACTCGTTCGCCCGAACGTCCGTGCCGTTGCGTGCTGCCGCGACGCTCGTTGTGGGACTGGGAAGTAGTGCCCTGTTCTGGGTCGATGCGCCGCCGTGGTTCCTGATTCCAGCACTCTGGTCCAGCCTTGCAGCGCTCTCTACCCGCACCGGCGCGTGGGCAGCCACAGCGTGCCTAGCGGTCGCTTACGGCGTCTGGTTGATGGTCTAGCGGCGACGCACGCTCTTGCCGCTGTCCGCTCGGTTTCGACGACCAGCGGACGGGGCAGCTAGTGCTGCTGTTCAAGTACTTGCCTGCCACCAGTGCCAGATCCCACCGCCGCCATTGACCAGCATCTGTCCGCCACGGCGTTGACGGCTTCACGATGCAGGTTCTTGCTGAAGTGATGACTGCTGACGCCGCACTCCCCGTGACTATCGACATCAACGACCAGGTCCTTCATCTGGCTGTTGCCGCACACCTCGCCCGCTAGAAGGGCCAGAGCCGCACCCACACCGCCTCCGACCTGAACACCTACCTGGCGTGGTGCCGCGACCACGGCCTCTTGCCGCTGCAGGCCACTCGAGCTCACATCGAGCTCTTCCTGCGATGGATGCAGGAAGTTCGGCAGCTCAAGCCCTCCACGGTGTCCCGACGCCTGTCGGTCCTGACGGGCTTCTACCGGACCTGCGTCATCGACGGCGTTCTCGAGCACTCCCCAGCCGAGTACGTCCGCCGACCGAAGGTGACCCCCGAGTCGCCAACCCTTGGGCTAAGCCACCTGCAGTTCGAGGCGATGCTCACCGCTGCCCGCGACTCCAGCAACGTCAACGACTTCGCTCTGGTCGCCATGTTGGGTTTGCTCGGACTACGCATCTTCGAGGCCACCGGCGCCGACATCGACGCACTCAGCGAAGTCCGCGGCCACCGAGTGCTCCGCGTCCATGGCAAAGGCGACAAGGTCGTCCTGGTGCCACTTTCACCCGCGGTAAGCCGAGCCATCGATCGAACTGCCGGACACCGCGAAAGCGGCCCGCTGCTACTCAACCGCGAAGGCCGACGCATGGACCGTCACGCCGCGACCCGTCGACTACGAAGACTCGCCAAGACGTCTGGCATCACCATCGAGCGCATGCATCCCCACATGCTCAGGCACACCTTCGTCACCACCATGCTCGACGCCGGAGTCGATCTGCGCGACGTTCAGATTGCTGCCCGCCACGCCGACCCCCGCACCACCATGCGATACGACCGAGCACGCACGAACCTCGATCGCCACCCCAACTACATCCTGGCCGCCTACATGGCCTCGGCTACCTGACCTGGGCCGTGACAAGCCTCGCGCGCTCGTGCCGATGAGCGCACGGATTCGCGGTGAACTGTTGTCCTGCCGACGAGCGACGATGAGGTTCCGCCGATGTGTACGCCGGCGACTACCCGCACGGCGCGTACGGGTCGGCGGAGCGGCTTGCCGCTACTGACGAAGACGAGGCTGCGGATCATCCACATCAGTGGGACTACAGCGTGCGGATTCCGCTGTGGGATGCCGAGGGGCTACTGCCTGAGGAACCTGAGTGGTTACGCGAAGCACTTGGGTTGAGCGACTGACTTATCGTGGATCTCGGCAGGTGGGGCTTCGACATGGATGCCCTTTACGCGACTCCGAGCGCGGAGGACGACGAAGCGAATGCAAGCCCTCGATGCCTGCGCACGAGAACTTGCGAAGCGACTGCAACACGAGTTGGGCTCTCGACCCGCGGTTGAGTACCGGCCGTGCCCTGTCAACCATTCGCGTGAAGGCGAGCACACTTGGTATCTGTCAGCGCTGGCGGGCAAGTTACCTGCCTCGCCGGTAGAAACTTGGAGTACGCGACATCTCCAATCGTGTACTCGATTGTGATGCCCTCCCTTAGGGCTATCACAGGCTCGTGCACTTCGAATCCAAGAATGACCATGTAACTCTTGCCCGCGAGCAGTGTCGCCCCCTCGGCAGGGCTTTGGAAGCGACGAGGCACGGCCGCTGGCGGGTAGCCCTCCATTCGCTGGTTGAAGTCATCTGGCCGCCCAGGAAGCCCCAAGCGTGCGCCTAGGAACTCAACAGCCTCCTCGCCGCCTTGAACGGTGACATCAGTGACGGTCGCCTCCTCCGGTACGGAAATAACCTCAAGTCCATCGCTAAAGACTTGCCCGCGCTCCACGACGAAGTAGGAGGTGTGAGGCGGCTGTCCAGTCATGGGGCCGCTCTCGAGCGTCTCGGGATTGTTCTTGGGTAGCGATCCGCTACACGATGAGGCCAGAGCGGCCATGACCACGGCGACAACGAGTGCCGCCGTGGTCGACCCTCTGGTCAGGACGAGATCTCCCTCACGAAAGCGGACGTTCCTAGGCCCGAACTGTTGCTTCCGCAGTATCTGGCCGTCTGGCCAGAGTCGGGGTCGACGACAAGTTTCGTCACGGTCTCTTGCGTCTGGGTGTTATCCATTCTGACGCCGATGATCTCGAACCATCCTCCCCAGGTCACCTTTGCTGATTGGGTGAACTCAGTACGCGCCGAAATGGGGCCTTTCGTGTTGCACGTGAAGGTGGGGTTGTTGTATTCGCCCTTTGTGTACTCCATGGCCTTTTCAGGGACCCACTTGAAGACGTCTTGAGCGACGGTGGTGCCCGGCTCGCCTGCGTAATAGCACATGCGCTGATGCTTCCGGTATCGCCACTTCATGCGAACCATTTTTGAAGTACTGTTGGGCCAATCCGGCTTGATGGAAAGGTCGCTAAGTTCAGTGCTAGATGAAGACAAGCCGCCCCCGTAGTTGGAGCCGCCTTCCGGATTAATTGCGATTTCAAGGTCGGTTTTTTTCGACGTCGTCCAGTGATAGAACAACCTGGACTTGCCTAAGGTCTTCGATGTCTTGAGGGGTGCCCAAACACTCTTGCGCTTGCTCTTTGAAACCCAGATGTAGTAGCCCCCACTGCAGTCGCTGCTGTTCCCCTCAACGGCATCGACGTCAGGGCTGTCCGTGGCGTCTGGCTCGTCCACGGCCTGATCCACCTGCTCGGGTGCTGCCACGATGGGCGCCTCGCCCCCGAAGGCGCTGGAGGCGGAGTAGGCGCTACCACGCGCCGATGCCGTGCGCGCCGGTGCCATGACGAGACCCATCCCCGACTGCAGCGTGATCCCGCTGGGGATGCCCGCCCGGGCGACGAACTGCCGAGCGGTCTTGGACACTCGCTGGTGGGCGGTGTTCTCCATCGGGAAGTTATCTATCAAACTCGCTCCGTCGACAACCGCTGTAACCTCGACGGCTTCCACGGTGGCAGTTGGCGTTTGCTCGAGGAGGATCTCGAACCGCCCCTCACTATCGGTAACGTCATCTCCGAGGAATGTCGTGTGCTGTACACCGTCCTTTACTGGACGCAGCGCAGACGCTTGGATGGGGGCGAAAGGCGCGGGAGTCCCGTCACGTGAGAGCACCTGCCCTCGAACGATGGTCTCGCCGGTCTCGGCCGAAGCCGTCGACACTGGATACACGGTAGACGCCACAAGAGCGATCAGTGTGCCACTTGCTAAGCCCACGAGAGCGCGGCTGTGCATATTCAACTGTTTTCCCCGTTCGCAACCGCTGCCCCCGATGACAGCGGTGACAGCGGTGAGCGGAGCATGCCACACGGTCCTGCCCCGCGGAATAGCCAGAGCGGGTGAATTTCTGCCCGCGTGAGACGTCTTCAGGTCAGGCGCTTTGGTAGCACCCTGCTGGTTGTCGGTCGTGAAGCAAAGTCAGCCGGTGAGCCGACGGACACGCGCCGCGTCACCACAATGCGTATCACGCGCATTCAAACAACCGGAAGCGAAGACGTCGAACGAGTGCAGGTGGTGAGCGGACCCGTCCTACCGCGCCGAAGCACGCGTCACGCTGCTCATTGCCTAGTTCCGCCAGCGTGTCGAACCGCACCCTCGTGCCGCCTTGAGGGCGCCCGCGCAGGAAGCTGGGAAGGTGCTGGGCCTCTGGATTTTCGGCCATCCGTCACCCCTTGCTGGCGATCAAGAGTGGCCCTCCACAGCCCCCAGGACGGCGGCTGGCCGAACCTGAGGGACTGGCCTATGGTCGGGCCATGACCAGGCAGTGGGCAGCGGAGCAGACGGGGACGGCCGAGCCGTCGCACGTGCCCGCCGGCGCCGCCCTCCTCGCGATCATCGCGGGCGAGCTGGCGCGTGGCTGCCGTGGTCTCGACGTGCTGCACCGCAGCGTCGACCGCGCTCCGCCGTCGTCGTACTGACGCCGCCGCGCGTCACGTCGACCCCACGCACCGGTCGTGCCGGTGCGTCCCCCTTGCTGTCCGAGGAGCACGCATGTCCCTGTCCTTCCCCACCACGTCCACCGCGTCCGCCGCGTCCACCGCGCGCCGTCGCTTCCCCGACCAGCTGCGCCCCGTCCTGCTCAAGGCGGCGTACGCCCGCACCAACCAGCTGGCCCAGCTGCCCCCGCTGAGCGACCCGGACGACCGGGTCGCCGCGGCGCACAAGGCCTGCGTCCGGCGCATCCTCGCCGAGATCCACACGGCCCTCGACCGCATGGACGCCGGCACCTACGGCGACTGCGTCACCTGCGGCGGCCTGATCCCGCTGGCGCGGCTCGAGCACTGCGCCTGGACCCTCGACTGCGAGCCCTGCCAGCGACGCCGCTAGTCCTCCATCGGGATGCGCACGTCGCGCTCCGCGGCCACCTCGACGGCGCGGTCGTAGCCCGCGTCCACGTGGCGGATCACGCCCATCCCGGGGTCGTTGGTCAGCACCCGCTCGATCTTCTGCGCGGCCAGGTCGGTGCCGTCGGCGACACAGACCTGGCCCGCGTGGATCGAGCGGCCCATCCCGACGCCGCCGCCGTGGTGGATCGAGACCCAGGTGGCGCCCGAGGCGGTGTTGACGAGCGCGTTGAGCAGCGCCCAGTCGGCGATCGCGTCGGAGCCGTCGAGCATCGCCTCGGTCTCGCGGTAGGGCGAGGCCACCGAGCCGCAGTCGAGGTGGTCGCGCCCGATCACCACGGGCGCCTTGAGCTCGCCCGAGGCGACCATCTCGTTGAACTTCAGCCCGGCGAGGTGCCGCTCGCCGTACCCGAGCCAGCAGATCCGTGCCGGCAGGCCCTGGAAGGCGACCCGCTCCCCGGCCATGGTGATCCACTTGTGCAGCCGCTCGTTGTCGGGGAACAGCTCGAGGATCGCCCTGTCGGTGGCGGCGATGTCGGCCGGGTCCCCGGAGAGCGCGGCCCACCGGAAGGGCCCCTTGCCCTCGCAGAAGAGCGGTCGGATGTAGGCGGGCACGAAGCCCGGGAACTCGAAGGCCCGGTCGTAGCCGCCCTTGCGCGCCTCGTCGCGGATGGAGTTGCCGTAGTCGAAGACCTCGGCGCCGCCGTCCTGGAGCTCCACCATCGCCCGCACGTGGGTCGCCATGGACGCCTGCGCGCGCAGCGTGAAGCCCGCCGGGTCCTCGGTGCGCTCGCGCTCCCAGTCCTCGAAGGCGGTCCCGGCCGGCAGGTAGTAGAGCGGGTCGTGGGCCGAGGTCTGATCGGTGACGATGTCGATCGGCGCACCGCGCTCGAGCAGCTCGGGCAGCAGCACCGCGGCGTTGCCGAGCACACCGATGGACAGCGGGCGACGCTCGTCGCGGGCCGCCACCGCCAGCTCGAGGGCGTGGTCGAGGGAGTCGGCCTGCACGTCGAGGTAGCGGTGCTCGATGCGGCGCTCGATGCGGGCCTGGTCGCACTCGATGCAGATCGCCACGCCGTCGTTCATGGTGACGGCGAGCGGCTGGGCGCCGCCCATCCCGCCGAGCCCGGCGGTGACGGTGATCGTCCCCGCCAGGGTCCCCGAGAAGCGCTTGTCGGCCACAGCGGCGAAGGTCTCGAAGGTGCCCTGCAGGATGCCCTGGGTGCCGATGTAGATCCACGAGCCGGCCGTCATCTGGCCGTACATGGTCAGCCCGAGGTCCTCGAGGCGGCGGAACTCCTCCCAGTTGGCCCAGTCGCCGACCAGGTTGGAGTTGGCGATCAGCACCCGCGGCGCCCACTCGTGGGTGCGCATGATGCCGACCGGCTTGCCCGACTGCACGAGCAGCGTCTCGTCGTCGGCGAGGTCGCGCAGGCTGCGCACGAGGGCGTCGTACGCCGCCCAGCTGCGCGCCGCCTTGCCGGTGCCGCCGTAGACGACGAGGTCCTCGGGTCGTTCGGCGTTCGCCGGGTCGAGGTTGTTCATCAGCATCCGCAGTGGCGCCTCGGTCTGCCACGAGCGGGCCGAGAGCTCGGTGCCGGTGGCGGCGTGGATGGGCAGGCGGGGGTTGGCGGCGCTCATGCGAGGGCTCCGATCTGGTGCTCGACGGCGGACAGGACGGCTCCGGAGGCGACCAGGCCGACGGCGGTCTCGATCTCCGGGGACAGGTGGCGGTCGGGGCCGGGGCCCTCGACCCCGGCCTCGCGCAGCAGCGCGACGACAGCGGCGGTGGCGGGCGAGGGCTCGAGCGGAGCGCGCAGGTCGAGCGCGCGGGCGGCGGTGAGCACCTCGATGGCCACCACCCGGGTCAGCCCGTCGACGGCGCGGCGCAGCTTGCGCGCCGCCGACCAGCCCATCGACACGTGGTCCTCCTGCATGGCGCTGCTGGGGATCGAGTCGACCGACGCAGGCGCGGCCAGGCGCTTCATCTCCGAGACGACCGCGGCCTGGGTGTACTGCGCGATCATCAGTCCGGAGTCGACCCCGGGGTCGTGGGCCAGGAAGGGCGGCAACCCGTGGTTGCGGGTCTTGTCGAGGAACCGGTCGGTGCGCCGCTCGCTGATCGAGGCGACGTCGGCGGCGACGATGGCCAGGAAGTCCAGCGCGTAGGCGACCGGGGCGCCGTGAAAGTTGCCGTTCGACTCCACCCGCCCGCCCGGCCCGTCGTCGGCGGCCAGCACCACGGGGTTGTCCACGGCGCTGGCCAACTCACGCGAGGCGACGAGGTCGCAGTGCTCGACGGTGTCGCGCGCAGCACCGTGCACCTGCGGGGAGCAACGCAGCGAGTAGGCGTCCTGCACCCGGTGGCAGTCGGGGCCACGGTGGGAGGCGACGACGCCGGAGCCGTCGAGCAGGCGCACCAGGTTGGCCGCGGAGGCGGCCTGGCCGGGGTGCGGACGCAGCGCCTGGAGGTCGGCGTCGAAGACCCGGTCGGTGGCCAGCTGGCCCTCCACCGACATCGCGGCGGCGACGTCGGCGGTGCGCAGCAGCATCCGCAGGTCGGCGATCGCCAGCACCAGCATGCCGAGCATGCCGTCGGTGCCGTTGATGAGCGCGAGGCCCTCCTTCGCGGCCAGCTCGACGGGGGCGAGACCGGCGGCGGCCAGCGCGTCGGCGGCCGGCACGAGGTCGCCGGCGGCGTCGCGCACCGACCCCTCGCCCATCAGCGCCAGGGCGCAGTGGGACAGCGGCGCGAGGTCGCCGGAGCAGCCGAGCGAGCCGTACTCGTGGACGACGGGCGTGATCCGGTGGGTGAGCAGGTCGGCGAGCAGCTGCGCGGTCTCGAGCCGGATGCCGGTGTGCCCGGTCGCGAGGGTGGACAGGCGCAGCAGCATCAGCCCCCGCGTCACCTCGACCTCCACCTCGGGCCCGGATCCGGCCGCGTGCGAGCGCACCAGGGAGCGCTGCAGCTGGGCGCGCATGTCGGTGGGGATGTGCCGGGTCGCCAGCGCGCCGAACCCGGTCGAGATGCCGTACGCCGGCGTGCTCGCCGCGGCCAGCTCCTCGACCACCGCACGGGCCCGGTGGATCGCTGCGACGGCGTCGTCGCCGAGCCGCACACCGGCCCCGCCACGGGTCACCGCCACCACGTCCTCGGGCGTGACCGGGCCGACGCCCACGGTGATCGTCGACGGCGCGGTGCTGGAGGTCTCGGGAGCTGCCATGCCCCCATCGTCCGGCTGCGGACGACCGCTCCACCAGCCTCGCACCGGTGAAGTCGTCTCGGATACCAGACTCGTCGACGTGGCCGACGCTGCCGCATCCGGTCACGGCGTGGGCCCCATCACCTGCTCCCGGCCGGCGTGTGGTCCGACTCTACGAGCCTGGCGAACCTGCGCAGCATGAACCTCAGCCCGGCCGTCATCACCGGAGAGACCACCCGGTCGACCAGCTTCGGGGTGCTGCCGGTGTCCATCGCCATCGTCCACTCCACGGCGCTCCGTCCGCCACCGAGGTCGCTCACCCGGTAGTCCTCCGCGAACGCCCGCACACCCTTCCTGGAGGCCTCGTTGAAGCGGAACGCCATCCGGGAGCCGTGCTCGTAGGCGATGAACTCCTCGTAGCCCACCAGGCCGCCGCGCATGTGCACGGTGCGCGTCGAGCCGACCTCGAGCGGGAAGCCCGACGTCCACTCCACCGCGGTGATCGGGAACGCCCACCGCACCCACGCCTCGGCGTCGTGCAGGAGGTCGAAGATCCGCTCCGGCGTGGCCGCGACCTCCACCCGGGCTCGGTGGACGCTGGGCGCGGTGTCGAAGAACTCGACATCGACCTTGTCGCAGGGGACGGTCATGGTCTGCTCCTTCATCGGGGGGTCGGGGACACCAGCAGCGGTGCCACGAACGTCTCGAGCATCGCCCGCTCGACGCTGGGATCCTCGGCGGGCATGGCCAGGAACGAGACGATGCAGCGCAGCAGCCAGGCGCCCCGCAGCTCGACCTCCGCACCCGAGCGTGCGTCGGGGTCCAGCGCGCCCGCCAGGGCGGTGGTCATCGTCCGCAGGAGCTCGGAGTCCTGGCTCACCGCGATCGGGATGGCCACGTTCTCCGGCTGGAACCACGCCGCGAGGAGCGGATCGGCGCGGATCGCGGCGATGCCGGCGGCGACCAGGTCGACCATGGCGCCCGCGCTGCGCGTGGCGGAGGCGGGCGCCAGGTCCGCGGCGATGCGGAGCGCCGCCCGGTGCACGAAGGCCAGGTGGAGGGCCTCGCGGCTCGGGAAGGACCGGTACAGGGTCGCGCGCGAGCACCCGGCCGACCGCGCCACGTCGATCATCGTCGTCCGCGCCACCCCGTGCTCCGCGAACGCGCGGGCCGCGGCGTCGAGGAGGTCGTCGACCTCGACCCTGGCACCGGTTCGCCGCCCGTCATCGTAAGACACATCGGGCAGTCTGTCTCAGTCGATGTCCTCGTGGCAACGCCCGGAGCCTCGGATGGTCGGCGGGTGCGGTCGCGCCGTGGTCGGAAGGACCGAAGGGACCTGGAGCAGCGCGATGGCCCGCTCAGTAGCGGAAGATCGCGGCTACCTCGCTGTCGGGTGCGACGACCTGCGAGGTGGCGTGGACCTGGCCGCCGTTGCTGAGGGTCGCCACCGCCGCCGCGTCGAGATCCTCGCACGCGGCGTACCGCTCGTCGCCGCCCAGCCGCACGACCGGCTCGGGGTCGTCGGAGACTCCCTCCCAGCACCACGGGTCGGCCTGGACGAACAGCGTCTCGACCCGGCCCTCGGCCGCCGCCTGCGCCACCGTGGGCAGGTCGCTGGAGACCCGGCCGGTGCCGTTCAGCTCGTGGAAGTGATCGATCACGCCGGCCCGACGCTCACGCAGCCGGCGCTCGACGACGGGCCAGGCCCGCTCGTGCAGCTCCTCCACGGAGAGCTGGTCGGGGTTGTGGTCGACCGCCTCGTCGAGGACGTGCCCGTAGCCGTTGACCTCGCGGTAGGCACCGACGAGCTGGGGCAGCCCCACCAGCACCATCGGCGAGGTCACCCCGCTCAGCGCGTCCTCGAGACCCGTCGAGACGGCCCGCAGGAAGCGGACCACCTCGTCGTCCTTCAGGTGCCGGTCGCCGGCGCCGTGGCCGTAGAACACCGCACGCCCGCCACGGCCGGCGTTCCCCGCGGGTCGAGCCATCGTGTCCGAGCGCGTCTCCTGCGGCTCGACGACGTCCCTCAGGCTCGTCGGGACGTCGCTGAGCCGGACCTCCTCGACGCTGTGCCGGCTGCCCTCCATGAGGCGGATCTCGCGTTGGCTCAGCGCCAGCACCAGGAAGTGCTCGTCGCCGGAGAGCAGGCGCAGCAGCGGCCCCATCACCAGCCGCTCCCCCACCGTGGCCAGCGTCGGCATCGGGGCCGGGACCCGGTAGGTCCGGTGCCAGTCCGGGCGCAGGAACATCGCCAGCCCGTCACTCATGTGCTGCCAGGTCTCCGCGTCCTCGAGCAGCTCACGCGCCGGAGCGAGCAGCGCGTCGACCTGCGGGCGGCGCAGCTGGTCGGCGAGCACTCGCTCGATCCCGGTGAGCAGGTTCTTCCACCGCAACCGGTCGGCGTCCACCCCCTCGAAGCGGTGCGTCGGCATGAACAACGACACCTGGGGCTCTCCGGGTGCCGGCTCGGCGAGCAGCGTGAGCTCCGTGCGGGTCAGCAGGTGCATGGACATCCCTTCGTCGCAGTGGACACGAGCCTGCCCGGTGCCGCACGCGTCCCACCAGGGCCCTAAGACCCTGGACGCACGCTCGCCATCGGTCGATCCGCGCCACGGGTGAGCGGGGTCCTAGTGACCCCGGATCGTGTCCCGCGACTCGTGGCCCTCCTTGCGTTCGAACGTGCTGGTCAGTCGAGCCTCGATCCTGTCCGTGGCGCCGCTCAGCGCGTCGGTGAGAGTCGCGGCATGGTGGGTCACCGCGATGGGGTCCATGCCCGCCGGCCGAGCCTCGATCAGGCAACGGAAGTCGTCCCCCGTCGGGCGGCCGGCGCTCTCGTTGCCGAGGTGGACCTCGACTCGCGTCACGCGGTCCTCGAACCTCGCCAACGACTGCGCGATCTCGGCGGTGATCTCGTCGCTGCGTGCCTCGTGGACGTCGACGTTCGTGTCGGTGTTGACCTGGACCTTCATGTGATCTCCTTCTCGCTGGAGAGGCTGGAGCCGAGGGCCTCGGTGGACGATGCGCTCTGAGTCTGCGGTCGTCGAGGTCCCCGCACCAGGGACCAAGCGCCCGCGAGGACCTACCGGTCCGTCGCGCCGGAGATCGGGCCCGTCCCGGCGTCGACCCGGCCGCGCAGGGCGGCCCGCGAGACCTTCTCGGTCCGGGTCCGCGGGAGCTCGTCCAGGAACACGAACTCGCTCGGCACCTTGTACCCCGTGAGCCTGGCCCGCACGTGGGCGGTCAGCGCCTCCGGGGTCGGCGGTTCGTCGGCGACCACGACACACGCCACGAGCCGTTGACCGCGACGCGCATCAGGCCCGCCGACGACCGCGACGTCGGCGACGCCCGGGTGCTCGCGCAGCACCGCCTCGACCTCGCGGGGGAAGACGTTGAACCCGGACACGATCACGGTGTCGTCGGTGCGGCCCACGATCGCCAGTCGACCGTGCGCGTCGAGCCGGCCGACGTCGCGGGTGTCGAACCACTCGTCCGGGTGGCCCGGCTGGAGGCCGGCCCGGAGGTCGGGGGCACCGGCGTACGGACGGCTCACGGGGTAGCCACGGACCTGCACGGCGCCCGGCACACCCGGCGGCAGGGGGGCGCCCGAGTCGTCGCAGACGCGGACCTCGACGCCCGGCATCGGCGACATCCACGGCAGCAGGTCGTCGGGATCGGCCGGCAGCTCCCCGACCGCCACCGTCCCGCAGGTCTCGGTCATGCCGTAGCCGACGACGACGCGCGGGATCGCGAGCCGTCGGGCCAGCCGCGCCGTGTCCGGGGCCGAGACCTCGGTGCTGCCCACGATCGCCAGCCGAGTGTGGGCGCCTGCCACACCCGGGTCGATCTCGGCGAGGTCGTGGTAGATCGTCGGCGGCCCGGCGAGCACGCTCACCCGCTCGCTGCGCAGCACCCGGACCAGCCGCTCTGGGCGGTAGTCGGGCAGCAGGCGCACGCAAGCGCCGGCCAGGAACGCCACGAGCAGGATCCCGTTGATCCCGAAGGAGTGCGCCAGCGGCACCACGCCGAGCCAGACGTCATCCTGCTCGACGTCGAGGGCCGTCCGCACGTCGTCGTACATCCGGAGCAGCTGGGCGTGGCTCATGGGCACGGCCTTGACGGCACCCGAGGTGCCCGAGCTCGTGAGCACCAGCGCCGGGGAGGTGGGGTCCACCGCGGGGAGGTCGGACGGCTCGGGGACGGGCGCCAGCGCCTCTAGCCGGCTGAAGGCGATGCCTCCCGGCACGGCGGTGCCGGAGTCGTCCTGGAGGACCAGCCGGGGCGCCAGCAGGTCGAGGAGACCCTGCCGCTCCGCGTCGGGCACCCGGTGCCCGATCGGCACGACCGTCGCGCCGGCCAGCAGCACGCCGTACGCCGCGACCACCCAGGTGACCCGGTTGGCACCGTGGACCACGACCCGGTCGCCCACCTGGACGCCCTGCTCGCCCAGGAACCGGGCGACCACCCGGGCGCGGGCGGCCAACGAGGCGAAGTCGAGCTCGAGCTCGTCGTCGCGCACCGCGGGACGGGTCGGGTGCGTGCGCGCGCGCAGCTCGCAGAGCTCACCGAGCGTGCGCGCGTCCACGAGGTCGGCCATGCCTGGATCCAACCAGTCGCCGGGGAGCACCCGTCAGGCGGTCGCCCCGCCGTCGACCACGAAGTCGGCCCCGGTGGTGTAGGCGCTGGCGTCGCTGGCCAGGAAGGCGACCATCGCGGCCACCTCGTGCGCCGTGCCGCGGCGCGGCACCGGGAGGTGGGAGAGGTCCATGGTGCTGGACGCGATCATCGGGGTGTCCACGGACCCGGGGCACACGCAGTTGACCCGGATCCCGCGAGGTCCCAGCTCCCGGGCGGCCGAGCGGCTCGCCCCACGCAGCCCCCACTTGGAGGTGGCGTACGGCAGCGCACCGCCGTGGCCGCGCAGTCCCGAGATGGAGGCGACGTTGACCACCGACGAACCGCGCGGCATGAGAGGGACCATCGCCTGGAGCCCCAGCAGCGGGCCGATCAGGTTGATGTCGAACAGCGCGCGGAGCTCGTCCTCTGGCCACTCGACGATGTCGCCGGTGCGGTAGATGCCCGCGTTGTTGACCAGCACGTCGAGGCGACCGTGGTCGGCACGCACCGTCTCGGCCACCGTGCGCCACGCGGCACCGGACCCGGTGTCGTGGACGTGGGCCGTGGCCCGCTCGCCCAGGCCGCGTGCCACCTCCTGCACCTCGTCGCCGAGGACGTCGGTGAGCACCACCGTCGCCCCCAGCTCGACGAAGAGCGCGGCCTCGGCGGCACCCTGGCCGCGCGCGGCGCCGGTGATCAGGGCGACCTTGCCGGTGAGGTCCACGAGAGGAGCGGTCATGTCAGCGCTCACGATCCCAGCACGAAGCCGGCGTAGCCCTCGTCGCGCGCCTCGTCGCAGAGGGCGCCGTACGTCGCGAAGCCGCCCAGGTAGGGCATGAAGCCCCGGGCCTTCCCCTCGACGTTGGCGCCCATGTACCAGGAGTTCGCGCCGACGAAGAGCGTCTTGGAGGCCACCTCGTCGACGTGGCTGCCCCAGGCCTCGGCCGCGTCGAGGCGGGCCTCGACCTGGGTGTGACCGTGCTCGTCGCAGTGGTGGATCAGGTCGACGAGCCAGTTCACCTGCTGCTCACCGGTGAGGACCATGTTGGCCAGCACCGAGGGGCTGCCGGCCCCGGAGAGGCTGAACATGTTGGGGAAGCCGGGGATCGCCATCCCGAGGTAGGTCAGCGGGCCGCCGGACCATGCGTCGGCGATCCTGTGGCCGCGCGGGCCCTCGATGTCGATGCGGGTCAGCGCCCCGGTCATGGCGTCGAAGCCGGTGGCGAGCACCAGCACGTCGAGCTCGTGGGAACCCTGGTCCGTCTTGATCCCCCACGGCGTGATCGTGTCGATGGGGTCCTTGCGCAGGTTGACCAGCGTCACGTCGTCGCGGTTGAACGTCTCGAAGTAGCCGCTGTCGGTGCAGATCCGCTTGGTGCCGATGGGGTGGTCGGTCGGCACCAGGTCGTCGGCGACGGCCGGGTCCTGGACGATCTCGCGGATGCGCTCCTCGGCGAACTGGCGCGCGAACTCGTTGATGCGCGGGTCGATCGTCTGGTTCGCGAAGGTCTTGCCGAAGAGGACCCCGCCGCGCTGCCAGAACTCCTCGAGCACCTCGCGGCGCTCCTCGTCCGTCATCGTCAGCGGGTCGCCGGGGTGGCTGGTGTGCGGCGACCCGGCGCCGCCGGCCCACGACGTACGACGACGCTCGGGGTAGGCGGCCAGTGCCTGCTCCCACTCCTCGTCGTCCAGCTCGCGGTTGAAGGCGGGCACCGAGAAGTTGGGGCTGCGCTGGAAGACCGTCAGGTGCTCGGCCTGGGCCGCGAGGACCGGGATGACCTGGATGCCGGACGACCCGGTCCCGATCACGCCGACCCGCTTGCCGGACACGTCCGGGTCCGTCTGGGGCCAGCTGCTGGTCATGTAGACCTCGCCCGCGAAGTCCTCGAAGCCCGCGATGTCGGGGACCTTGGGCGCCGAGAGGCTGCCGGTGGCGAGGAGGAGGAAGCGCGCCCGGTACTCCTGACCGGCATCGGTGCGGACCACCCAGCGGCTCGCGTCGTCGTCGAACCGGGCCTGGGTGACCCGGGTCTCGAACCGGAAGTGGCGGCGCAGGTCGAAGCGGTCCGCCACGTGCTTGATGTAGCTCAGGATCTCCGGCTGGGTGGCGTAGCGCTCGCTCCAGCGCCACTCGCGCTGGAGCTCCTCGTCGAAGGAGTAGGAGTAGTCGAGGCTCTCCACGTCGCAGCGCGCGCCCGGGTAGCGGTTCCAGAACCAGGTGCCCCCGACCTCGGGAGCGGCCTCGATCCCCACGACCGACCACCCCTCGGTCCGGGCCTTGTAGGCGGAGTAGAGACCGGCGAACCCGGCGCCCACGACCACCACGTCGACGTCGAAGCGGGTCATGCGATCTCCTTCGTGGCGCTCGCCGCGGACCCGGTCGGGTGCGCGAGGAGACGCCTCATGTCGTGCCAGAGCAGCTCGCGAGCAGCACCGGCGGGCCCGAAGGAGCCGATGGTCAGGAAGCCGTGGAAGAGCTCGGGGTAGTGCCGGTGGCGGACCGGAACGTCGGCGTCCCGGAGCGCGGCGGCGTACTGCTCGCCCTCGCTGCACAGGGGGTCGCGACCGGCGGTCACCACGACGGCGGGCGGCAGCCCGGCCAGGGAGGTCGCCCGCAGGGGGACGACGTGCTCCGCGGGCTCGGGCAGGGCCGCGCTCGACGGGTCGCCGCCGACGTACTGCTGCCAGTACCACTGCATCGCGTCGCGGGTGTTGAAGTGCCCGCTCGCGTAGCGCTCGTAGCTCGGCGTGGAGAAGTCGGGGGCCAGGACGGGGTACAGGAGCACCTGCCCGGCGAGGGCCGGCCCGCCGAGGTCGCGGACCATCAGCGGGACGACCGCGGCGAGGTTGCCGCCGGCGCTGTCGCCGGCCACGACGATCCGGTCCGGGTCGACCCCGAGCCGCTCGGCGTGGTCGGCGACCCAGCACACAGCAGCGTGGGCGTCCTGCGCAGCGGCCGGAGCGGGGTGCTCGGGCGCCAGCCGGTAGTCGACGGAGACGACGACCGAGTCGGTGTGGCGGGCCAGGCGCCGGCAGAAGCCGTCGTGGGACTCGATGCTGCAGAACACGAACCCGCCACCGTGCAGGAACACCACGACCGGACGGGGCTGCGCCTCGCCGTGGGGGTGGTAGACGCGCACCGGGATCGAGCCGTGCTCCGCGTCGATGCCCAGGTCCTCGGTGCGGTCCACGTCGTCGAGGTTGTCCACCGGTGGCACCCGCGCCTCGACCAGGGCACGGGCCTCGGCTCCGGACATCGTGTGCACCGCGGGGAAGCCGGTGTCGAGCATCGTCAGCATGCGCGACGTCTCGGCCAGCACGTTCTCGAGCACGGGGCCTCCTGTTTCGGGTGAAAGTATGCCTATTCGGCATACTACGCACAGATCACCACAGCGTCGAGGCCTCGCGCCCGACATATTTCGCCTCGGCACATTTCCACGCAGTCGGCCCGCGTTACGCTGAGCCGGTGAGCGACGACGCGGAGGACCCGACCCCAGGCCCGACCTCGGACCGGGCCTCGGGCCCGTCCCTGCGTCCTACGAGCTGGGCGGTGCTCGGCCTGCTCTCGTTCGGCGAGGAGCTCTCCGGCTACGACCTGAAGAAGTGGGCCGACTGGAGCCTGAGGTTCTTCTACTGGGCGCCGTCGTACAGCCAGATCTACAGCGAGCTGCGCAAGCTCGAGGAGATCGGCTACGCCTCCTCCACCGTCGTCAACAAGGACGACGTCCGGGGCAAGCGGATGTACCGGATCACCCCGGAGGGCCAGGACGCCGTGGCGCACTGGGCGGCCGAGTCTCCGGTCGAGCCGGCCGTGCTCAAGCACGGCGTCATGCTCCGGATGTGGCTGGGGCACGCGAGCGACCCCGAGCGGTTGCGCGCGATGCTCGAGGAGCACCGCGACCAGTCGGAGAAGATGCGGGTGCGCGCCCAGGTGGACGCGGTGGGCGCTGCGGACGAGCCGGGGTGGGCGTTCCCGGAGATGGTGCTGCGCTGGTCTGAGCGCTACTACGCCGATGAGCGGGACCGGGCCGAGACGATGCTCACCGAGCTGGGCGAGGCTGTGGCCAAGCGCAGCTCCACGGTCGAGCAGGACTCGGCACGGCGGTCGTCGCAGGAGCTGCGCCAGCACAAGGCCTGACCCCACAGGAAGAAGCGCCATGACCGTGCCCCCGGTGACCGTGTACGCCGCTCGACTCGTGCGGACGATGGACCCCGCGCGACCGACCGCGGAGGCGGTCGCGGTGGTCGGCGACCGCGTACGCGCGGTCGGCTCGATGGCGGAGCTGGAGCAGTACCCCGGTGTCACCGTCGACGACCGGTACGCCGACGCGGTGCTGTTCCCGGGGTTCGTGGAGGCGCACGCGCACCCGTTCGGCGGCGCCCTGTGGGACTTCACCTACGTCGGTCGCTACGACGCGATGAGCCCGGACGGTCGGACGTGGCCGGGGTGCCGCTCGACGGAGGCGGTGCTCGCGCGGCTGCGTGAGGTCGATGCGACCCTGCCGGAGGGCGAGCCCCTCCTGGCCTGGGGCCTGGACCCGATCTACTTCCCGGGCGAGCGCCTGGACAAGCGTCACCTGGACTCGGTCTCCCGGACCCGGCCGATCGTGGTGATGCACCAGAGCTTCCACCTGATGACGGTCAGCTCGTTCGTGCTGGACGCGGACGGCATCACCCGAGACACCCCCGTCGAGGGGGTCGCCAAGGGACCTGACGGCGAGCCGAACGGCGAGCTCCGGGAGCCGGCCGCCATGGGGCTGGTCAGGAGCACCCCCTCGATGCTCGCCGGCCCCGGCGGGTTCCACGAGGCGGCGTGCCGCAACTTCGGGCTGGATGCGCGCAACCACGGGGTCACGACCCTGACCGACCTGGGCAGCCGCGCATTGGCCGACGACGACTACGTCGCGGCCTACCGGGCGGTCGTCGAGGCGGAGGACTACCCGGCCCGGATCTCCGCGTTCCTGCTGGGGGCGACCGGCAGCGCCCTGGCGGGGCTCGGGCCGCAGGCAGCAGCGGCGCGCGCCCGCGAGCTGCGCGCGACCAGCGGCGACAAGCTGCGCTTCGGCCACGTCAAGCTGATCCTGGACGGGTCCATCCAGGGCTTCACCGCACGCCTGCAGGCCCCGGGCTACCTGCCGGACGACCGCAAGGGCATCTGGGTGATGGCGCCGGAGGCCTTCGTCGAGTCGTTCCGCGCCTTCCACGACGCGGGGCTGACCGTGCACGTGCACTGCAACGGCGACGAGGCCACCGAGCTGTTCCTCGAGACCGTGGAGGAGGCGCTCGAGCTGCACCCGCGGTGGAACCACCGCCACACCGTGACCCACTCGCAGCTGACCACCCCGGCCCAGTACCGCCGGATGGCCGAGCTGGGCATGTGCGCGAACCTCTTCAGCAACCACCTCTGGTACTGGGGCGACCAGCACCGCGACGTCGTCCTCGGGCCGGACCGGGCGAGCCGGATGGACGCCGCGGCGACGGCGGCGCGCTGCCGCGTGCCGTTCACGCTGCACTGCGACAGCCCCGTGACGCCCCTGGACCCGCTGGCGACCGCGTCGTACGCCGCGGCACGCGAGACACCGAGCGGGCAGGTGCTGGGCGAGCACGAGCGGATCAGCGTCGCGATGGCGCTGGAGGCGGTCACGCTCGGGGCGGCGTACACGCTGAAGATGGACCACGAGGTCGGCAGCATTGAGGCGGGCAAGTACGCCGACCTCGCGGTGCTCGACCGGGACCCCTTCGTGCTCGAGGCGGCCGAGCTGCGCGACGTCAGGGTGCACGGCACGGTGCTGGGCGGGCGACACTTCCCCGTCGGGACGTGAGCCCCGTCCCGCCGCTCCTCGTCACCATCGTCGGCGGCTACCTCGGGTCCGGGAAGACGACCCGGCTCAACGAGCTGCTGGCCTCCTGGGAGGGCGACCCGGTGGCGGTCGTCGTCAACGACTTCGGGTCGGTCAACATCGACGCGTCACTGATCCGGTCGCGCGACGGGGACCTGCTCGAGCTGGAGAACGGCTGCGTGTGCTGCGACCTGAGCGAGGGGATGGCGTCGGTGCTGGACCAGCTGCGGGCGCGCGACCCCCGGCCCGCCCACGTCGTCATCGAGGTCAGCGGCGTCGGCGACCCGGCCGGGGTCGCCCCCTGGGCTCGGCACCCGGGCTTCGCGCTCAACGGGACCCTCGTCTGCGTCGACGCCGAGACCGTCCGGCGACGCGCCACCGACCGGTGGGTGGCGGACACGGTGCTGGCCCAGCTCCGCTCGGCCGACGTCCTGCTGCCGACCAAGGTCGACCTCGTCGAGGAGCGCCAGCGGGTCGAGGTCGAGGGATGGCTGCGTGACGTCGCGCCTGGGACGCCGCTCGCGACGGATCGGGGTGCGCTGGCGGCCCTGCTGAGCTCCGGGGCGGCGCTGGAGTCAGCGGTCCCGGCGACGTCGGCCTTCCCCGGAGCGCACGCGGTCGACGCTCACCGCTCGTGCTCGGCCTCCACCTCGGAGCCGGTCGACCTCGACCGGGTGCGGGCGTTCCTCGAGGGGCTGCCGGCCGGGGTGGTCCGTGCGAAGGGGGTGCTGCGCACCCGCCAGGCCCCCACCCGGCGCACGGTGGTGCAGCTGGTCGGCCGCCGGCTGGAGGTCCGCGAGGACGGCGACGCGGACCCGGCCGCCCCGTCGACCCTGGTGCTCATCGCCACCGCCGAACCGTCGGTCCCGGGCGACCTCGAGCACGCGCTGGCCGAGGCGGTCGGACCTCCCGTCACACCGTGAGGTGGGCGGCGACCTTCCGGGCGACCGCCGCCCAGATCCGCTCGCGGATGTCGGCGGTGATGGCTGCGGCATGGGGCGTGACGACCACCCCGGGCGCCGTCCACAGGGGGTGGTCGGCGGGGAGCGGCTCGGGATCGGTGACATCGAGGATCGCGTGCAGACGCCCGGTGCGGCTCTCGGCGAGCAGCGCGTCGGTGTCCACCAGGGGGCCGCGGCCCACGTTGACCAGGACCGCTCCGTCCCTCATCGAGGCCAGGAAGCCTGCTCCCACCATCCCGGTCGTCGACTCGACGAGCGGGAGGGCGAGCACCACCACGTCGTGGGCGGGCACCGCAGCCACCCCGGCCGCCTGGTCCAGCACGCCGGCACGGGCGGTCCGCCCCACCATGGTGACCTCGCAGCCGAACGGGACCAGCCTGGCCCGGACCCCCTCACCGATGTCGCCGGAGCCGAAGACGAGCACGCGGGCACCGACGAGGGTGCCGGTCCGGTGCGCCTCCCACCGGCACTCCTGCTGCTTGGTCCGGTAGGCGGCGAGGTCGCGGACGTGTGCGAGCAGCTGGGCCACCACCCACTCGGCCACGGCGACCCCGTGGACGTGGTCGGCGTTGGAGAGGCGCACCCCCTGCGGGACCACCCCCACCCACCGCTCGACGCCCGAGCTGAACAGCTGCACCATGCGTAGCCGTGGCAGCGCGGCCAGCAGGGGCGGTGCGTCCTCGGGCTCGATCCCGTGGGCCACGAGGACCTCGGCCCGCGCGGCCTCCGGTGGCAGCGGCGCGCCCGGCCGGTAGACGACCGCTCGGACCCCCGGCAGGCGGGTCAGGACCGAGGCACCCGGGTCTTCCGGGACCAGGACCACGACCGGTGGCGCACCGGGCGCCTCGGGCAGGTCAGGCACGTGGGTGACGCCTCAGATCGCGATGTGGGTCGGGCCCGAGGCGAGGCGCGAGTCGATCGCCGCGGCCAGGGCGGGGTCGCGACGCAGCTCTGCGCGCACCGTGGCCTCCCAGAAGCCGTGGAAGCCGTTGCCGTCGCTCCTGGCCATCCGCTCGAGCCACCAGTCCGGCAGCGACGACGTCGCGGGCCCGTTCGCGACCCGCACCATCCAGGCGTTCTTGCAGCGCTGCTCGAGCGCCACGGCCCGCAGGTAGACCGCGCGGGCGGTGCTGCCGAGCACGAACACGCCGTGCCCGCCCAGCAGGGCCCGGTCGGCGTCGCCCATGGCCGCGATCGCCTTGGTCGCCGCCTCCATGCTGTCGACGGCACCGTCGTACTCGTCGACGAGCACGACCTCCCCGCCACCCAGGCTCGAGCTCTGGTCGTGGGCCGGCGGCACCTCGCCGATGTCGGACCACACGGTGCCGTACTCGGAGTGGTTGTGCAGGGCGATCTGCACGTCCGGACGGGCGGCGTGCAGCGCCAGGTGCAGCGGGATGCCCAGCGGGGCCGGCCAGTCACCCTCGACGAGGTTGCCCTCGAGGTCGATGCGGATGATCTGGTCGGGCATGACCTCCTCCCAGGTGAGCAGCCACGGGTTGCACAGCAGGGTGCCGTCGCCGAGGTTGTAGGTGATGTGGCCCGACAGGTGGTCGCGGTAGCCCTCGTTCCACAGGGCGCGACCGAGCAGCACGACCTGCTCGCGGGGGTCGAGGTCCGGGACCAGCTGGTCGACCGTGGGAACGAAGCTCATGTCATCACCCTTAGTATTGCTATGTGATACTTTGGATCACTGAATGCCCTACCGTAGGAGAGGTCGACATGACCGTCAAGACCCTGGGCACCCTGGCCCGCGGGCTGCGCGTGCTGGAGAGCGTCGCCGCGCTCCAGCCCGTGGGCCTCACCGACCTCGCCCGCCGGATGGGCGAGGACAAGAGCGCCCTGCAACGCACCCTGGCGACCTTGCACGCCGAGGGCTGGATCCGGCCGCTGCCCGGCTCGCCACCACGCTGGGAGGTCAGCCACAAGGCGCTCGTGGTCGCCTCGGCGGCTCTGGTCGCCTCTCCCCTGCCGGTGCGCGCGCGGGCGCTGGTGGGGACGTTGCGCGACGCCACCGCCGAGACCGCCTACTTCACGATGCTCGAGGGCAGCACCGCCGTGGTGGTCGACGTCGCCGAGGGGTCGCAGGTGGTGCGCACCGCGCTGCAGGTCGGGCGCTCGCTCCCGCTCGAGGGCAGCGCGGTCGGGCACGCGCTCTTCGCCCACCTGGCACCCGCCGAGCGGGAGCAGTTCCCCGTCGACCCCGCCACCTGCCTCGACGAGGACGCCTACACGGAGATCCGCGGTCGCGGCTGGTCGCTGTCCGAGGGGTCGGTCAAGCAGGGCACGACCAGCATCGCAGCGGCCGCGCTCGACGAGTCGGGTCGACCGATCGGTGCGGTCGTCGTCAGCGGCCCCGACACCCGCCTCACCCCGGCCCGGTACGCCGAGATCGGGGCACTGGCCCGCGACGCCGCCGCCGAGCTCAGCAGTCGCCGCGCCTGAGCGCTCACCCGAGCGGGTGCGCAGAGCACATTCGGGACGATGAGACGGAAACCTGTACACCGGCCTGACTGCCATATACCTTTTCGAACTATGACTATCTACTCCAAGCGCAGTCCGCTTCGCCGCAGCCGCAGTCGCCCGGTCGCGATCGCGCGGGCCGCGATCCCCCTCACCGCCGCGCTCCTGCTGGTGGCCTCGTGCACCTCCTCCGCCTCGGACACCGACACGAAGGAGGACGCCGGCTCCAGCACCGCTTCGTTCGCACCCGGCCTGGTGAACCTGCCCGCTGCCGGCGACGTCGTCGAGGGCGGCACCCTGACCTACGGCGCCTACGCGGAGCCGCTCGCGCTCGACCCGGTCTCGACGATCGTGGCCGGCACGACGGGCGGCACCGAGATGGCTGCGATCTACGACGTCCTCCTGCGCTGGGACGAGGAGTCGCAGACGGCCGTCCCGCAGCTCGCCGAGGCGTTCACCCCGAACGACGACCACACCCGCTGGGAGCTGGTGCTGCGCCCCGACGTGGAGTTCAGCGACGGCACCGCCCTGGACGCCGACGCAGTGGAGTGGAGCATCGATCGCTACGTCGAGAACGGCGGCCACGACGCCGCCCTGTGGTCGGGCAACGTCACCGACATGGAGGTCACCGGTGACCTCAGCCTGGAGTTCACGCTGGCTCGCAGCTGGCCCAGCTTCGACGCGCTCTTCACCACCGGCATCGGCATGGTCGTGGCGAAGGCCGCGGACGCCGGCAAGACCTTCACCCCGATCGGCGCCGGTCCGTTCGTCTTCGCGGACCGCTCGCCGCAGGAGAAGATGACGTTGACCGCGAACCCCGACTACTACGACGGCAAGGCGCCGTTGGAGTCGCTCCAGTTCGTCTACATCGTCGACCCCAGCGCTCAGGCCGACACGTTCAAGCAGGGTGGCCTGTCGATGGCCATCCAGCGGGATCCGGTGATCGTCGACGAGGCACTGACCGAGGGGACGGCCGGGTACCTGCAGGTGGTGGGCGCCGGCGTCACCGGGTTGATCAACGCCACCGAGGGTCGACCGGGCGAGGATGTCCGGATCCGTCAGGCGATGCAGCTCGCCGTGGACCCGGAGTTCGTCAACGAGCGGGTCAACGGCGGTGCCGGTGTGGCGTCGTCGTCGCTCTTCCCGTCGACCTCGCGCTTCCACCAGGACGGCGTCGAGGGTCTGCAGCAGGACCAGGAAGCGGCGAAGAAGCTGGTCGCGGAGGCCAAGGCGGACGGCTTCGACGGCAAGATCACCTACATCACCGGCAGCTCGCCGGCACAGCGTGACACTGCGCTCGCCTACGAGGCCCAGCTCAACGCGGTCGGCTTCGACGCCGACTCCGAGCTCCTCGGCTCCGTGCCGGACCTCATCACGCGCGTCATCGAGGGTGACTACGACTACTCGACCTGGGCCCTGAGCTGGCGCGACTCGGCGCCGTACGCCCGGATGTTCGGCATCAACCACTCCGAGGGCAACGCCGGCTACGGCACGGCGACCTCGCCGGAGATGGACACGCTGATCGAGGACTTCCAGGCGGCGGCCACCGAGGAGGAGCAGCTCGCCGCGGCCCAGGCGTTGCAGGAGGGCTGGAACGAGCTGTCGCCGGCGCTCATCGTCGGCCCGACGGCCGAGTTCGCCATGTGGCAGGAGGACGTGCACGGCGTCCAGACCAACAGCAACACGATCGTGCTCCTCGACGAGGCCTGGGTGTCCTGACCCACGCGACCCGAGGAGAGGGCGGCGGGGAGTGGCTCAGGCCGCCCCCCGCCGCCCTCTCCTCGTTCAGCTGTCGCCGAACGTGACCACCACCCGCGCGGCCTCGCCGCGGCGCATCAGGTCGAAGCCCTCGTTGACCTGCTCGAGCGGCACCCGCTGGGACACGAGGGCGTCGAGCTCCAGGCGGTCCTGCAGGTAGAGGTCGGCCAGCAGCGGCAGGTCGCGTGGGAAGTAGTTCGCTCCCATCAGCAGCCCCTGGACGCCCTTGGCCTGGGTGACCATGGACAGGCCGGGCAGGACGATCTCCTCCCCCATGGGCGGGATGCCCACCATCCACGCGGTGCGCCCGGGGCGCAGCATGGCCACGGCGGAGCTGATCGTCCGGCTGCGACCCACGACGTCGAAGACGTGGTCGACCCCTCCGGTCAGTTCCTGCACCGCGGTCACGGCGTCCTCGGCACTGCTGTCGACCACGTCCGTCGCGCCGAAGCGCCGCGCCAGCTCCAGCTTCTCCGCGGACAGGTCGACCGCGACGATCCGGGACGCCCCGGCGATCCGCGCTCCCTGGAGGACGTTCAGCCCGACGCCTCCGCAGCCGATCACGGCCACGGTCTCCCCGGCGCGCACCCGGGCCCCGTTGACCACCGAGCCCACGCCGGTGAGCACGGCGCAGCCCAGCAGGGCCGCCCGGTCGGCCGGCACCTCGGTGGGCACGCGCACGACGGAGTTGCGGTGCAGCACCGTCACCTCGCTCAGCCCGCCCAGCCCGGCCACCTGACCGACCGGTGCACCGTCGCGCACGAGTCGAGGCTGCGGACGGTCGACCCGCCCCAGGTCGTGGCGGCGCTCGCAGATCCACGTCCGGCCGGTGCGGCACGCCACGCACCGCCCGCAGAACATCGACAGGCAGGCACTGACCCGGTCCCCGACCGCCAGGTCGTCCACGGACGACCCGACCGCCTCCACGGTCCCGGAGATCTCGTGACCGGGGACGGTGGGCAGCACGACCGGGAACTCACCCTCGAGCATGTGCAGGTCCGAGTGGCACAGCCCGCAGGCCAGGACCCGCACCCGCACCTCGTCGGGGGCCAGCCAGTCGTCCACGTCCACCTCGGTGAGCACCAGGCGTCCGGGCGCCTGGTCGAGGACGGCGGCGCGGACCCGGGTCCGCGCGGGGGAGGATGCACTCACAGCTGCACCGCCTTCGTCTCGAGGTACTCGTCCAGGCCGAAGCGCCCGCCCTCGCGGCCGTACCCGGAGCGCTTGTAGCCGCCGAACGGGGCGGAGATGTTGAACGCGCCGCCGTTGACGGCGACCTGTCCGGTGCGCAGGCGTCGCGCCACCGCCAGGGCACGGTCGGGGTCGGCCGACCACACCGCCCCCGACAGCCCGTAGTCGGTGTCGTTGGCCACGGCGACCGCCTCGTCCTCGGAGTCCACGGCGATCACGCACAGCACGGGCCCGAAGACCTCCTCGCGCGCGATGCGCATGCTCGGCTCGACGCGCAGCACCGTGGGACGCACGTAGTAGCCGCCCGCGGGCACGCCCTCCGGTGCGTCCAGGCCGCCGGAGACCACGGTGGCGCCGTCGTCCAGGGCACCTCGCAGGTGCTGGAGCACCCGGTGGTGCTGGGCGGCCGAGGCCACCGGCCCCACCGCCGTGTCCGGGTCGCGCGGGTCGCCGACCCGCAGCTGCGCGACCGCGGCCGCGAGGATCTCCTCGACCTCGGCGAGCCGGGCCCGGGGCACGATCAACCGGGTGAGCGCCGCGCACGTCTGGCCGTTGTTCAGCAGGCAGCCGTTGAGCGTGGCGGGCACGGCGGTCGCCAGGTCGGCGTCGTCAAGCAGCACGCTCGCGGACTTGCCGCCCAGCTCGAGGGTCACCCGGGTCACCCCGGCCGCGGCCAGCTCGGCGATCCGGACGCCGGTCCGCGTCGAGCCGGTGAAGCTCACCGCCCCGACCCGGGGGTCGGTGACCAGCGGCTCGCCGGCCTCCGCTCCCGTGCCCACCACCAGGTTCGCCACCCCACCGGGGAGGCCGGCCTCGGCCAGGGCCTCGAAGAAGCCGATGGTCGTCAGCGGAGCGATCTCGGAGGGCTTGAGGACCACGGTGCACCCCACGGCCAGCGCCGGCACCAGCTTGGTGGCGAGCTGGTAGAGCGGGTAGTTCCACGCGGTGATGGCCGCGGCGACACCCACACTCTCGCGGAGCACCAGTGAGCTGCCGACCCGCTCCTCGAAGGTGTGGCTCTCCACCTTGTCGGCGACGTCGCGCATCGTGGCCGCGACCATGTGCCCGTGCACGATCGGGGCCATCCGGATGGGGGTCCCGACCTCCTGCGCCGCGGTCGCGCCGAGCTCGTCGGCCCGCTTCTCGACGAGCTCGGCCGCGGTGCGGAGCAGGTCGGCCCGGTCGGTGACCGGCGTCGCCGCCCACCCCGGCCAGGCCCGGCCGGCGGCCGCGCAGGCCCGCGCGACGTCCTCGGCCCCGGCCCCCTGGAAGCGGGTGAGGACGGAGCCGTCGGCGGCGCTGGACACCTCGACCTCCGTGCTGCCCGTCCCCGGCGCCCATGCCCCGTCGACGTAGGTCGCCTGCACTGTGCGCATCCCGTACCACCCTCCTCGCCGACCGCCCGGTCGCGATCAGCCGCGGACCTTGCCAAGTCGGGATATGTTCAATAGGAATAGAACAACCTAGACCACTTCCGTCGGCCACGAGGATGAGCGATGCAGACCAGGGACCAGATCCACATCGACGGGCAGTGGGTCGAGCCGCACGGCGACGAGGTGCTCAGCCTCGTCGACCCCCGCACCGGCGAGCAGCACGCCCGGGTCCGCCTGGGCGACGAGGTCGACGTGGACCGCGCGGTGCTGGGCGCCCGACGGGTGCTCGACGAGGGGCCCGCGTGGCCCCTGGCCGACCGGATCGCGGCGCTGCGGGCCCTGCACGCGCGGATCACCGAGCGGGCCGAGGAGTTCGCGGACACGATGTCCGCGGAGATGGGATCTCCGGCGGCGTTCGCCCGTCAGGTCCAGGTCGGGATGCCGCTGGCGACGCTGGCGACCACCACCGACGTCGCCGAGGCCTACCCGTTCGACGAGGCGCTCGGAGCATCCACGCTGGTGCGCGAGCCGGTCGGCGTCGTGGCCGCGATCAGTCCCTGGAACTTCCCCCTGCACCAGGCGCTCGCCAAGGTCGGCTCGGCGCTGGCCGCCGGCTGCCCGGTGGTGCTGAAGCCGGCGGAGACCACCCCGTTGACCGCCTACCTGCTGGTCGAGGCCGCGCGGGACGCCGGTGTCCCGGCCGGCTGGCTTCAGCTGGTCCCGGGCCGCGGCACCGTCGTGGGCGCCGCGCTGGCCGAGCACCCCGGGGTCGACATGGTCTCGTTCACCGGCTCCACCGCGACCGGCCGGGAGATCGCTCGCACCGCCGCGGGCACGCTCAAGCGGGTCGCCCTCGAGCTGGGCGGGAAGTCCCCCAGCGTGCTCCTCGACGACCTCGACGACGAGGCCTTCGCGACCGCCGTCCGGACGAGCGCCGGCTTCTGCATGATGAACACCGGCCAGACCTGCGCGGCCTGGACCCGCCTCATCGTGCCCGAGGACCGCTACGCCGACGCGGTCGCGATCGCCTCGCAGACCGCCGCGGCGTTCGTGCCGGGCGAGAACCTCGGCCCGCTCGCCTCCCAGGTCCAGTGGGAGCGGGTGGCCGGACACCTGCACCAGGCCGTCGAGGAGGGCGCCACGGTCGAGCACGGCGACCCCGCACCGGCCCAGCCGGAGCGTGGCTTCCACATGGCACCCGTCGTGCTCGGCGGGGTCACCCCCGACATGCGGATCGGTCGCGAGGAGGTCTTCGGTCCGGTGCTCGCCGTCCAGACGCACCGCGGCGACGACGATGCCGTACGCCTGGCCAACGCCACCGACTACGGCCTCTCCGCGGGCGTGTTCGGCGCCGACCCCGACCGGGCCGGCGCCGTCGCCCGGCGGATCCGTTCCGGGACGGTCCACGTGAACGGGCTCAACAACAACCGGCTGGCGCCGTTCGGCGGGATGAAGCAGTCCGGGATCGGGCGGGAGTACGGCGTCCACGGACTCGAGGAGTTCCTCGAGGTGAAGTCGATCCAGCCGCCCGCCGGCTAGTCGAAGCTGAGCAGCTGCCGGGCGACGCCGCCACCGGTCAGCCGGTCGTAGGCCTCGTTGACCTCGGCCAGGGGCACGGTGCCACTGATCAGGTCGTCCAGGCGGAGGCGTCCCCGCAGGTAGAGGTCGACGTAGCGCGGGATGTCGACCAGGAACTGGTTCGACCCGATCTGCGAGCCCTGCAGCCGCTTCTCGACGAGCAGGTCCAGCCCCGAGATCGAGACCTTCTCCCCCGGCGGCAGCATCCCGACCACGGTCGCGGTGCCGCCTCGGCGTGCCATGGCGAAGGCCTGCTCGGTGGTGACCGCCAGCCCGACCGCCTCGAAGGCGTGGTGCACGCCGCCGCCGGTGAGCTCGCGCACCGCCTCGACCGGGTCGGTGGTCGAGGCGTCGACGACGTCGGTGGCACCGAACGTCCGGGCCAGCTCCAGCTTGGCGGGGTCGGTGTCCACGGCGATGATCCGCCCGGCCCCGACCAGCTCCGCGCCGTGCACGGTGCTCAGGCCGACCCCGCCGCAGCCGATCACGGCCACGGACTCGCCGGGCCGGACGGCGGCGGTCCGGAAGACCGCGCCCAGCCCCGTGACCACGCCGCAGCCGAGCAGCGCAGCCGGGCCGAGGGGCATCTCCGGTGCGATCCGGACCAGGGCGTTCTGGTGCACCAGGGTCAGCTCGGAGAAGCTCGAGAGGTTCAGGAACTGGGTGAGCGGGGCACCGTCCAGGCTGAGCCGGGGCGGCGCGCCCGCAGGCCGGTTCACCCCCTGCTTGAGACACAGGGCGGGGTTGCCCGACAGGCAGAACTCGCACCTGCCGCAGAAGACGGACAGGCAGGCCACCACGTGGTCCCCGGGCGCCAGTGCGGTGACCCGGTCGCCGACCGCCTCGACCACACCGGCCGACTCGTGGCCGAGCACGGTCGGGAGCGGGTACGGCATCACCCCCTGCATGAAGTGCAGGTCGGAGTGACACACCCCGGCTGCCACGGTGCGCACCAGCACCTCGTCCGGGCCGGGGTCGTCGACGTCGATGCGGTGGATCTCGAGCCGTCCCGGGCTGGTCGTCAGGACGGCTGCTCTGCTGCTGCTCACGGGGGCTCCTCGGGTGGGCGGACGCGCGGGGGTGGGGCGGTGGGACGGGCGGGCCGCTCAGGCGGTCGCGAAGCCGCTGTAGCCGTCGTCGGCGAGCGCCTCGCACAGGGCCCGGTAGTGGCCCACGCCGCCGATGTAGGGCAGGAAGACCCGCGGCTTGCCGGGGATGTTGGCGCCCATGTACCAGGAGTCGGTCTGCGGGTAGAGCGTCGCGTCGCCGACGTTCTGCACGTGCTGGGTCCACTCCTTCTCCGCCACGCAGTCGGCCTCGATCACCGTCAGACCGGTCTCGGTGGCGTGGGCGAGCAGGCGGGCGAGCCACTCGACGTGCTGCTCGATCGACACCACCGCGTTGCTCAGGGCCGACGGGCTGCCCGGACCGGTGATCGTGAACATGTTGGGGAACCCGGCCACGGCGATGCCCAGGTAGGACGAGGGGCCCTCGGCCCACCTCTCGCCCAGGCGCTGCCCCTCCCTGCCGATCGGGTCGATGCCGAGCAGCGGCCCGGTCATCGCGTCGTACCCGGTGGCGAAGACGAGGACGTCCAGCTCGTGCTCGCCGGCACTGGTGCGCACACCCCGCTCGGTGATCCGCTCGATCGGGGTCCGCCGGAGGTTGACCAGCTCCACGTCATCACGGTTGTAGGTCTGGAAGTAGCCCGTGTCGAGGCAGGGCCGCTTGGTGCCGTAGGCGTACCCACGGGGCATCAGGTCCTCGGCCACCTGCGGGTCGTCGACCATCTCGGCGATCTTGGACCGCACGAAGTCGGCCGCGGTGTCGTTCGCCTCCTGGTTGCGGACCAGGTCGTTGTAGGCCTGCAGGATCCCGGTGAGGGTGCCCTCGCGCCACCGCTCCTCGTAGGTCGCCAGCCGCTCCTCCTCGGCGACCTCCAGGGCCCCGCGGGTCGGCGGTTCGAGGAGGATGCCGTACGACGAGCGGCGCACCTGGTCCCGGACCGCCGCGTGGTCCTCGATCAGCCGCCGCACCCCGTCGGGGTCGGGGGCGCCGTTGAGCGCGGGGAGGCTGAAGTTCGCGGTGCGCTGGAAGACCGTGAGGTGCTCGGCCTGCTCGGCGATCCGCGGGATCGCCTGGATGCCGGAGGACCCGGTGCCGATCACCCCGACCCGCCGGCCGCTCAGGTCGACCGGCTCGTGCGGCCACCGGCCGGTGTGCAGGACCGGGCCGGCGAAGTCGTCCCGTCCGGGGATGTCGGGCAGGTTGGTGCTCGAGAGCAGCCCGACCGCCAGGACCAGCCAACGGGCGGAGACGACCGCGCCGTCCTGCGTGGTCACCCGCCACCGGTCGTCCCCCTCGTCGTACCTGGCCTCGCGGACCCAGGTGTCGAAGGAGATGTCGCGGCGCAGGTCGTAGCGATCGGCCACGTGCTGCAGGTAGGCCAGGATCTCCGGCTGCCCGGCGTACTTCTCGCTCCATTGCCACTCGCGCGCGAGGTCGGCGTCGAAGGAGTAGCTGTAGTAGATGCTCTCGATGTCGCAGCGGGCTCCGGGGTAGCGGTTCCAGAACCAGGTGCCTCCCACGTCGGAGGCGCCGTCGACGACGTGCACGTCCAGACCCTGACCGCGCAGCACGTGCAGGGCGTAGAGGCCGGCGAAGCCGGCGCCGACCACGAGGGCGTCCACGGTGCGCACCGAGGCGTCCGGCTGGGCAGAGGATCGGGCGGTCGTGCTCATCGGGAGTCCTCTCGGAGGTGGGGGTCGAGCAGGGAGGCCACGTGGGCCACGGCCTCGGCCTGGGCGGGGAGCAGCCCCACCATGGTGAAGAAGCCGTGCATCTGGCCGTCGAACTGGCGCACGTCGACCGCGACCCCGGCGCTGCGCAGCGCCGCGGCGTAGGCGGCGCCCTCGTCCCGCAGGGCGTCGTGCTGGGCGAGCACGACGATCGCGGGCGGGAGCCCGGCCAGGTCCTCGGCGCGGGCCGGGGAGACGTCGGGGTCCGGGCGCTGGGCGGGTGCTGCGTACTGGTCCCAGAACCACCGCAGGGTGTCCCTGTTCAGGGCCAGCTGGTTGGCGGGGTCGGTGTAGGAACCGTTGTCGAAGTCGTGGTCGGTCACGGGGTAGACCAGCACCTGCGCGGCGATCGCCGGACCGCCGGCGTCGCGGGCCCGGCGGGCGAGGATCGTCGCGAGGTTGGCCCCGGCGCTGTCGCCGGCGAGGACGAGCGGGAGGTCGGCCCCGAGGTCGGCCCGGTGCTGCTCCACCCAGGCCAGCGCCGCACCCGCGTCCTCGAGCGCCGCCGGCCAGGGGTGCTCGGGGGCCAGCCGGTAGGAGGCCAGCACCACGGCGCACCCGGTGGCCTCGACGAGCTGGCGCCCCAGCGCCTCGTGCTCGTCGATGCTGCCGACGACCCAGCCACCGCCGTGCAGGTAGAGCAGCACGCCCCGGGGGGTCTCGGGAGCCAGCACCCGGGCCCGCAGGCTGCCACCGGGGCCGGGGACCACCACGTCGTCGGTGCGCGCAGGCTCCGGCCCGAGGAGGTACATCGTGGCGAGACCGGCCATCCGGGCGCGCGCCTCGTCGGGTGGGACCTCGTGCATCGGGGCACCGCCGGCGGCGGCCAGCTGCTGGAGCAGGGCGGTGGTGGCGGCGTCGAGTGCCATGGTTCTCCCTCGGTCTCGGTGGGTGGCGGGCTGCGGATCAGCGGCGTGGGTCGGCCTGCCCCCCGCGCACCAACCGACCCGGCAGCTCACCGGTGGCCTCGCCGTCGACGTAGGTCTCCACACCGGAGACGAAGGTGTGCCGATAGCCGTCGGCGCGCTGCAGCAGCCGTCGACCGCCGGCAGGCAGGTCGTGGTGGATCTCGGGCTTGTGCAGGCGCAGGCCCTCCAGGTCGATCACGTTGAGGTCCGCCTTGTAGCCGGGCACCAGCAGGCCACGGTCGAGGAAGCCGACCGCCTCCGCCGTGGCCCTGGCCTGGCGCTGCACGACGAACTCCAGCGGCAGCCGGCCCCGCTCCCGGTCGCGCACCCAGTGCTGGAGCAGCGTGGTGGAGAAGCTCGCGTCGCAGATCGTGCCGACGTGGGCGCCACCGTCCGAGAGCCCGGGGATGGTGAAGTCGTGGCTCAGCAGCTCCAACGCACCGTCGAGGGAGCCGTCGACGTAGTTCGTGAACGGCTGGTAGAACATCCCGCGGCCCCCGTCCGAGACGAGGACGTCGTAGATCAGCTCCGCGACGGGCACCCCTGCACGGGCGGCCCGCCGGGCGATCGTGTCTTCGGGGTCGGGCTCGTAGCTCGGCGGGTCGGTCAGCTCGAACATGACCTCCACCCGGTCCAGGAACCCTCCCCCGATCAGGTGCGGGGCCTTGATGATGCCGTGCTCGAGGATCTCGCGGCGCAGTGCCGGCTCAGCCATCAGCCGGGCCTGCTCGGCGACGGGCAGGTGCGAGATCCGCTGGTAGGCGGGGTTGGCCTTGAAGGGGTTGAGGGTGCACTCCAGCCCCATCAGCAGCCCGATGCCGCGCGCCGCCACCTGGCCGCGCAAGCGGTGCCCCTGGCCGTTGGCCTCCTCCAGGAAGCGCAGCGCCGAGCGGAACCGGTCCGGCGCCGACAGGCTCTGGGCCAGCGAGAAGGACATCGGCCGGCCGGAGGCCTCCACCATCGAGCGGATCAGGTCGAAGTCGGTCTCGATCGACTCGTCGTCCCAGTCGGTCACCAGCTGCAGGACACCCTTACCGGTCCGCCCGATCGCCGCGGCGATGGCGCGCAGCTCGTCGCGCCCCGCGGCGTACGACGGCGTCAGCTCGCCCGAGATCGACTTGTGGTTCAGCGTCCGGGAGGTGCTGAAGCCGACCGCACCGGCCTCGATGGCCTCCACGGCCAGCGTGGCCATCATCGAGATCTCCTCGTCGGTGGCCAGCGTGTGCGCCGCGGCCCGCTCGCCCATCGAGCGCACCCGCAGTGCCGCGTGCGGCACCTGGGCCGCGAAGTCCATGTCGTGGGCGCGCTCCTCGAGCGCGTCCAGGTACTCCGGGAACGAGCGCCACGCCCAGGACAGCCCCTCGGCCAGCGCGACGCCCGGGATGTCCTCCACGCCCTCCATCAGCTCGATCAGCCGGTCGTGGTCCTCGGGCACCACGGGGGCGAAGCCCACGCCGCAGTTGCCCATCACGACCGTGGTGACCCCGTGCCAGGACGAGGGCTGCAGGTAGGAGTCCCAGGTGGCCTGCCCGTCGTAGTGGGTGTGCACGTCCACGAAACCCGGCGCGACGACCGCGCCGTCCGCGTCCACCTCGCGCGTCGCCGAGCCGGACACCCGGCCCACCTCCGCGACGACGCCGTCGCGCACGGCCACGTCGGCGGTGCGGGCCGCTTCCCCGGTGCCGTCCACCACGGTGCCGCCGCGCACGATCAGGTCGAACTCGCTCATGGGTGCCTGCTCTCGTCCACGTCCCCGGCTACCGATCCGTGCTGGGTCGGTAGTGGAGCAGCGTCATCTGGGACTCCGCGTCGTCGTGGAAGACCGGGCTGACCCGCATCCCGATCCGGATGTCGCCCCGTTCGACGTCGACGAGCTCGGTGCTCACGCGCGGCCCCTCGTCCCACTCGACGACAGCCAGCAGCTGCGGGACCGCGTCCGCCCACGGCGGTGCGGTCGGCCGCTCCGCGACGGTGAACGTGTAGAGGGTGCCCTCCCCAGAGATCTCCCGCCACTCCAGGTCGTCGGCCAGGGTCCCGGGGGCGAGCAGGCGCGGGTAGAAGACGTGCCGGCCCAGCGACGGCGAGTACTGGATCTCGATCCGGTGCTCGCGCAGGGCGTCCCAGTAGGGCTGGGAGACGGGCGTCGCCTCGGGGACCGGCTTGGACTCGATCGGTTGCTGACTCATCTCAGGCTCCCTGGAGCAGGAGGGCGACCTGCTCGCTCATGATGCCGCCGTTACCGGTGACGAAGGCGGTGTCGCAGTCGGCGACCTGGGCGTCCGCGGCGCGGCCCATGACCTGCCGGGCGGCGTCCACCACGTGGTGTATGCCGCCGGCCATGCCGGCCTGGCCGAAGGACAGCTGGCCCCCCGCGGTGTTCACCGGGAAGTCGCCGCGGAAGGTCAGGTCGTGGTCGTGGACCCACTGCATGCCGGTGCCCTTGGGACAGAAGCCGGCGTCCTCCAGGCTCATCAGGACCGTGATCGTGTAGCAGTCGTAGATCGAGGCCATGTCCACGTCGGACCGGTCCAGGCCGGCCATCGTGAAGGCTCGGTCGGCGGCCCGGGCGATCGGCGTGCGGACCAGGTCCTCGGCGTAGGTCGGGGTCTTGAACGCCAGGTGCTCGCCGAAGCCGGCGATCCGCACCGGGCGGTGGCGCGACCGACGGGCGAGGGCGGCGTCGGCCACGAGCACCGCTGCACCGCCCTGGACGCGCATCACCACCTCGAGCATGTGGATCGGGTCGGCGATCACCGGGCTGGCGAGCACGTCGTCGATGGTCAGGGGCTTGCCGTGGAACACCGCGTCGGGGTGGCTGAGGGCGTTCGTGCGCTGGTCCACCGCGATCTTGGCGGTGGCCCGCGGGTCGTAGCCGAACTCCGCGGCGTACCGGTTGGCGATCTGGGCGTACGGCGCGTTCTGCCCCACGTTGCCGTAGGGGATCTCGAACTCGGCCTGGGGCGATCCGTACTTGCCGCTCGACGCGCCGTACCAGAGCGGGTGCGCGGGCGTGGCGGGTGCGCGCTGGGAGCGCGGCAGCATCAAGGACCCCGGCACCACGCACAGCACGGCCTCGCAGATGCCGAGCTCGACCGCGGCTGCGGCCCGCCAGATCATCCCCGCAGCGGTGGCGCCGCCGAGGTCGACCCGCTCACCGAAGTCCAGGGGGATGCCCAGGTACTCCGACAGGGTCGCCGGGGCGAACATCTCCGACTCCTGGATGCCGTGCGTGACCAGCCCGTTGACCGCCGAGGCCGGCAGCCCGGAGTCCTCGATGACCAGCTTGGCCAGGTGCGCGTACTGGTCGAGGGTGGACCGGGCCGGTCCGCTCTGCTTCTTCTCCGCCGGCAGCTCAGCGATGCCGACGATCGCGGCCTCGCCCCGCAGCCCCATCAGGAGCCCGCCGCGGTGCTGGACTGCGCGCGCACGGGCAGCTCGACGGTCGCGGTGCCGGGCATCAGCACGTCGTCGCCGCGTCGGCCGACGACCTCCAGGTCGACCAGGCCGCGCCCGTCGGCCAGGCGGGTCGCGGTCACCGTGCCCCCGAAGGAGAGCTCCTCGCCGGGGAAGGCGACGGCCCGGTTCTGGGCCGAGAAGCTCACCAGGCGACCGGCGCCACCGATCCAGTCGGTGACCGCCCGCGCCAGGAGCGCGGACTGCAGCGGCCCCTGGACGAGCACGTCGTCGTAGCCCTCGCGGTCGCTGGCCCACGACGTGTCGTAGTGGATGCGGTGGCCGTTGTAGGTGGCCGCGCTGAAGAAGAACATCTGGGTCTGGTCGACCGTCGTGGTCAGGGTGGGGATCGCGTCGCCCACGGCGACGTCCTCGAAGTGCAGCTGCTCGGTGGGCATGCCCGTCCTCTCGCTCACGGCCGCGCGATCATCGAGGTGGTGGCCTCGGCCACCAGCTCGTCGCGCTGGTTGGTGTACGTCGTGCGCCAGGTGACCAGCACGAACGGCCCGGACCGGCCCTGCTTCTGCACGATGGACTCGATGCGGCGCTCCATGGTGATCTCGTCACCGTGGTAGCAGGGGCGGTGGAAGGTGGTGCTCTCCCCGCCGGCCATCCGTCGCGGGGCGTCGGGGAACGCCAGGCTCCCCGAGACCGCGCCGGAGGAGCCGTCCGCGCGCAGCCCGTCCAGCGGGGTCACCCCGAGCACGGCGTACTGCACGTAGAGCGGCGGTGCGACCACGTCGTCGTAGCCGTGGGCGCGCGCCACCTCGGCGTCGAACCAGAGCGGGTTGTGGTCCTCGACCGAGACCGCCCAGCGCTGCCAGTCGCGGCGGTACACCTCGCCGACCGCGACGGCCGCGACGGTGCCGACGCGTTCTTGCACCTCGGCGGGGATCAGGGACTCGACGGTCATGGGTTCCTCTCGGTCGGGGCTCATGCCAGCTGGTGGTCGGTGACCAGGCCACGGGCGACGAGGTCGTCGTAGGTCTCCCGGTCGTAGCCCAGGACGCCCAGGTAGACGTGCTCGTTGTCCTCGCCGAAGCCCG
The DNA here is from genome assembly GCF_001653335.1 of Nocardioides dokdonensis FR1436. NCBI lineage: Bacteria > Bacillati > Actinomycetota > Actinomycetes > Propionibacteriales > Nocardioidaceae > Nocardioides > Nocardioides dokdonensis. The sequence goes on from NZ_CP015079.1 coordinate 678,846, forward strand.
GCAGGGGGCGTCCGTGGGCCAGCTCGACGTCGGCGCTGCGCCAGGGGTGGCCGGGGTAGCGGTGGGTGCCCACGGACGGGTGGCTGCGCTCCTGCCACCAGCCGCGCTCGGCCAGGTGCGGGTCGTCGAGCACCTGGCGCTCGTCCAGCACCTCGCCCGCCGGGATGCCGAGGGCCTGCAGGGTGGAGACCACGTCGTCGGCCGTCCGGTCCCGGCACCAGTCGGCCAGCACCTCCCGGATCGCCGCGCTGTGCTCGCGGCGGGTCGCGCCGTCGGCGTCCGGCGCCGGCAGGCCGGGGGCACCGCCGAGACCGTCGACGGTGTGCAGCGCCGCCCAGTCCCGGTCGTCGCGGATGCTCACGGCGACCCAGCGGTCCTCGCCGAGCACCTGCAGGACGTCCTGGACCATCCACGGGTCGGTGTTGCCGAGCACGACAGGGTCGCGGTGGTTGACCTGGTGGTCGAGGAAGAACTCCCCCACCTCGGCCATCACGGTCTCGGCCTGGGCGAACTCGATGAGCCCACCGACGCCGGTCTCCTCGCGGTCCCACAGGGCGGCGGACACCGCGAAGGCGAGGCCGGCGGGAGCGGCCTCGTCCATGTGGTAGTTCTCGCCGGCGGAGTCCGGCTCCTCGCCCTCGTAGCCGTCCATCGCGGCGATGCCGACCAGGCTGTTGAAGTTCGGGCCGTAACCGAGGTAGTCGCTGATCGGGCCGCTCAGCCCGAGCGGCGGCATCCGGGCCACCACCAGGCGCGGGTTGATCTCGAGCAGGCGCTCGTGGGGGATGCCGAGCTTCTCCAGCACGCCGGCGGAGTTGTTCTCCACCAGCACGTCGCTGACCGCGACCAGGTCCAGGAAGGCCTGGTGGCCCTCCGGGGCGTCCAGGTTCATGCACGCGGCGAGCTTGTTGCGGGCGTGCCAGTTGAACAGCGCGGAGCGGTCGTACGGGCGGGCTCCCGGGTCCTTGTCGGGGTAGGTGCCGCCGTGGTAGCCGGTCTTCTCGAAGGACTCCTTCGTCACCGTGGCCGACACCTGGCGGCTGACCCGGTTGTTGCCCTCGACCCGGATCACCTCCGCGCCCATGTCGCCCAGCAGCGCGGTGGCTCCGGGACCGGACCACACGACGGTCAGGTCGATGACCCGGATGCCGGCCAGCGGCAGGTCGGAGTCGGTGGGACCCAGGTCGCCGGTCATGCCGTCACCTCCGTGGTGTCGTGCTGGGCGGTGGAGAGCTCGGCGCGCACGTCGGCGCCGTGCTGGTCGAGCAGCGGGGCGGTGCTGCGCAGCGCGTAGCCGCGCTCCATCCGCCACGGCGCCCCGGCGTACTCCAGCCGGCCGGCGGCGGGGTGGTCGCCCACCTCGAACGCGCCGCGCTCCCGGAAGTGCGGGTGCGCCATGACCTCGGAGACCGCGAGGTAGGCGGTGACCGGGATCCGTGCCCCCTCGGCCGCCTCCATCACCTCGATCTTCGGTCGCGCCGCGATCCAGGCCGTGACGTGGGCCATGAAGTCCTCGCGGTCCTCACCGACCACGGTCTGCCGGTCCAGGAAGCGCTCCCGGAACGCCGGGTCGTCGGCCGCGATCAGATGCACGAAGCGGTTCCAGAAGGCCTGGTTGGTGACGTAGACCATGACGAAGCCGTCGGCGGCGCGGAAGGGGCCGGTGAACGTGGCTCCGTGGCGGTGCGGGCTGCGGGCCCCGCGCGGCGCGATGATGCCGGAGTACGACGCCGAGAGCAGGTACGACGCCCGGCGGTCGGCGCCCGCGAGCAGGACCTCTTGGCCCGAGACGTCGATGGTGGCGCCTCGACCGGTGCGTCGGGCACGCAGCAGCCCGGCCATCGTGGCCTGGGCGGCGGTGCGTCCGACGGTGTAGTGCTCGAGCAGGCCCGGCTTGCGCAGCGGAGCCCGGTCGGCCTGACCGGTGGCGTGCATCGGGCCGCCGGCGCCCTGCAGCACCAGCCCGGTGGCCTCGCGGTCGCGGTAGGGGCCGCTCTGCCCGAACGCGCTGATCCGGGTGAGCACCAGGCTCGGGTTGAGCTCGCGCAGCACGTCCGGGCCGAGCCCGAGCTCCTCGAGGTGACCGGGGCGGAAGGACTCGACCACGGCGTGCGCGCTGCGGACCAGGTCGAGCAGCACCTCGCGGTCGGCGTCGTCGCGCAGGTCGAGCGCGACCGAGCGCTTGTTGGTGTTGAGGTGCAGGAAGAGCGCACTGCGCTCCGGGTCCGGCACGTCGTCCGGGAAGGGACCCCAGGCCCGGGTCAGGCTCCCCTCGCCGGGACGCTCCACCTTCACCACGTCGGCGCCGAAGTCACCGAAGAGCTTGGCGGCGTACTCGCCGGCGACCCAGCGGGACAGGTCGAGGACCCGGACCCCGGACAGCACCTGGTCAGTCAAGACCGATCTCCTTCTCCAGCCAGCGGCCGGCCACGTCGGGCCCGCCTCCGAGGACACCGAACCTGCGGGCGCGCTCCGACCACAGGTGCAGGTCCGTCTCCAGGACGTAGCCCATGCCGCCGTGCAGTTGGTGGGCGTCGAGCGTGGCGCGACGGTAGGCGGTCGAGGCGTGCATGACCGCCACCGCGGTCTCGCGGGTGGCGAGCCGGCCGCGGCCCAACCAGAAGAGGGCGCTGCGCGCGGCCAGCCGGGCCGCCTGCACCGCGATGTGGATGTCGGCGACGAGGTGCTGGGCGGCCTGGAACGACGCGATCGGGCGACCGAACTGCTCGCGGCCGGTGGTGTAGTCGACCGTGCGCTCGAGGACGGCCTGCGCACCGCCGACCATGTCGAGGCACTGCAGCGCGCGGATCGTCAGGGCGACCCGGCGCACGTCGTCGGCGGCGAGCCCGTCACCGGTGGGCCCGGCCAGCACGTCGGCGCCGGCCACCCGCACCCGGTCGAGCCGCAGGCGCTGCCAGCGGTCGCCGTCGCTCGCCGGCAGCGGCGTCATGGCGACGCCGGCGCTGGCGGGGTCGAGGAGCAGTCCGATGAGGCGGTCCGGCTCGCCGTACGTCGTGACGCGCGCGGTGAGGAGGAGCTGCTGCGCCTGGTCGGCGTCGCCCACGAAGTCGACCTCGCCGTTGACCTCGAAGGCGGGGCCGTCGGGGCCGGTCACCGGCTCGGCGGCGAGCCGGGGTCGGACGTCCGTCGCGTCGTAGGGGCTGTTGACGGCGACGGTGCCGCGGACCTCGCCGCGGCAGATCGTCGGCAGCAGCCGCTTGCGGTGCATGTCGTCGCCGAGGGCGTCGACCGCGAGGCCGAGGTGGAGGGTGCTCAGCACGACGCTGGGGCACAGCGCCCGACCCGCCTCGACGGCGAACACGGCGAGGTCGTCGAGCGTGCCGCCGGCACCTCCGAACTCCTCGGCGAAGGGCAGGCCGAGGACGTCGGCGTTGGTCAGCGCCCGCCACAGGTCCTGCGGGACGCCCCCGGCGTCCGCCTCGAGGGACCGGCGGACCACGTCGGTGGTGCAGTGGGTGGTGAGCACGTGGCGCAGCGCGTCGGTGAGGTCGCGCTCCTGCTCGGTGGCGATGAGCTTCATGGGTCCTCCTCAGCGTCCGTAGGACGGCATCGCGTGGCCTCGCTGCGCGATGACGTCGCGCAGCACCTCGTTGGCGCCGGCACCGAACCGCATGAGCGGGGCGATCCGGTAGAGCCGCTCGAAGCGGCCGTCGTCAGGAGCGTCCGGGGTGCGGTGACCCAGGAGGCCGTCGGGCCCGAGCAGGTCGAGAGCCACCTCGGCGATGCGCTGGCGCAGCTCGCTGGTGAAGATCTTCTCGGTGCTCACCTCGATGCTCGGGATGATGCTGTCGGCGAGCATCGAGGCCGCCTCGAACCCCATCAGCTTGGCCACCTCGACGTCGGCGTCGAGCTGGGCGAGCCGCCGCCGCACGGCCGGCTCGCTGGCGGGCACGACGCCGTCGCGGCGCGGGCGGCGCGCCAGGTCGAGGAGGTCGTCGACCGCTCGGCGCAGGTCGCCGGCGTTGGTCAGGGCCCCGCGCTCGAGGTCCAGTGCTCCGGTGATGTAGCGCCAGCCCTTGTTGGCCTCGCCGACGAGGTTCGTGGCGGGCACCCGGACGTTGTCGAAGAACGCCTCGTTGGTGCGGTAGCCGGACCAGGCGACCAGCGGCCGGATCGTCACGCCGGGGGCGTCGACGGGCACGATGATGACCGAGATGCCCTTGTGCTTGGGCGCGTCGGGGTCGGTGCGCACGCAGAGCCACTCGTGGGTGGACCGCTGGGCGCCGCTGTTCCAGATCTTGGAGCCGTTGATGACCCACTCGCCGTCCTCCATCGTCCCCTCGAGGACGGCGCGCGTGCGGAGGCTGGCGAGGTCGGTGCCGGCGCCGGGCTCGGAGTAGCCCACCGCGCAGATCAGCTCACCACGCGCGATCGGCGGGAGGAACTCGCTCTTGTTGTGCTCGGTGCCGTGGCGCATGATCATCGGCGCCACCGAGGTCACGGTCAGGTCCGGCCCGGGGACGCCCCAGTACTCGAACTCGCTGACCAGCAGGTGCTGGCGGATCGGTCCGAGCCCGAGGCCGCCGAACTCCACCGGCCAGTTGAGGCCGAACCAGCCCTTCTCGCCGACGGCGCGCCGGAACGCGGCCACCTCGCCGTCGAGGACCTCCAGGTCGGAGGCGGCCAGCTCGGCCCGCAGCTGCGGCGTGACGTGCTCGCGGAGGAAGACGCGGACCTCCTCACGCCAGGCGCGCTGGTCTGCGTCGAGCTCGAAGTCCACCCTGTTCGTCCTCTCCAGACGTACGCCGTTCCGAACTATGCCGATTCGGCATATAGGCAGTCAAGGGCATCAGACGCACGCTGTCAACGAGTGGTCCCACCCGCAGAGGAAGGCACGGGGACAGCCCGAGAGGACCGGGGAAGCGCCCCCACCCGAGCGCTTGTCCCTAGCCTCGATCGCTGGTCCCGTCCGCGCGCCAGACCATCCCGCAGCTGGTGCACTCCGAGGCCACCGATGGCGTGGGGACCCACTTGCCCTTGAGCTTGACGTTGGTCTCGAGCGGGCGCAGCGGCCCGCCGCAGTCTCGGCACCTGGCATCCGCTGGATCTGTCATCCCTGCACCTTGTCGGCTCCCGCGCTTCGCCACAACAGGCTGATCCCGAGACCGGGGTCGCAGATGAGGTGGGCGGAGCCGGCCGAGTGTCCCCACGAAGAAGAAAACGCCCCTCACCAGCGTCGCGGCTGGTGAGGGGCGTTCACCCACATGGTGGAGCTGAGGGGATTCGAACCCCTGACCTTCTCATTGCGAACGAGACGCGCTACCAACTGCGCCACAGCCCCATCGCGTCCGAGGACGCGGGTGAAACGCTAGCACCCGGGACGGACCGGACCGAATTCGGACCCGGGCCCGGGCTGGGTCAGGAACCGACCGCGCGGCCGGCCTCGCCCTGCTCGCGCTGCGCCCGACGCTCACGGTCGGCCTGCTCGCCCTCGCGGGCCAGGGCCGAGTCGGCGTCGGTGTGTCCCGAGGTCCACACGCCGGTGGAGTCGAGGTCGATGGTGCGCACCGTGCGTCGCTCGGCCACCGGCTTGGTGACGTAGGTCGGGAGCGTGACCGGCACCAGGTCCCAGCCGCCGGGCTCGCGCAGCTGGTTCCCCGTCACGACGGGGACCTCCTCGGTGACCGGACCGTCGTCGGTCATCACCGTGATCGTCATGCTGCCGGTGGCGTGCATGGGCTCGTCCGCGTCCTCGAGGTCCTCGAGGTCCTCGGCGTCCTGGGCGTCCGCCTCGTCCTCGGGGGACGCGCTCGGCTCGAGCGGCACGCCGGGGATGCGGGCGAGCGGCCCGGCGAGACCGCTCTCGCGGCGCACCATGAGGCGGCAGACGACCAGCCAGGCGACGAGCAGCACCCCGGGCACGGTCAGGGTGAGCCAGCCGACGACGCCGCCGAGGGCGAGGGCGCCGAGCAGCGCCAGCGCGCCGAGCAGCGCGACCAGGACGCGACGACGGCGGCGAGCGGCGCGGTTGGCCGCGGTCCGGCGCCGGTCGGGGGTCGCGACACCGCTGGCCTTGGTGACCACGACCGGGGGCGCGGCGGCCCGCCCGGGGGTGACCACGAGGCGCGCCGAGCGCCGGCTGACCGGCTCGCGCCGGGCCAGCACCCGCATCGTGTGCGAGAAACGGTCGACCGAACGGCTCTTCACCACGTCGTCGTGGTGCTTGAGCGCCTTCGGAACCAGGTAGACGGCCCACGCCACAGCGAGGGCGACGAAGATCAGTGCGCTCAGGTCCACGGGCAGCAGCCTAGGTTCGATAGCGCAGCACGGGGCGGATGTCTACGCGTGTGTCGCAAATTGCTGGTGTGACTCGTGGGGCGAGCGGTGTCGCCGATGGACGCGCGCTCAGCCCAGGACCAGCGCCACGAGCCCCCCGGGGGGCACGTCCTCGACGGTGATCGCGTAGAGCCGGTGGTCGCGCCAGGCGCCGTCGATGTGCAGGTAGCGCGGGGCGTAGCCGACCTCGTGGGCGCCGAGCTTCTCCACCACGCGCAGGGAGTTGGAGTTCTCGGGCCGGATCGCGATCTCGACGCGGTGCAGCCCGAGCTCGGCGAACGCGTGGTCGATCACCATCGCCACCGCCAGCGGCATCACCCCGCGCCCGGCGAAGCGCCGGTCGATCCAGTAGCCGACCGACGCGAACTGCGCCGACCCGCCGACCACGTTGTTGAGCGTCACCTGCCCGGCGAACTCCCCGTCGACCTCGACCACGAAGGGGTACGTCGTGCCCCGCCGGGCCTGGCGACGCATCCGCCACACCAGCGCGCGGAAGGTCGTGGGCCGCGGGTCGCCACCGGGCGGGACTGTCGCGTCCCACGGCACCAGCCACGCGGCGTTCTGCTGCCGGGCCCGGCGCCAGTCCTCGGCGTCGGAGACCTTCATCGGGCGCACCGCCACGTTCTCGTGCCGCAGCCGCACCGGCCAGCCGCGACGACCCGGACGACTCGACCGGGAGCGGCTCAATGGTCGCTCCCGACGACCTGCTCCACGGCGTGCACCAGCACCGGGCGCAGCACCTCCAGGCCGTCCTTCACCCCGCCCCGCGAGCCGGGCAGGTTGACCACGAGGCAGGCACCGACGACGCCGGCGAGCCCGCGCGACAGCAGCGCGGTCGGCACGCCCTTGGCCAGGCCGTGGGCGCGGATCGCCTCGGCGATGCCCGGCACCTCGCGCTCCAGCAGGGCTCGGGTGGCCTCCGGCGTGCGGTCCGTGGGGGTCAGCCCGGTCCCTCCGGTGGTGAGCACCAGGCGTGCGCCCGCAGCGACGGCAGCCGCGATCGCGTCGCGCACCGGGTCGCCGTCGGGCACCACGACCGGGTCGCCGACGGTGAAGCCCAGCTCCTCGAGGGCCGTGACGATCAGCGGCCCGGTGGTGTCGTCGTACACGCCGGCGGCGGCCCGGTTGGAGGCGACGACGACGGTGGCGGGCAGCCCGCCCGCGTCGGCGGCCCCGGTGCTCACGCTCGGACCCAGTCGCCCGAGCGGCCGCCGCTCTTGGTCTCGACGCGCACGTCGGTGATCACGGCTGCCTTGTCGACGGCCTTGACCATGTCGACGACGGTCAGCGCCGCGACCGACACGGCGGTCAGCGCCTCCATCTCGACGCCGGTGCGGTCGGTGGTGCGCACGGTCGCGGCGATCTCGACGGCGTCGTCGGCGACGACGAGGTCGACCTCGACCCCGGACAGCGCGAGCGGGTGGCACAGCGGCACCAGCGAGGGGGTCTGCTTGGCGCCCATGATCCCGGCCAGCCGGGCGACCGCCAGGGCGTCGCCCTTGGGCACGCCCTCCCCGCGCAGCAGCGCCACGACCTGGGCTGAGACCAGCACCCGGCCCGAGGCCCGGGCGGTGCGGGCGGTGACGGCCTTGTCGGAGACGTCGACCATGCGCGCGGCGCCGTGCTCGTCGACGTGGGTGAGCCGGTCGGTGCCCGGCTGCTCGGTCATCAGTGGCCGCCCTCGAGGCCGCTGTCGAGGTGGATGACGCCCACCTCGGCCCCGGCGGGCAGGGCGGTGACGTCCTCCGGCACGACGACCAGGGCGTCGGCGGTGGCCAGGTCGCCGACCAGGTGCGAGCCGGGCCCGCCGACCGGGGTGACCCGGCCGTGGCCGGCCTCGGTGGTGGCGCGCAGGAACTGCCGCCGCCCCGGCGGCGAGGTGATGGCGTGCGTCAGGCGCATCGACACCTCCGGGCGCGAGACCGGCGCCAGCCCCATCATCGTGCGCAGCGCGGGCAGCACGAACAGCTCGAAGGACAGGTACGACGACACCGGGTTGCCGGGCAGCGTGAAGATCAGGGTGTCGTCCTCGCCGACCGTGCCGAAGCCCTGGGGCTTGCCGGGCTGCATCGCGACCGGCCCGAACCAGACGGTGCCGAGCGGGGCGAGGGCCTCCTTGACCACGTCGTGGTCGCCCATCGAGACACCTCCGGAGGTGACGACCACGTCGGCGCGCACGAGCTGGTCCTCGAGAGCGTCGAGGAAGGCGCGCGGCTGGTCCGGCACGATCCCGACCCGGTAGGCCAGGGCGCCGGCGCGGCGGGCGGCCGCGGCCAGCAGGTAGGAGTTGCCGTCGTAGATCGAGTCGTGCCCCAGGGCGGTGCCGGGTTCACGCAGCTCGGTGCCGGTGGACAGGATGACCACCCGAGGGCGCGGACGCACCGCGATCGTGCTGCGTCCCACGGAGGCCAGCAGCCCGAGGTGGCGCGGACCGAGCACGGTGCCCTCCTCGACGAGGAGGTCGCCGACGGCCACGTCCTCGCCCGCGCGGCGCACGTGCTGGCCAGCGGTGGGGGCCTTGTCGATGCGCACCCGGGCGACCCCGTGGTCGGTCCACTCGTAGGGCACGACGGCGTCGGCTCCGGTCGGCACCGGGGCCCCGGTCATGATCTTGGCGGTGGTGCCGGGCGAGAGCGCGAGCAGCTGGGCATTGCCGGCGCTGATCTCGCCGACCACGGGCAGCTCGACGGGGGCCTCCGGGCCGGCGCCCTCCACATCGGCACGGTGCACGGCGTAGCCGTCCATCGCGGAGTTGTCGAAGGGCGGCAGGGCGATCGGCGAGACCACCGACTCCGCGGCCGCCAGCCCGAGCGCCTCCATCAGCGGCTGCTGGTAGGCGGGCAGCGGGCGCACCGCCGCCAGGATCCGCGCGAGGTGCTCCTCGACCGTGATCGGCGGCGGCGCCTCAGGCATCCGCGTCGCCGCTCAGCACCGCGCCGGCGTCGATGCGCTGGGCCGAGCGGCCACCGAGCGTGACGTCGCCGACGATCTCCACCCCGTGGCCGAACGTGACGTCGCCGCCGATCCTCAGGCGCTGGGCCCGGCGCAAGGACGGCGCGCCCTCGGGGAAGCGCTTGTCGAACTCGCCGACCAGCTTGTAGAAGGACTCGTCGAGGTCGACGAAGGGGAGCTGGTCGCCGACCTGGTCGAGCACGAAGTCGGCGCCGATGTCGTAGACGTCGGAGCGCAGGACCAGCAGGTCGTTGGTCGTCTTGACCGGCACGAAGCGGTCGCGACCGACCTCGATCAGGCGGGCCTCCTCGAAGACCTCGATCGCCGCGCCCATCGCGGTCTCGACCTGCACGACCTTCGGCGACGCCGGGTCGCCGGGGTCGACGGTCTTGACGTTCTTGATCAGGGGCAGGCCCAGGATCCCCTCGCGCTGGTCCAGCGCCTGCTTCATCGCGACCAGGTCGAACCACAGGTTGTTGGTGGAGCAGTAGCGGTGCCGGTCGAGGTCGCCGAGCGCGGCCTTGTCCTCGTCGAGGGTCTGCGCGGTCTCGCGCAGCACCAGCCGGCCGTCGCTCTTGCGCCGGGCGAAGTGGCCGCCCTTGCGGTCCGAGGCCGTGCGGCGCACGGCCTCGATGGCGAACGGTGCTCCCGAGGAGGCGAACCAGCCGGCGACGGCGGGGTCGGGCACGGCCCCGAGGTTGTCGGAGTTGGAGACGAAGGCGTAGCGGTAGCCGGCCTCGATCATCTGGTCGAGCAGTCCGGTGCCCCGCAGGGCGGTGTAGAGGTCGCCGTGACCCGGCGGGCACCACTCGAGGTCGGGGTCCTTGGGCCAGGTGACCGGCGAGAGGTCCTTGGCCAGCAGCTTGGGCTCCTTGTTCTGCAGGAACTCCAGCGGCAGGCCCGGGACCTGGAGGTCGTCGTAGCGGGCCACGGCGTCCATGGTGTCGCCGGAGGTGCGGAAGGAGTTCATGAAGATCAGCGGCAGCGTCGCGCCGTGCTGCTTGCGCAGGTGCAGCACCTGCCGGGCGATGATGTCGAGGAACGACAACCCGCGGCGCACGCACAGCAGCGACTTCGCGCGGTCCATGCCCATCGAGGTGCCCAGGCCGCCGTTGAGCTTGATCACCACCGTCGCGGCGAGCGCCTCGGCGGCCACGTCGTCGGCCACCTCGACGTCGGCCAGCGACTCCATGTCGATCGGCTCGATGGTGGACTCCGGGATCATCCCGGTCTCACCGTGCTCGAGCAGCCGGTAGTAGTGCGCGAACGTGTCGATCGCGACCTCGTCGACGCCGGCGGCCTTCATCTTCTCGCGGGCCGCGCGCAAGCCAGGGGAACCCATGCGACCGATCGTAGGCTCGACCCGTGCCCCGTGAGCAAACCCCCTCCACAGGACAGGACAAAACCGCGCTGCGCGACCGCATCAGCGCCGCCCGGCGCGGCCGTCCGCTGCCGGTGCGCGCCGAGGTCGCGCGAGCGATCACCGAGCACCTCCTCGCCGCCCCGGAGGTACGCCGCGCAGCCACCGTCGCGGCGTACGTCGCGGTGGGCAGCGAGCCCGGCACCGCTCTGCTGATCGAGGCGCTGCGCGCCTCGGGGCGCCACGTGCTGCTGCCGGTGCTGCTGCCCGACGGCGATCTCGACTGGGCCGCGCACGCCGGCGACGAGCACCTGCGTCCCGCCCGGCTCGGCCTGCTGGAGCCGGAGGGCGAGCGGCTCGGACCCGCCGCGGTCGCGGGCGCCGACGTGGTGCTGGTGCCCGGGCTGGCGGTCGCGCCCGACGGGATGCGTCTCGGGCGCGGCGGCGGCTCCTACGACCGCGCGCTGGCGCGGGTGCCGGTCGGCACCTTCACCTGCGTCCTGCTCCACGAGGACGAGGTCGGCCTCGACGTGCCCCGCGAGCCGCACGACCGGCCGGTCACCGCGGCGGTCTGCCCCGCCGGGCTGACCCGCTTCTGACCCCGCTCAGCCCTCGGAGGCCGGGCGCAGGGTCAACGTGTCCGCGCCCGCGTCGTGGACGGCCCCCGAGCCGAAGAGCCACGGCAGGGTCTCGCCGCGCGCCCACAGGTCGGTCTGGTCGGTGTAGTGGCTGCTGGCCGGGTGCCCGGAGACGCCCGTCAGGTTGATCCAGCGCGAGGCGTCCCAGTCACCCGGGCTGGTGACCATCCGCATCGACGGCGCCGCGGTGACCGTGTAGCCCTCGGCAGCGTCCCAGGCGGTCGCGTCGACGATCGCCGCCCCGCCGCCCACACCCCAGCCGTCGCGGTTGAACAGCGCCTCCACCACGGCGACCCCGGACTCGCCCAGCGTGGCCGATCGCAGGTCCAGGCGGTGCAGGTGGCCCCAGGTCCAGTCGTCGGCGTCGCGGGCCTGGCGGCGCACCAGCTCGTCGGCGGCGGCGAGCATCGCCACCTCGATCGTGTCGTCGCGCTGCTCGACCTCGTCGGTGGTGACGTCGTCCCACCACGGGTCGTCCGGCCGGTCGAGCAGGTCGGTGACCACGGCCATCCAGCGCTGCCCGCCGTCGGCAGCGAGGTCCTCCGGCAGCTCGTCGTCGAAGACGCGGTCGAGCAGAGTGGCCCACACGACGTTGTAGTAGGCCGCCGCCGCCGAGTGCTCGCCCTCGGCGGGCTGGGTGAAGTCCCAGTCCCCCAGCAGCCGCTGCCCGTCGTCCTGGTAGCCCTCGGGCAGCCGCGCGCCGAGCAGGTGCGGCACCAGCACCGGGGCCATGGGGTTGCGGGTGTCGAGCTGCATCTCGAGCATGTCGGCGGCCGTGACCGGGCCGGCCTCCAGCCGCTCGGTCAGCAGCTCGCGGAGGCGTTCGGACCGGGCGCCGCGGTCCCAGTCGTCCGTGAGGAAGTAGGGGTAGGACCGGTCGACGACCGCCTGGTTGGCGGTCACCAGGAAGCCCTCCTCCGGGTCCAGGACGCTCGGCAGCGCGTCGAACGGCACGAAGGTGCCGGTCCAGTCGTTCTCGGGCAGCCACCCCGCCGACGGCACGGTGCCGTCGTTGCCGGACTTGCGGATCGGGATGCGCCCGGGGGCCTGGTACCCGATCCGGCCCGCGGTGTCGGCGTACACGAGGTTCTGCGCAGGGGCGTCGAACTCCGAGGCGGCCGCGCGGAAGGAGTCCCAGTCGGAGGCCAGGTTCAGGGCCAGGATCGCGTCGGCGGTGGTGCCCGGCTCGAGCGCGGTCCACTTCAGGGCCACGGCCGCCTCCTCCTCGCCCAGGACCAGGCTGCCGGGGCGGCGGCTGGCGGCCTCGGCGACGTCGGAGAGCTGGTCGGCGACGTCGGAGACCAGCGGCCCGTGCCGGCCGGCGCGCACGGTGATCCGCACGTCCTGGCCCCCCTGCACGCGGATGACCTCCTCGCGGATCCGCAGCGGGCGCACCTCGCCGTCGTACACGGCGTCCTCGCCCCGGACCCGCTCGACGTAGAGGTCGGTGACGTCGGGGCCCAGGTTCGTGAAGCCCCAGGCGATGTCGGCGTTGTGCCCGATGATGACGCCGGGCACCCCGGAGAAGGTGAAGCCGCTGACGTCGAGCGGGCAGGCCGGGCTGACGTCGCGGCAGTGCAGCCCCATCTGCATCCACACCCCGGGCAGGCTCGAGCCCAGGTGCGGGTCGTTGGCCAGCAGCGGGCTCCCGGTCTCGGTGAGGTCGCCGTCCACGACCCAGGAGTTCGAGCCGAGGCCCTCGCCGCGACCGAGCCAGGCGGGCATCCGGGCCAGGCCGTCGCGCAGGTCGCGCAGCGCCGTGCGCTGGTCGGCGTCGAAGGCGGGGCGCATCGGGTTGCGGGTCTGGCCCTGCTGGGCGTCCTGCTCGTAGACCTGGTCGACGACCGCGCCCTGGGTCACGATCGGGGTGACCTCGCCGTAGGGGTAGCCCGGGAAGAGCTGGGCCGCGCGCTCCTCACCGACGGCGTCGGCGGTGAGCACCCGCTCGGCCTCGTCGTCCATGTTGCCGCGCAGGTCCCAGGCCATCGCCTTGAGCCAGGCCAACGAGTCCACGGGGGTCCAGTCCTCGGGCTGGTAGTCGAGGCCGCCGAGCCGCAGCACGGTGTACTCCAACGAGATGCTGGAGGTGCCCCGACCGTCCAGGTAGGCGTTCACCCCGTCGGCGTAGGCCTCCAGGAACGTCCGCGTGTCCGGGGTCAGCAGCGCGACCTCCTTCTCCGCCACCCGGCGCCACCCCATGGTGCGCACGTAGGCGTCGCTCTCGACCGCGTCCTCGCCGAACAGCTCGGCCAGGCGGCCGGCGGTGGCGTGGCGGCGCACGTCCATCTCGAAGAACCGCTCCTGGGCGTGCACGTAGCCCTGACCGCGGGCCAGGTCGCTCATCGAGTCCGCGTAGAGCTGCGCGATGCCGTGCTCGTCACGGACCACCTCGACCTCACCGTCGAGCCCGGCGACCTCGATGGTGCCGCTGGTCTGCGGCAGCGGTCGGCGCACGAGGACCGTCGCGGTGAGCGCCAGGACCACCAGCGTCAGGGCGAGCGCGAGAGCGACGTAGACCGTCAGGCGCAGCGCGACCGGTCTCGTCCGGAAGCGCCGCCAGCCGCTGCCCAGGGCTGCGGCGACCGCACCGGCCGGGCCTCCGGGGGGCGGGGGGCCGTCGCCGGCGGCAGGGGCTGGGGTGTCGGTCATGGTGCCGGTCATTCTGCCCTGACGTAGGATTGGCAGTCGTCGCGGCAGAGTGCCAGTACCCGCACGGCCCGGTCCCGGGTTCCGCTGCGACAGCCGCCCCATCCGTCCCACCAGCGCCCCCGGGCGCCACCTCCGCGGAGTGACGAATGCCGACCTACCAGTACGCCTGCACCGAGTGCGGCCACGCCTTCGAGCAGTTCCAGAGCTTCTCCGACGACACGCTGACCACCTGCCCGGAGTGCCAGGGCAAGCTGCGCAAGCTCTTCAACGCCGTCGGCGTGGTCTTCAAGGGCTCGGGCTTCTACCGCACCGACAGCCGTCCCACACCCAGCGAGTCGGGCTCCTCGTCCAGCTCGTCGGCCAGCTCGTCGGCCAGTTCATCGGCCAGCACCTCGGCAGCGCCGGCCAAGGCGTCCAGCACCAGCGCGAGCACCACCGGCTCGTCGAGCAGCAGCACCGCCGCGTCCTGAGCGGCCCGGCCGAAGGGCTGTGGAGGGCCTCGGCGCAGTCGCGCCGGGACCTCTAGCCTCGCCGGATGCTGTCCGCCGACCCCCGCCGCCCCGACCCACCGCTGACCCGGCTGCGCCGCGCCGCCCACGGCGTACGCCGCTCCGTGCTGGCCCGGCGTCGCCTGCTGGCCGCGCTCCTCACGGCCGTCGCGGTGACCGCTGGGCTGCGCGCGGCGAGCGCCCCGGCTCCCGCGACCGTGGCAGTCACGGTGGCCGCGCACGACCTGCCCGGCGGGGTGGTGGTCGGGACCGACGACGTCACGACGTCCCGGTTCGCGCCCGGCAGCGTGCCCGACGACCTGGTCGAGCAACCCGTCGGGCGACTGCTGGCGGCGCCGCTGACCCGCGGCGAACCGGTCAGCAGCGCCCGCCTGGTCGGCCCCTCGCTCTCGACCTCAGCACCCGCGGGGGTGCAGGCGATGCCGGTGCGGCTGCCCGATCCCGCGACCGCGGCGCTGCTGCGGGTCGGCGACCGGGTGGACCTGGTGTCGACCGACCCGGCCGAGGGCGGCTCCCGGGTGCTGGCCTACCGCGTCGCGGTGCTGGCCCTGCCCGGGCCCTCCGGCCAGAGACTCGGCGCCGCGGCGACCGGCCTGGGCGGGCAGGTGGTGGTGCTCGGCGTCGACGTCGCAGCCGTCCCCAGCATCAGCGATGCGGCGGCGCGGACTTTACTGTCCTACGTCTGGTCCCGGTAAGGTCCAAGCGGCCCGGACGGGTCGAACAGCAGGTGAAAGGACCTAGAACCATGGGTGGTTTCAAGAGCTTCGTGCTCCGTGGCAACCTCGTCGACCTCGCGGTCGCCGTCATCATCGGCACCGCCTTCGGAGCCGTCGTGACGACCTTCACGAACTGGCTGACCGACAAGCTGCCGAAGAGCGCCGACAAGTACTTCTCCAACGTGGAGAACTCGTTCGGCGCCTTCATGAACGCGGTGATCTCGTTCCTGATCCTGGCCGCCGTCGTCTACTTCCTCGTCGTGCTGCCCTACACCAAGGCCAAGGAGAAGTACTTCCCCAGCCCGGATCCCGGCACCCCCGAGGACACCGTGCTGCTGCGCCAGATCCGCGACGCGCTGCTCACCGGTCAGGGTCAGGCGCCCCCGACCGTGTGAGTCAGTGGCCCCCGTGGTGCGGGGGCACCTGCGCCTTGAGCCACGCATCGGTGTCAGCCGCGCGGGCCTCTTCCGGCGCCCGTTCGTCGCTCGTCGTCTCGGGCAGCGCGTCGCCGAAGACCTCGGCCAACCGGCGGCGTCGCTGCCACTCGGTCTCGCGCTCGGGGTCGCTCACGTCGTGCACAGCCCGGCGGCCTCGAGCGCCTCGTCGCTGGCCAGGCCACCGCTGCCGTCTCCCCCACCACTGCCGCTGCCGGAGCTGTCGCCCCCGCCGGACGAGGACCCGGGGACCTTGCCGGCGCTGATCACGTCGCTGCGCAGCCGCCGGCTCAGCGGCTCGTCCTTCTTGAGCGTGTTCCAGACCCCGGCGGCGTCGTCGGTCCACACCAGCTTGTTGGGGTCCTGGGGGTCGACGGTGTTCGGGATGGTCATGAACTGGATCTTGTCGGCACCGATGCCCCGGAACTCGTAGCCCAGCTTGGCGATCTCCACCAGGTTGCCCAGGTCCTCGTCGAGGGTCAGCGACTCGGTCGCGGCCTCGAGGAACTTGAGCAGCCGGTCGGGCCGCGCCATGGTGTCGGAGGAGAGCACGGTGCTGACCATGGAGGCGATGAACGCCTGCTGGCGCTTCATCCGGCCGATGTCGGAGCCACCGGAGAGCGCGTAGCGCTCGCGGACGTAGTTCAGAGCCTGGATGCCCTCGAGCTTGCGGGTGCCGGCCTCGAGGTAGATGCCGTGCGCTCGGTCGTCGATGGTCTCGGGGATGCACACCTCGACACCGCCGACGGCGTCGACCATGCCCTGGAAGCCCTCGAAGTCGACGACCACGAAGTGGTCGAGGCGGATGCCGGAGAGCTCCTCGAACTGCTGGATCGTGCAGGCCGGCCCCGCGAGCTGGAAGGCCTCGTTCCACATCTGGTAGCCCTCGGCCGGGATCTCGGCGCCGTCCTCGGTGCGGCACGTCGGACGGTCGACCATCGAGTCCCGGGGGATGCTCACGCCGTACGCCCGCTCGCGGTCGGCCGAGAGGTGCAGCAGCAGGGTCGTGTCCGACCGCTCGCCGTCACCGGTGAGCCCGTCGATGTTGTTGACGTCGCCCTCACGGCTGTCCGAGCCCATCACCAGGACGTTGAGCGGCTCCTGCGGTCCGGCCACCTCGACCTTGTCGGGCCGCTCGCCCACGAGCTGGTCGTCGATGTCGAGCACGGTGAGGTTGCCGCTGTAGTGCCGGTAGAGGTAGGTGACCCCGAGGCCGGCGACCATCCCGAGCACCACCAACGAGGCCACGAGCACCTTGGCCACGGTGTGCGAGCGGCGCGGCTTGGCCCGGCGGCGACCGGCACGGGCGCCTGCGGGTGACGGGGTCGCCACCTCGCCCGGCGGCGTCGGGTCGGCGTGGGTCACTGCTCACCTCGGTCAGGGATGGAAGGGCGCTGCGCGCCCGAACTCCGATTGTGCGGCGTGCCCGGCGCCTCCTCCAACTCTGCTCAGCACTCTCTCAGGGGCCTCCGCCGCCACGACCGACCGACGCACCGCTCACCCGTCACGCGGCCCCGCGTGCGGCGCCAGGGCGTTCTGCTGACAAAATGTCCCCGCAGCCCCAGTAGCTCAGCGGATAGAGCAGCCGCCTCCTAAGCGAAAGGTCGCAGGTTCGACTCCTGCCTGGGGCACCGCCCAGCCGTGGGCACTCGCCCCAGGAAGGCCACCAGACGATCACTGGGGCCGGCCCTGCCGGGGACGTCGACCGGGGCGGCGAAGCTCTCCCCCCTCGTGTCGTCGTCGAGGGCGGCCGAGACGAGCGTGAGGACGTCGTCGGCGAGCTCCGCGGGGATGCGGTGGTCGGGGTCGCGGGCCGCGCCGACGTCCCAGGCGTGCGTCGTCAGCTCCACGGTGCCCGCTGTCGCCGCGCTCTCGACCCAGGTCGCCTCGGCTGCGACGGAGAAGGCGTGCGCCAGCTCCGCCCACCGCTGCTCCACCAGCGCCACGGGGTCCGGGGCGCTGGTCCGCGGTGGCTGCGGCATCGCGAGCACCCCCGTCTCGAGCAGCCCCGTCAGGGCGTCGATGACGTCCGCGAGGTGCACGACCACCGTCCCCGCATCCCACTCCGCACACGGCGTCGGCCGCCGGAGGTCGTCGTCGCCCAGCTCCGAGAGGACGCCACGCGCGTAGTCGGAGGCTCGACCGAACAGCTCGGTGCTCATGCGTGCGATCCCTCCGGCATGGTCCACGGCGCGGTGGGCAGCACGTCCCCCGTCTCCAGCAGCGACTTGAGGTTGGCCAGCACCGCCGGCCAGCCGCGCGAGATCCCGTTCAGCATCTCGGCGTTCGGGAGGTTCTCGTGGGTCACCGTCAGCCGCACGATGTCGTCATGGGGCTCGATGGCGAACGTCACGACGGACGCACCGTCCGGCCGGTGCTCCTCGGAGTCCTCGAACGTGATCACGAGCCGGGTGGGCGGCTCGGCCGCGAGCACCCTGCCGGTGACGTCGACGGCGCCGGAGCCGTCGGCCCGTCGGTGCTCCCAGGGTGAACCGGGCTGCCAGTCGGACACGTTGGCGTGCCCCCAGTAGCGCGCGGTCAGGTCGGCGTCGGTCAAGGCCCGCCACACGTCCTCACCGCTCGCACGGATGTAGGTGACGTAGACGTATGTGGGCACGGACGTCGTGGTCTCGGTCATGGCGTGCTCCTCTGCTCGATGCTTGATGGCGCTGATCGCGGCCAGTCGGGGTGCCTCGTACGCCGCGATCCAGCGCTCTCCTATCTCGTGGATCGGTACCGGGTTGAGGTAGTGCAGGCGCTCCCGCCCCTGCCGCACCACGGTGACCAGCTGGGCCTCTGCCAGTAGGTCGAGATGCTGCGTCGCCGCTTGGCGTGTCATCTCGAGGCTGCCGCAGAGCTCCGTGAGCGTCTGCCCGTTGCGACGCCGGAGCCACCCGACGGGTGAAGCGCACGCCGGGCACGCGCGCCAGCGTGGCGGCATGCAGACCTTCCTGCCCTACGCCGACTTCGCCCGGTCGGCGCAGGTCCTCGATGCCAAGCGGCTCGGCAAGCAGCGCGTCGAGTGCCTGCAGGTCGTCCGCGGTCTGACCGTCGAGGGCTACGGCTGGCGCCGCCACCCCGCGGTGCTGATGTGGCGGGGCCACCTCGAGGCGTTGGGTCGCTACTCCCTGACGTGCTGCGAGGTGTGGGTGGCCGAGGGGCGCGCCGACACCGTCGCCGCCACGCTCCGCGCCGACCTGGCCGCGGCCGGGGTCACCGAGGTGCGCGACCAGGCCGGGCTCGAGACCGTCGGCGCCCTACCGGCGTGGCTCGGCGACGAGGCGTTCCACCTCAGCCACCGCTCCGCGCTGGTCCGCAAGGACCCCGACCACTACCGCCCGCTGTTCCCCGACGTGCCCGACGACCTGCCCTACGTCTGGCCCACGCACGCAGCGGACTGACCCCGGCAGTCCGCGGACCAGCGCGCCCTACAGGTCCAGGTGCAGCTGCGCGTCCGGCGTCTCCGCGCGCGCCACGACCGGCTCACCGGGGGCCACCTGCGCGGCGACGTCGGGGAGCGCGCCCTCCAGCAGCCCGTGGCGTACGGCGGCCGCGTGCAGGTCGGCACGGAAGGCGTCCAGGTCGGCGAGGGCGTAGAGGCCGTCGATGCGGTGCGACTCCAGCAGGGCGTGCATCCGCCGGAAGTCGCCCTGCCGGCTCAGCCAGCCGATCCCGTCGACGACGGCCAGGACGTACTGGTGGGCGAAGGACACGTTCGCCATGTCCATCACCTCGGTGACCGCTGCGGTGAGCTTGGAGCCGGTGGAGTCGAAGCCCTTGCAGGCCACGGCGATCAGCGCATCCTCGAAGCCGGGCACCGCCAGGTCGGCCGGACCGGTGTCGCCGTTGCGGCCCACGAACCGGCCCCGCATCTCGTAGGGCAGCCCCAGGTCGCGCACGATCTGCTCGACGGCGTCCTCGATCAGCTTGCCGGCCACTCCGGCCCGGCTCGCGGTCTGCCGGCTGGTGCCGCGGGCGGCCAGCACGTCACCGAAGGTGTAGACGCGGTGCCGCTGGGCCTCCAGCGCCGCGAGCAGCCCCAGCTCGTCGTCGAGCCACTCGACCAGCGCCTGCGGGTCCCGGGTGGCGGCCTTGACCCACGAGGTGGTGCCGAAGGCGACCCGCAGCAGGTTCTTCAGCTTCTCCTGCGAGAGCCCCACGGTGAGCCCCAGCGCGTAGACGTCGGCGGGACGCGAGCGCACCCACCGGGTCACGGCGTCGAGCGAGACCTCGTCGAGCGCGGCCAGGCTCGACCCGGCGGCCACGATCGCGTCGGCCTGCTCGGAGGCGTCGTCGACCGCGACGTGGCTGGTCAGCCGGCGCAGCCGGCCCAGGTAGGCCTGCATGGCACCGGTGCCGGCATCGGAGGAGCTCACCGGGCGAGGAAGAGGTACTCGTCGACCTGCCGACGCACGGCGGTGCGGTGGGTGCCGTAGTGGTAGGTGTGCGGCACCCGGCGGACCTCGACGTCGTCCTTGGCCTCGCGCAGCAGCCCCACCAGCGTGTCCAGGTCGGGCAGCGCGTTGGAGGAGTAGGACAGCACCAGCGGCGAGTCGTGGAACTGCTTGAACACCTCGCGGAAGGCCTCCTCGATGGTGCGGCGGGACGAGAACTTGGTGACCCGCTTGGGCAGCTTGCGGCTCTTGGTGTCCCACATGATCGTGTCGCCCACCCAGTAGCGCGAGAGCCCCTCGAGGAAGTGGAAGCGCTTGGTGTAGTCGTTGTCGTCGGCCGGTGGGGCGTACGGCGGGTCGAGGTAGACCAGGTCGTAGCGGCGCGGCTCGAGGGCACCGATCTCGAGCGAGGACACCTCGCAGTCGCGCGGGCCCGCGAAGACGGCGGCGTTGTAGTCGGCGACCCGCTCCGCGAAGTGCTCGCGCAGGCTCAGGCGCAGGTCGCGGCGCCCGTCGTCGTACCGGCTCAGGTCACCGGTGAGCGTGAACACACCCCGCGGCTGCTTGCGGGCCGCGGCTAGGCACAGCGCCGCGATCGCCACCGCGCGCCCGCCGCCCTGCATCCGGTCGATGTGGCTCCACGCGGAGTCGAGGAACTCCAGGTCGTCAGGGGTGAAGTAGACCCCGGTGAAGGTGCGCCGCACGAAGTCCCGGTCGTCGGCGGCCGGGCCGAGGATGCGGGCCACGTCGTCGGCGTCGAGCCGGGTGTCGTGGTTGACCACGCCCGCGCTCGCCACCACGCCGGGGAAGCCGAGGTAGTCGTTGCTGTGCACCGCCCAGCCCTGGTGCTTGAGCAGGTAGGAGACCACCCCCGAGCCGCTGAAGGCGTCGAGCGCCGTGCCCGGCCCGTCCGCGGGCGCGATGTCGGCGAACGCCTGCGCCAGGTGCGGGAGGAGCTTGTGCTTCGAGCCCATCCAGCGCACCCGGGGGAACACCGCGGCCCGGGTCGCCGCGTCAGCGGGGGCGGGCAGCAGTCGGGGAGGCACGAGGACATCCTGCCGCAGCCCACCGACAGTCCTGGCCCGCCGCGCAGGACCAGCCGCCGTGCTCAGCCCTCCTGCTGGGCCTCGACGGTCTCGAAGCGGATGCCCGCGGCCATCAGTCGGGCGGTGAGGTTCTCCCCCATCGCCTGGGCGGTGGTCACGCAGCCGGCGGTGGTCGGGTTGTCGTCGTGCAGGAGGCACAGCGCCGACTCCGCGAGCATCTTCGAGGTCTCGCCGTAGCCCGGGTCGCCACCGGAGACGCGCGTGTGGATGGTGCGTCCGTCGCCCTCGCCGACGAAGTCGACGGTGAACCAGCTCTTCTCGCGTCGCGCCGGTGAGGGCCCCTCGCCCTGCTTGATCCGGCTCTTGAGCAGGTTGCGCACCGGCGGGACCTGCGCGGCCACACCGATCCCGACCAGGCCGGCCATCCCGCCGAGCGCGTAGCGCAGGGTCTTGGTGCCGATGTAGTGGGAGTAGCGGAAGTCCGTGCCGTAGGACTCCAGCGCCGCGCCGCTGCGCGCGACCACCTGCGGGTCGAGCGTGGGCAGCGGCAGCAGGTAGTAGCCCAGCTCGCCGTCACGGTGCGGCTTGCCCGCCACCGCGCGGCTGCGTCGGCCCTCCGGACGCTTCTCGGCGCCCCGCCGCAGCGTCGCGGCCTCCCGGGTCTGCTTCATCCGCGAGGTCGCGCCCATCGCGGAGTGGAACGTGCCGCCCGAGAACGTGCCCGAGGCGCGCACCACGCCGCGCACCGTGACCGGGCCGGCGGCCTGCAGCTGCTGCACCGTGTACCAGGCACCGAGGTCGTGCGGGATCGAGTCGAAGCCGCAGGCGTGCACGATCCGGGCACCGGTGCGCTCGGCGGTGGCGTGGTGGGCGAGGTACATGCGGTCGACGAACTCCGGCTCACCGGTCAGGTCGACGTAGTCGGTGCCGGCTGAGGCGCACGCGGCCACCAGTGGCTCGCCGTGCTCGAGGTAGGGCCCGACGGTGCTGATCACGACGCGGGTGCTCTCGGCCAGCGCGGTCAGGGCGGCGGCGTCGGCGGAGTCCGCGACGACCAGCGGCAGCTCGGCCAGCGCGGGGTCGATGGCGGCCAGGTCGTCGCGGACACCGGCCAGCTTGTCCGGGTTGCGCCCGGCCAGCGCCCACCGCAGCCCCGAGGGGGCGTGGCGGGCGAGGTACTCGGCGGTGAGGGCACCGGTGAAGCCGGTGGCCCCGAGGAGCACCAGGTCGAGGTCGCGGTCGGCGTTGCGGGGCGCGTCGGGGTTCGCAGGCATGCGCACATGCTCGCAGCCCGCCCTCACCCGCGCGACGCCGACGTATTCTCGACGCCATGTGCCGCAACATCCGCCAGCTCCACAACTTCGAGCCGCCGGCCACCACGGACGAGGTCGACGCCGCTGCCCTGCAGTACGTGCGCAAGGTCAGCGGGTCGACCAGGCCCTCGCAGGCCAACCAGGAGGCGTTCGACCGGGCCGTGGCGGAGGTCGCCCACGCCACCCGGCACCTGCTCGACGCGCTCGTCACCACCGCCGCACCCAAGGACCGCGAGGTCGAGGCCGCGAAGGCGCGGGCGCGGTCCGCGGAGCGGTACGCCCGGTGACCCTGTCCCCCACCCGCGCGCCGGCCCCGGCCACGGACCGGCATCCGGCGTACGACGCGGCGCTGGCGCTGCTGGCCGACCGGCCGCTGGTGGTGCTCACCGGTGCGGGCCTCTCGACCGACTCAGGCATCCCGGACTACCGCGGGCCGGGAGCGCCGCGTCGCACCCCGATGACCTACCAGGAGTTCGTCTCCGGACCAGGGCCCCGGCGCCGCTACTGGGCGCGCAGCCACCTGGGCTGGGGCCGGATGCGGCATGCCGAGCCGAACGACGGGCACCGCGCGGTCGCCCGGCTCGGGGCGGGCCTGGTCATCACCCAGAACGTCGACGGCCTGCACGAGGCGGTGGGCACCCCCGACCTCGTCGCCCTGCACGGCCGGATCGCCGACGTGGTCTGCCTGGGCTGCCGCGCCACCGGCTCGCGCGCCGAGCTGCACGACCGGCTGAGCGCCCTCAACCCCGGATTCGCCGAGCAGCACCACGACGTCACGCTCAACCCCGACGGCGACGTCGCCCTGGAGGAGACCGACGGCTTCGTCGTTCCCGACTGCTCCTGCGGCGGACTGCTCAAGCCCGACGTGGTGTTCTTCGGCGAGAACGTCCCCGCCCCGCGGGTGGCGCGCTGCTACGACGCCGTCGATGCGCTCCGCGACGGCGGGGCGCTGCTGGTGGCCGGCTCCAGCCTGACCGTGATGAGCGGGCTCCGCTTCGTCAAGCGCGCCGCGAAGGCGGGCACCCCGGTCGTGGTCCTCAACCGCGGCGCCACGCGCGGCGACGACCTGGCCACGCACACGGTGCACGCCGGGTGCAGCGACTTCCTCACCGCCCTGGCCGACCGGCGCCGCTGAGCGGCGGTCCGCTCAGAGGGGCCGGACGAAGATGTGGTCGGCCGCCTCAGGCACGATCTCGGCGCTCTCGCCCGCCGCACCCACCAACACCCCGGCCTCGGTGGCCACGATCGTGACGCTCTTGTCCGGCAGCGCGCCGACCCGACGCAGCGCGCTCATCAGCTGCTCGTCCTTCTGCATCTCCTCGGAGATGCGGCGCACGAGCACCCGCGTCTCGGTGGGTCCCGCGGCCTGGGTGAGCGACTCCAGCCCCGCCATGAACATCTCGGCCGTGTCGGTCTGGCCGAGCTCGTCGAGCCCCGGGATCGGGTTGCCGTACGGCGACTCGGTGGGGTTGCCGAGCAGCTCGAGCAGGCGTCGCTCCACGGTCTCGGACATCACGTGCTCCCAGCGGCACGCCTCCTCGTGGACCAGCTCCCACTCCAGGCCGATGACGTCCACGAGCAGCCGCTCGGCCAGGCGGTGCTTGCGCATCACCCGGGTCGCCAGGCGCAGGCCCTCCTCGGTGAGCTGGAGGTGCCGGTCGCCCTCGACCGTCAGCAGCCCGTCGCGCTCCATCCGGGCCACCGTCTGCGAGACGGTCGGGCCGCTCTGGTGCAGGCGCTCCGCGATCCGGGCGCGCAGCGGCACGATGCCCTCCTCGACCAGCTCGTAGATGGTCCTCAGGTACATCTCGGTGGTGTCGATGAGGTCGCTCACGCCGCCATTGTCCACCACGGGGGGTGTGCAGCGGGCCGGTGCCACCCTGGGAGGCTCGGACGCGTGGTCAGCGTCATGTGGTTCCGCCGCGACCTGCGGGTCGCCGACAACCCCGCCCTCGTCGAGGCCGCGGCCGACGGCGAGGTGCTGCCGCTCTTCGTCCTCGACCCCCGGCTGTGGGGCCCGGCGGGGCCGAGCCGGCGCGCCTACCTCGGGGCGTCGCTGCGGGCGCTCGACACCTCGCTGAGCCCATCAGGGGGCCGATCAGGGGACCGGCAGGGCGGGCTCTCGGTGGTGCGCGGGGACCCCGTCCGGCGGGTGCTGCTCGCCGCGCAGGCCGTCGGGGCCGACCGGGTGCACGTCGCCGCGGACTTCGGGCCCTACGGCCGCGAGCGCGACGCGGCGGTCGAGCAGGCGCTGGGCGACGCCGGGATCGAGCTGGTCCGCACCGGGTCGGCGTACGCCGTGGGACCGGAGCGGGTGCTCAACGGCTCCGGCGAGCCGTACAAGGTGTTCACCCCGTTCTCGAAGGCCTGGGCCGACCACGGCTGGCGGGCCCCGGCCGACCCGCCGACCGGGGTGTCCTGGCTCTCCCTCGACGAGGGCACCACGGACATCCCCGACCCACCGGTGCCGGCCGGTCTCGACCTGCCCGAGGCGGGCGAGGCAGCGGCGCTGCGGCAGTGGGCGGAGTTCCTGGACCGCGTCGACGACTACGACACCGACCGCGACCGTCCCGACCGGGACGGCACCAGCCGGATGTCGATGCACCTCAAGTACGGCGAGGTGCACCCGCGCACCCTGCTCGCCGACCTGGGCTCGCGACGCAGCAAGGGTGCGCAGACCTATCGCACCGAGCTGGCCTGGCGGGAGTTCTACGCCGACGTGCTGGCGCGGCGGCCGGACTCGGCCCGCGACTACTACAAGCCCGAGTACGCACGGATGGACTACGACCGCGCCGGCGACCAGCTCGAGGCCTGGCAGGAGGGACGCACCGGCTTCCCGATCGTCGACGCCGGGATGCGTCAGCTGCGGGCCACCGGGTGGATGCACAACCGGCTGCGGATGGTCACCGCCAGCTTCCTGGTCAAGGACCTGCACGTGGAGTGGCAGCACGGTGCCCGGCACTTCCTGCACTGGTTGGTCGACGGCGACCTCGCCAGCAACAACCACGGCTGGCAGTGGACGGCCGGCAGCGGCACCGACGCCTCGCCGTTCTTCCGGGTCTTCAACCCCACCACCCAGGGCCGCCGCTTCGACCCCGACGGTGCCTACGTGCGGCGCTGGGTCCCCGAGCTGGCCGATCCCGACCAGGTGCCCGATCCGCACGAGCCGGACCCGGACACCCGCGACCTCGTCGGCTACCCGGCCCCGATGGTCGACCACGCCGAGGAGCGTCGCGAGGCCCTGGACCGGTACGAGAGGATCAAGCAGTGACCTCCTTCGACCCGCTCCTGGTCCCTGCTCGCTTCAACGGCCCCGCCGGCTCCGGCAACGGCGGCTGGAGCGCCGGTGCGCTCGCGTCGTACGTCGATGCCGACGGCGGGCCGGTCGAGGTGACGCTGCGCCAGCCGCCGCCGCTGGACACCCCGATGGAGGTCGTCGAGGACGACGGCACCTGGACCGCGCTGCGCGACGGCGCGGCCGTGCTGAGCGCGCGTCGCTCCGACCTGGTGCTGGAGGGCGTGCCCGGCGTCTCGATGGTCGAGGCCCGCGCGGCCGTCGACCGCTACCCCGGCCTGCACCGGCACCCCTTCCCCACCTGCTTCAGCTGCGGCACCGACCGCGAGCCGGGCGACGGGCTGCGGATCTTCCCCGGCCGGGTCGACACCCACGACGGGCGCCCGCGGGTGGCGGCCACCTGGCTGGCCACCGACGACGACGTCCCGGTGGTGTGGGCCGCGCTCGACTGCGCCGGCGCCTGGGCCGCCGACATCGAGGAGCGGATGATGGTCCTGGGCCGGATGACCGCCGAGGTGCTGCGCCGTCCGGTGGTCGGCGAGGAGCACGTCGTCGTCGGGCTCGCCCGGCGCTCCGAGGGCCGCAAGCACCTGACGGCCACCACCGTGCTGGACCCGCGGGGCGAGGTCGTGGGCCGCGCCGAGCAGGTGTGGATCGAGGTCTCACCCGACGCGTTCGCCTGAGCGTGCACCCTGCTCCAAGCATGTGCCAGACTCGAAACATGACTTTGAACGATCCAAGCCAGGTCGAGTGGTGGCGCCACGCGGTGATCTACCAGGTCTACCCGCGCTCCTTCGCGGACGCTGACGGCGACGGGGTCGGCGACCTCCCCGGCATCACCGCGCGGCTGCCCTACCTGCGCGACCTCGGCGTCGACGCGGTGTGGATCTCCCCGTTCTACCGCTCGCCGCAGAAGGACCACGGCTACGACGTCAGCGACTACTGCGACATCGACCCGCTGTTCGGGTCGCTGGAGGACGCCGACGAGCTCGTCGCCACCGCGCACGAGCTGGGCTTGAGGATCATCGCCGACCTCGTGCCCAACCACTCCTCCGACCAGCACGAGTGGTTCCAGGCCGCGCTCGCCGCCGGACCGGGCAGCCCCGAGCGCGCCCGCTACCTCTTCCGCGAAGGGCGCGGCGCCCACGGTGAGCAGCCGCCCAACAACTGGAGGTCGGTGTTCGGCGGGCCGGCGTGGACCCGCGTGGACGAGGACGCCGGCGACGGCCCCGGCGATGCCCAGTGGTACCTCCACCTCTTCGACTCCTCCCAGCCCGACTTCGACTGGCGCAACCCCGAGGTCGGCGACCTGTTCGAGGAGGTGCTGCGCTTCTGGCTCGACCGGGGGATCGACGGCTTCCGGGTCGACGTCGCGCACGGGCTGCTCAAGGAGGAGTCGCTGCGCGACCAGGTCGTCGAGGAGGGTGAGGAGCCCCATGGCTCCGCATCGAGCGACGAGGAGCGCTCGATGGTCGAGCGGACCTTGCGCGACGAGCCGATGTGGGACCAGCCCGAGGTGCACGACGTCTACCGGTGCTGGCACGACGTCCTAGCGGAGTACGACGGCGATCGGATGCTGGTCGCCGAGGCCTGGACCCAGACCCCCGAGTCGATGGCCCGCTTCGTCCGACCCGATGAGATGGCCCAGTCCTTCAACTTCGCCTGGCTGCTCGCACCGTGGTCGGCCCCGGCCTTCGAGGAGGTCGTGACCGGCACCTTCGCCGCGCTGGCCGAGACGACCGCCAGCCCGACGTGGGTGCTGAGCAACCACGACGTGGTGCGCCACGCGACCCGGTACGGCGGCGGCGCCCAGGGCCTGGCCCGCGCCCGCGCCGCCACCCTGACGATGCTCGCGCTGCCCGGCTCCTCCTACCTCTACCAGGGCGAGGAGCTGGGGCTCGAGCAGGTCGACGTCGCGCCCGAGCACCGCCAGGACCCCGCCTACCTGCGCACCGGCGAGGTCGGCCGCGACGGGTGCCGGGTCCCGGTGCCGTGGTCGGGGACGGCAGCGCCGTACGGCTTCGGCCCGGGCCCTGACCAGCCCTGGATCCCGCAGCCCGACGACTGGGCCGACCTCACGGTCGAGGCCCAGCTCGCCGACGACTCCTCGACGCTCGCGTTCTACCGACGCACGCTGGCGGCTCGACGCGAGCTGGCCGGCAGTCCCGACGACGTGGAGATGCTCGACCTCGGCGCGGACGTGCTGGCCTTCCGGCGCGGTGCGGTGACGGTGGCGCTCAACTGTGGCGCCGCCCCGGTCGCCCGCCCCGCCGGGGAGGTCCTCGTCAGCAGCGGTCCGGTCACCGACCGGCTGCCTGCGGACACGGCCGTGTGGGTGCGTGCCTGAGCGCCGCCTCAGACGTGGTTGAGCGCCTCGTTGTAGCGGCTCAGCAGCGCGATGAAGGTCTCGAGCTCGTCGGGGTCCCAGTCGTCGAGGCGGTCGGCGATCCAGCGACGACGCTGCTCCTTGACCTCCTCCAGCCGCGCCACCGCCGCGGGGCTCGCCGAGACCAGGGAGGCGCGGCCGTCGTCGGGGTCCTGGGTGCGCTCCACCAGGCCCAGCTGGGTCAGGTGGGCGACCTGGCGACTGATGGCGCCCTTGTCGATGGTGAAGGTCTCGGCCATCGACGAAGCACGCACGGGGCCCTGGTCGGCCAGGTAGGACAGCATCAGGTACGACGCCGGCTGCAGCTCGGGGTGCACGGCACGGGACCGCAGCCCGATGACCCGCCGGATGCGACGGATCAGCACGCTGACCTCCTGCTCGAGGCGCTTGAGCGGCTCCGCGGGCGCGGTCATCGCGCGCCGCCCGCCGGCGTGCTGCTGGCGTCGCGGACCTCGGTGTCCTCCACCAGCTCGGCGGTGGCCTCGGGGGCGGTGTCCGCAGGCACCATGTCGTGGGTGGTGCGCAGCGGCACCTCACGGATGGCCAGCACGCAGAGCAGGGCCGCCAGCGCGAACGGCGTGGAGACCAGGAACAGGTAGCCGATGGAGTCGCCGAAGGCGTGCTCGAAGACCGCCCGCACCGGTGCCGGCAGCTGCGACAGGTCCGGGATGTCGTGGCTGGTGTGGCCCGCGTCCTCGATGCCCAGCCCGCGCAGCCCCTTCTGGACCGAGTCGGCCACCTGCGTGGCCAGCAGGGCGCCGAGCGCCGAGACGCCGACGGAGCCGCCGAGGGAGCGGAAGAAGGCGACGACCGAGCTGGCCGCCCCCAGGTCCGAGAGCGGCACGTTGTTCTGCACCGCGAGCACCAGGTTCTGCATCGTGGCACCGAGACCGACACCCAGGACGGCCATGAAGAGCCCGACGAGGGCGAGGGGGGTCGTCTCGTCGATGGTGCCGAGCAGGCCGAGGCCCACGACGACGAGGACCATGCCGCCGACCAGCCAGCGCTTCCACAGCCCGGTGGTGGTGATCCTCCGTCCGGAGGTGATCGAGGAGACCAGCAGGCCGCCGACCATGCAGATCGACATCAGGCCCGCCGCGGTGGGGCTCATGCCGCGGGCGATCTGGAAGTACTGGGACAGGTAGACCGTCGAGCCGAACATCGCGACCCCGATCAGCACCGAGGCGGTGGTGGCCAGGGCGATGGTGCGGTCGCGGAAGAGCCGCAGCGGCACCACCGGGTCGATCGCCACGCGGGCCTCGACGTACACCGCACCCATCACGACCAGCAGCCCACCGAGGACCATCAGCACCGAGGCGGTCGAGAACCAGTCGAACTGGTTGCCGCCCAGGCTGACCCAGACCAGCAGGATGCTGACACCCGCGACGATGAGAGTGGCGCCGGCGTAGTCGATGTGCACCTCGCGCTTCACGATCGGCAGGCGCAGGGTCTTCTGCAGCAGCACGAAGGCGAGCACGGCGACCGGGATGCCGACGTAGAAGGTGCCGCGCCAGCCGAGCGGCGAGTCCACGATCAGGCCGCCGATGAGCGGTCCGGAGACGGTGGCCAGGGCGAAGACGGCGCCGATGTAGCCGCTGTAGCGACCGCGCTCACGTGGCGGGATCATGCTGGCGATGACGACCTGGACCAGCGCGGTCAGGCCGCCGACGCCGAGGCCCTGCACCACCCGGGCCCCGATGAGGACCTCCATGCTCGGTGCGAGGCCGGCGATGAGCGAACCGATGCTGAAGATCACCAGCGCCGTCTGCACCAGCATCTTCTTGCTGAACTGGTCGGCGAGCTTGCCCCAGATCGGGGTGGTCGCCGTCATCGAGAGCAGCGTCGCCACGACCACCCACGTGTAGCCCGTCTGGCTGCCGTCGAGGTCGGCCACGATGCGCGGCAGCGCGTTGGAGACCACGGTGCTCGACAGCATCGCCACGAACATCGCGAGCAGCAGCCCACTGAGCGCCTCGAGCACCTGGCGGTGCGTCATGGCGACATCGACGTCGGCGGACGCTGACGACGCGGTCGCCGGGACGGGGGCTGGCTGGGTCACTGACTCTCGTTTCACGGGGGAGGTAACGGTTGACCTGAGCAACCTTATTCCCCGTGGCGTCGATCTGCCAACCGAGCGCGCACCCCGGACGTGCAGCGACCCGCAGGTGTGGCTCTCGTGGAGAGCCGCACCCGGCGGACGGAGCCGGGTCACCTGCGGGTCGGGCAGCTGCTTGGAATTCGCCAGCAGCATCAGGGGCACTCCTGCCCCGTCGTCCTGCTGGGGCTGCTAGCGGGCAGCCACCTCACTCGTCCTGGAAGAACTCATTCTCCGGACCACCTCCTTCCCGTGTACCGAAAACGGTACGACGCCGGGCACGGTCCGACAAGGGGTTTTGACACGCTCCCACGCAGCTACGCGTCGAGGTCGATCGCGGTCAGCACGGCGGCCAGGGCGAGCGGCTCCTCGGAGCTCGTCCGAGCCCCCAGCGCGGTGTCGGCGAGCTTGATGACGTGCTCGCCTCCGTGGGCGAGCGCCTGCTCGAGCACCTCGTCCGGGGTGTGCGCCCCCAACCGCGGGACCGGGCGGGTGTCGGGTGGCAGGTACGCCGCCACGACGGCCGCGGTCGCCGACCAGGCCGCCTCGAGGCTGGCGGACCACATGGCTTCCGGGAGCGAGGGCAGGGCGTTGAGCACGGCCTGGGGTGCCGTCGCCGCGTGCACGAGCATCGTCGCGTTGCCGTGGGCGCGGGCGGCGTACTGCGCGAGGACGGCGTCGACCAGGGACCGGAGGGCCTCGGGGACGTCGGCGGACCGATCGGGCGGCGCGAGCGACCTGACCGCCCGGCGCCAACCGCCGGTCTCGTCCAGCTGGGCGATCCGGTTGCGGATGCCGTGCTCCTGCCGGGGCACGGGCGGCACCAGGGTGAGCGCCCGCGCCGCGCTCAGCCGACCGGCCGGCGCGACCTGCGGCACCGGCTGCCAGCGCGCGGCCCAGTAGGCCAGGGCGTGGGCGAGCTCCTGGCGGCGCGGCGCGGTCTCCTCGGCGCGCAGCGCCCGGACCGCGTGGCCGACCCGGATCACGCCGTGCGTGGCCCCGGCCGCGATGCCGGGCAGGAGCCGGGGCCACCAGCGGACCAGGGTCGTGGCCCAAGCCTCCTGCTCGACCTCGGCGCGGAAGAAGTCGATCCAGTCCCCGCTGCGCACCGGGTCGCCGAGCGGGTCGCGCCAGGCCGCGGCGTCGATGCGGTCGATCCCTCGCGGGACGTCCTCGAGCCCCCTGATGTAGCCGTCGGTCCAGCGGTGCACCCGGTCCTCGTGCCCGAGCCTGGCCAGCGCCTCGGCGACCATCGGGCCGTGGTTGGAGAGCCAGCCCTCGCGCTCGGGACCCGTGTGGTGGAAGCGCTCGAGCGCCTCGTCGTAGCTGCCGGTGGTGATCATGCGACGATTCGATTACATCAAGTGGACTTGAGGTCAAGCATGGATCGACGGGACCTGCTCACCATCGGCGAGGTGGCGCGGCGCTCGGGGGTCGCGCCCTCCGCCTTGCGCTACTACGAGTCGCTGGGTCTGGTCACCAGCACCCGCACCCCCGGAGACCGGCGGCGCTACGAGCGCGCGGCGCTGCGCCGCGTGGCGGTGATCCGCGCGGCCCAGCGGGTGGGGCTGAGCCTGGAGGAGATCGGCGCCGCCTTCGAGGGCGTGCCGGTGGACGCAGCCCCCACCCGCGCCCAGTGGACCCGGATGTCCGCACGGTGGCGGCCGGCGCTCGAACGGCGCATCGCCGACCTGGAGCGGGTGCGCGACGACCTCACCGGCTGCATCGGGTGCGGCTGCCTGTCCCTGCAGCGGTGCCGGCTCTACAACCCCGACGACGACCTGGGCGACGAGGGCTCCGGCTCGCGCCGGCTGTTCCCGGACGAGACCGACGCGGACTGAGGAGCCTAGGCGGCGTAGGCGAGGTCGATCTGGAGGTCGGGTTCGTAGATCTCGAGGGTGCTGGTCGGCTGTGGGCGTCGGGGTGTCTGGGGTAGGCGTCGGGTGCCGGTGTGGTCGACGAGGTAGTGGGCGCCGTGGGGGTCTTGCCAGAGGTAGATGCCGGGGACGGGTTGGTGGACCTGCCAGTCGCCGTGGGTCTTGATGCGGTGGTGGGTGGTGGTGAGGGGGCCGTAGTTCCCGAGCACGCTGGGACCACCGGTGCCGTCTGGTTGGTAGGGCACGGTGTGGTCGATCTGCATCGTGGTGCTGGTGCAGGTGGCGTAGGGGAAGGTGTCGGCCGGCGTCATCAGACGCACGGCCTGTCGATGTCGGGCGGGGATCTCGTAGGCATCGACAGGGACCTGGTGGGCGAGGTCGATGACGGGCTGGATGCGGAAGCGGGCCCGGGGGCCGAGGGTTTCGCGGAGCCAGGTGGTGGTGAGGGGGCCGTGGCCCTCGAGTCGGGCGATGGGTTCGAGGGGGTGACCGTGGGTGTCGAGCTCGTGCTCGCCGCGGCCGTCGAGGTGCACCACCAGGGTCACGTCGAGGTCCGGCGTCTGGTCGGGGCCGGTGCCGGTGGCGAGCTGGAGGGCGGCCAGGACGCGGCGGTCGTCGATGGTGATGCTGCGCTCGTCGGTGCGGGTCTCGTCGTCCTCGTCGTGAGCGCCTGGTTCGTCGGGCAGGGTCTGGGCGAGCTGGGCGGCGCGGGTGGTGATGGCGGTGTCGAGGGCGGTGATGGTGGCGATGTCGGCGCGGATGCGGAAGGAGGCCATCCCGTGCTCGCCTCGGCCGATGATTTTCGCGAAGCGGGCCTTCTTGGCGCGTTCTTCCTTCTCGCGGGCCAGGGCGGGGGCGGCGGTGGCGACCTTGCCGGCGACGAGGGCCTCGAAGCGGGTCCAGGGGATGCGTCCGTCGGCTGATTCGGCGACCTCGGCGTCGACGTGGGCGGCTTCGGCGAGCGACAGCTCGCGGGTCTTGGTCACGACGTGGCGGGCGTAGGAGGCGCGGACCTCGCCTGCTTGGACGCGGGCCCAGAGCACCGGGTGGCGGTGGCGCAGGTCCTGGGCGTCGGCGATCAGGGCGATCGCGGCGTGGGTGGTGCGTCCGATGCGGGCGCCGAGCTCGGCGGCGGCGAACTCGGAGACCTCGCTGACCCCGGTGCCGCCGTAGCGGCGGCCCTGCTCACGTCCCGGGAGCCGGGTCTGGTGCGGGTCGAGGCGGTCCACGGAGTGCAGGACGGCCCACTGGTAGGCGACCTCGAGGAGCCCGACCTCGGAGCGTTGCAGCAGCTCGGCGTGGCGGGAGGCTGCGTCGAGGACCTGGTCCTCGCTCATGTCCTCCCGCGCCTGTGTCCCGAGCATGCCCCCGATTTTACTCGCACACCAGTTCGAGTCAAGAGGTCTCCCACCGTCTGTGGACAGCCGTCGGGCTGGTCGCCAGCACCGGCCGCGCCTGCCGCCGTCGGCCCGCGGTCGTGCCGCGGTCAGGCCGCTGGGCGGTGCCGCAGCAACCATGTCCACCCTGCAACTGGTTGCTGACGCACCGCCCAACCGCCCGGCTCCTGCCACGTAGCGTGCCCCCGCGGCCTGGCGGCTGGTGAGTACTCAGCTCGAGGTATTCGTCCATCTTGTCGACCTACCGCCGGTGCGACAACGGCCAACGGAGGCGTTCCCCGAGGGCGCGGGCACGCTGGCTCCGGAGCACCCCGTCAGTCGTGGCCGACGTCCCAGAGCTTCGAGACGACCTTGCCGTTCTTGAAGGTGATGAACGACCACCGCCAGAACGCCATCATGTCGTAGACGCAGGTCCTCCGGCCGTTGTAGGCGGAGCAGTCCTTGCCGCGGAAGCCGACCACCTCACGCACCTCCGACCGGGTCATCCCGCGCCGCACCTTCTTGAACTCGCGTCGCGAGACGGTCTTCTTGTACGTCTTCTGGTCGACGTCGACCTCCTGGACCCGGATGGCCTTGTTGCCGTTGCACCAGGCGGTGGTCCGGGAGCGGTAGGTGCCGACATCGACCCGGGGGAAGTGGACGCCGGGCAGGGCGCCGCGCCAGCGGTAGGTGTTCGACTCGTCCGTCTCGAGGTTGGTGAGGACCCACTTCACGCGGGGCGCCACCTGGTTCTTCGAGCAGCTGACGTAGGGGCTCTGCACGCCGCCCTGCTCGTTCTTGGGAGCGGGGACGCCGTACGCCGCCGAGATCCTGGGGGTCGCCGGCGACCCGGCGTGGGCGACAGCGGGGACGCCGGCGGTGAGCAGTGCCGTGGCGAGCAGCCCTCCGGCGAGGGCGTGGATGGAATGACCCTGGTGCATGTCGATCTCCGGTCTGGGGGGTGGTCGACAGCGCTCGTCGCCGTCACCGACCTCTCGAGCATCCGCCGCCTCCAGGACAGGCGCTACCCGCAGATGGGGGATGCGGGCAGGTAGCGGCGCACCACGAGCCGCGGCATCGAGCTCGCGACGGCGTCGGTGGTCCCGACCACCTCGAAACCCACCTTCTCGAACATGGCTCGGGTGCCGACGAAGGCCATCGTCAGGTCCATCCGCTCCCCCGCCGGGTCGACCGGGTAGGCCTCCACCGCCGGCGCGCCCTCGGCGGCGGCCCACGCGACGGCACCCTCCAGCAGCGGCGTCGTCACCCCCTGACGCCGGTGCCCGGCGCGCACCACGACGTAGATGATGCTCCACACCGCCACGTCGTCGAGCGGACGGTTCACCCGCGACGAGACCAGCCTGGGGTTGTCCGCGCGCGGACCGATGCTGCACCAGCCGGCGGGCGTGCCGTCGCGGTAGGTGAGCACCCCCGGCGGCCGCTCGCGCTCGCACAGCGCCCGCGCGGCCCGCTCGCGGCTGCCCTGACCCAGCTCCTCGATCTGCTTCGCCCCGAGGCGGTGCGAGAGGCACCAGCAGTGCGACGCACGCCGGTTCGGGTTGAGGACGTCGGCGAAGTCCTCGAACCGGTCGGGGGTGACCGGGTGCGTCTCCCAGGTCGTGGCGCCGGCCATCGTCAGCCGAGCTGCTGCAGCGCCCAGGAGTTGCCGTCGGGATCGCTGAACCGGGCGTACCGGACACCGCCCATGTCCTCGACGTCGGTGACGTCGACCCCGCGCTCGCGCAGCTCCGCGCAGGCGGCGTGGACGTCGTCGACGACCAGGTGCAGCCCGGCGACGGGGGCCGCCTCGGGGCCGCCGACCCCGAGGACCACCGAGCAGGCCGATCCCGGCGGGGTCAGCTGGACGATCCGCATGCCGTTGCCGGGCTCGACGTCGTGGTCGAGCCCGAAGCCGACCTGCTCGACGTAGAAGGCCCGGCTCCGGTCGATGTCGGTGGAGCGCAGCGGTACCAGCTCGAGTCGCATGTCCATGCACCCACCCTGGCGCCCCCGGGCTCAGGGCGCCAGGCGCTCGACGTCCCAGCCGGCGCCCGAGCGGCGGTAGACCAGCCGGTCGTGCATCCGGCTGGGGCGGCCCTGCCAGAACTCCACGACCTCGGGCCGCACGACGTACCCGCCCCACTCCTGGGGCACCGGCACGTCACCTCCGGCGAAGCGCTCCTCGGCGGCGGCGTACGACGCCGCGAGCTCCTCGCGCCCGGCCACGACACAGGACTGCGCCGAGGCCCAGGCGCCGAGCTGGGAGCCCCGGGGCCGCTGCGCGAAGTAGCCGGCCACCGCGTCGCGGGAGAGCACCTCGACGACCCCCTCGACCCGCACCTGCCGCTCGAGGGGGTGCCAGGGGAACAGCAGCGAGCAGCGCGGGTTCTCGGCGAGCTCGCGACCCTTGCGCGACCCGTGGTTGGTGAAGAACACGAACCCGTCGGCCCCTCCCGAGGAGAGCCCCTTGAGCAGCACCGTGCGCACCGACGGCACCCCGGCCGCGGACGCCGTCGCCACCACCATCGCGTTCGGCTCGTGCAGGCCCGCCGCGCGCGCCTCCTCGAACCAGCGTCCGAACATCTGCATCGCGTCCGGGGCCAGGTCCGCCTCGCTGAGCCCCGCGGCGGCGTACTCGTGGCGCAGCCTGCGCAGCGCGTCTTCGGTGGGGATCGACATGCCCTCACGGTAGCCACCGGGGAGCCCCACCCCACGGGGTTCTGGAACGCGGGCTGCCGTCCCGCGAGCAGGACTGACACAATGCGACGGTTTGGACGCTGCCGCACACGACACAGGAGTCATGCGATGACCGAGGTACACCACGGACTGGAAGGCGTCGTCGCCTTCGAGACGGAGATCGCCGAGCCCGACAAGGAGGGATCCGCGCTCCGCTACCGCGGTGTCGACATCGAGGACATCGTCGGCCGGGTCCCGTTCGAGAACGTCTGGGGCCTGCTGATCGACGGCGCCTACACCCCGGGCCTGGAGCCCGCCGAGCCCTTCAACCTGCCGGTGCACACCGGTGACGTGCGCGTGGACGTGCAGGCCGCGGTCGCGATGCTCGCGCCGGCCTTCGGCTTCGGCCAGACCTACGACATCTCCGACGAGCAGGCGCGCGAGGACATCGGCCGCCTCGCCGTCATGGTGCTCTCGTACGCCGCCCAGTCGGCGCGTGGCCTCAACCAGGCCATCGTCCCCCAGAAGACCGTCGACGAGGGCGCGACCCTGGCCGAGAAGTTCCTGATCCGCTGGAAGGGCGAGGCCGACCCCAAGCACGTCAAGGCCATCGACGCCTACTGGAGCAGCGCTGCCGAGCACGGCATGAACGCCTCCACCTTCACCGCGCGCGTCATCACCTCCACCGGTGCCGACGTGGCCGCCGCCTTCTCCGGCGCCATCGGCGCGATGTCCGGCCCGCTCCACGGCGGCGCCCCGAGCCGCGTGCTCGGGATGATCTCCGACGTCGAGGAGTCCGGCGACGCCGAGACCTACGTCAAGGGCCTGCTCGACCGTGGCGACCGGCTGATGGGCTTCGGTCACCGCGTCTACCGCGCCGAGGACCCCCGCGCCCGGGTGCTGCGTCGCACCGCCAAGGAGCTCAACGCCCCGCGCTACGCGGTCGCCGAGGCCCTGGAGAAGGCCGCCCTCAAGGAGCTGCGCGAGCGTCGCCCCGACCGCGTCCTCGAGACCAACGTGGAGTTCTGGGCCGCGATCGTCCTCGACTTCGCCGAGGTGCCGCCGCACATGTTCACCTCCATGTTCACCTGTGCGCGCACCGGTGGCTGGTCGGCGCACATCCTCGAGCAGAAGCGCACCGGCCGCCTGATCCGCCCGTCCGCGATCTACACCGGCCCGGGCGCGCGCCCGGCCTCGGAGATCTCGGGCTGGCAGGAGGCCTGGGGCGCCTGAGTCCCCTCGGCACCGCACGACCGGCCGGCCCCCTCCCTCCTGGAGCGGGCCGGCCGTCCTGCGCCTGGGGCTCGCAAGCGGCGCCGTCATGACCTAAGGTCGAGGGCCATGACGAGCTCCGCAGCTGTCCGACTATGGGACGCCGAAGCACCGGCCTTCGACCTGGCCGCCGACCACGGGTTGCTCGACCCCGCGGTCCGGGCCGCCTGGTCGCGACTGATGGGCGACCTGCTGCCCCCGCCCTGCAGCCGGGTGGCGGACCTCGGCTGCGGCACCGGCACCCTGGCGCTGCTGCTGGCCGAGCACGGGCACGTCGTCGACGGTCTCGACTTCTCCCCCGAGATGGTCGCCCGCGCCCTGGCCAAGACCGCCCACGAGCGCGACGTCAACGTCATCGAGGCCGACGCCTACGACCCCCCGCTGTGCGCGGGCGAGTACGACGTCGTGCTCTCGCGCCACGTCCTGTGGGCGATGCCCGACCCGGTCGAGGCGCTGCGCCGCTGGTCGGCGCTGCTGCAGCCGGGCGGTCGCCTGGTGCTCGTCGAGGGTCACTGGTCGCAGGGCGACGGCACCCGGGGCGGCCTGACCGCCCACGAGGTCGTGGACGCCCTCGCCTCGATCGGGCGCACCGGCACCGTGCACCCGCTGCCCGACCCCACGCTGTGGGGCAAGGAGATCGACGACGAGCGCTACGCCGTCGTCAGCCCGGCCTGATCAACCCGGCCTGATCAACCCAGCGTGACCAGCAGCTCCCGGCTGTGGGTGACCGGCTGGGTGCCGGTGAAGAGCTCGAAGCGCCATCTGCGGCGGTGCCGGCTCAGGATGCCCGACAGCTGCAGCCGCACGCACTCCCGGAGTCCGTCGGGGTAGTCGAGGACCGCCTCGGCGTCGGAGACGAACCACATCACGTCGCCGCGCCGCCGGGACCAGGTCTCGCCGACCTCCCAGCCCAGGGTGCAGGTCTCCTCGAACACCTCGGCCAGGAACAGCCGCAGCTCCTCGGTCCCGTGGGCGTGCTCACCGAGGTCGTCGCCGTAGACCGCGCCCTCCGGGGAGAAGCACGCGACGGCTCCGTCGACGTCGCGGGCCCGGAACCGCTCGGAGAGCCGGTCGAGGGCGGCGACGACGATCTGCTGCTGGACGTCCGACGTGCTCACGACCCCTCAACGACGCGGCGGTCCCGGGGGTACGCACCCCCGGGGGCGGGTGCTCACAAGCGCTTGCCGAAGCAGCGCGACAGCGGTGCGTCCTTGTAGTACCCGAAGCCCGGCACCGGCGCGTAGCCCGAGGACGTGTACAGCGCGATCGCCTCCGGCTGCATCGTCCCGGTCTCCAGCACCACCGCCTGGGCGCCCGCCTCGGCGGCGCTGCGCTCGAGGTGCGCGAGCACCAGCCGCGCGAGCCCGCGCCGCTGCGCCCGTGGAGCGACGTACATCCGCTTGATCTCGACGGTCACCAGGCCTGGGAAGGCGCCGACGACGGTACGCCGCCACGCCCCGGTCGCGACCGGCTCACCGTCGAGACGGCCGACGTAGAAGCTGCCGGTGGGTGGCTCGAACATGGCCGGGTCCAGCGGCGTCTCGTCCGGACCGCCGTAGCGCTCGGTGTAGAAGGCCTGGACCTCGGTGACCAGCCGGGTCACGTCGGGGTGGCCGAAACCGACCCGCTCCAGCTCCCACCCCGTCCCGCGGGGCTCCTCAGGCGAGGGACGTGCCACAGCCGTCACAGAACCTCGCGTCCGCGTCGTTGCGCACCCCGCACGAGCGGCAGTACGGGCCCGCCGCGGCGCTGCCAGCCGGAGCGCGGTCGCCGGCCGTGCGGCCCACGCCCAGGATGCCCTCGCCGTCGGTGAGGTAGGCCGCCGACTGCTTGACCGTCGGCATCGTCTCCCCCGCCACGTAGCGCGACTGGGCGCCGATGGTGCTCATGTTGAGGGCGCCCAGCCCCAGCCCGATCATGGGCAGACCACCGAGGAAGGCGAGGATGGCCAGGCCCGGCGGTCCGTCGAATCCCTCGTAGGTGAACACCGTGTAGGCCCCCCAGCCGAACACGACCACCCCGACCAGCAGCAGGACGGCGCCGCCGACCCGCAGTGCCGTCCGGGTCCGGGCGGTGTCCGGCAGTCCATGGGGGGTCATTGCGTCTCCAGGTGTCGAGGGCCCGCCACCCACACCCGTTGTGGGCAGCGCCCGGCCACCGGTGAGAATAGGGCCTGTGAGCGACCCCGTGACGGACCTGAGCATCCCTGTCGACCTGCTGCCCCTCGACGGCCGCTTCGGGTCCGGTCCCTCCAAGGTGCCCGCCGGTCGCCTCGACGCGCTGGCCGGCCCCGGCGCGGCCCTGATGGGCACCTCCCACCGCCAGGCGCCGGTGCGGGCCCTGGTGGGCCGGGTCCTCGAGGGGCTGGCCACGCTCTTCGACCTGCCGGAGGGCTACGAGGTGGTGCTCGGCAACGGCGGGTCCACCGCGTTCTGGGACGTCGCCACGCACGGTCTCGTCGAGCACCGCAGCCAGCACCTGACCTACGGCGAGTTCACCGCCAAGTTCGCCACCGCCGCCGGCGCCGCACCCTGGTTGGCCGAGCCGTCGGTGCGCGAGGCACCGGCGGGCTCGCTGGCCCACCCGCTCGCGGAGTCCGGGGTGGACACCTACGCGTGGGCGCACAACGAGACCTCGACGGGCGTGATGGCACCGGTGCGCCGTCCCGAGGGGACCGACCCCGGCGCCCTGGTGCTGGTCGACGGCACCTCGGGTGCGGGCGGGCTGCCCGTGGACCTGCGCGAGAGCGACGTCTACTACTTCGCCCCGCAGAAGGGCTTCGCCTCCGACGGCGGGCTGTGGATCGCGATCATGTCGCCCGCCGCGATCGAGCGGACCCACCGGATCGCCGCGACGGACCGGCACGTCCCCGCGTTCTTCGACCTGCCGACCGCGATCGACAACGCGCGCAAGCAGCAGACCTACAACACCCCGGCGATCGCCACGCTGTTCCTCCTGGCCGAGCAGCTCGACTGGATGAACGGCCTCGGTGGGCTGCCGGCCATGGTCGAGCGCACCACCCGCTCCTCGCAGCACCTCTACGCCTGGGCCGAGGCCGCCTCGTGGGCCTCCCCCTTCGTCGCCGACCCCGAGCACCGCTCCCTGGTGGTCGGCACCGTCGACCTCGACAACGCCGTCCCGGCGGCGACCGTCGTCTCCGTGCTGCGTGCGAACGGCGTGGTCGACATCGATCCCTACCGACGCCTGGGCCGCAACCAGCTGCGGGTCGGGATGTTCCCCGCGGTGGAGGCCGCCGACGTCGCGGCGCTCACGGCCTGCGTCGACTGGGTGGTCGAGCGGCTCTGATCCCGGCCGCTAGTCCAGGCCGGGACCGACCAGGATCGCGGCCAGCTCGGTGAGCCCCACCAGCACGACGGTGCCGGCCAGCAGGAGCGTGACCCGCCCACCGCGGTGGGCGGGCTCGGCCACCGGGTGCGTGCGCCGGGTGCGGTAGCGGGCCACGCCCTCGAGGGCGACCCATCCGCCCAGGACCAGCCCGGCCAGCGCCACCACGCCCACCCCGGCACCCAGACGTCCGACGGTGAGCCTGGCCACGACCATCGCGCCCAGCACCACCGACAGCGCGGTGCGCTGCCAGGCGAGGGCGGTGCGCTCGTTGGCCAGGCCGGGGGACTCGCCACCGTGGGACGTCACAGCGCCCTCGTCACAGGAGCAGGGCCAGCACCGCGGCCACGGCGACCACCGCGACCCCGAAGACCATCAACCCGCCGGCCGACGGCAGCGCGACCCCGCGCCGCATCGCCCGCTCCGAGCGCGCCCACCGGACCCAGGCGAGCACCGCGAACGCCAGCCCCGCGCCGACGAGCAGCACGCTCAGACCGCGCTGCAGCGCGGGCGCGGCGTCGAGCTCGATGACGTCGACCGCGACCCCGGCCGCGACCAGGGCCAGGGCGGTGCGGATCCAGGCCAGGAAGGTGCGCTCGTTGGCGAAGCTGAAGCGGTGGTCGGGCTCGTGGCCGCCGTCGTAGACCCAGCCCGGCCAGCGACCCCGACCCCCTGCTGCGCGTCGCCTCGTCACAGCGCCGCGCTGACGACGTCGTACGACGCCGGGCTGAACGCCACGAAGCGCGCCTCGCCCACGTCGGTGTCGGTGGTCCGGAACGCCTCGAGCGCCGCGGTGACAGAGTCGGAGACCGACCAGCCGTAGACCCCGGCGCCGACCAGGGGCAGCGCCATCGTGCGGGCGCCGAGCTCGTCCGCGACCTCCAGCGCGCGGGCGTAGCAGGAGACCAGCAGCGAGCGGTCGTCCTCACCGGCGTGGCGGTTCGGCCCCACCACGTGCACCACCCAGCGTGCCGGCAGGTCCCCGGCGGTGGTCCACCCGGCGTCACCGGTGGCCAGGCCGCGGGGGAAGCGGCGACGGCAGTCCTCCAGGACGGCCGGGCCGCCGGCGGCGTGGATGGCGCCGTCGACTCCCCCGCCGCCGCGCATCCGGCGGTTGGCGGCGTTCACGACCGCGTCGACCTGCTGGGTGGTGATGTCGCCGTGGACGACGGTGATGTCCACTCGGGTCCTCCTCAGGAGTCGCGGATGAGCCGCAGCGTGGCGCGCTCCAGGGCGGCCTGGCGCTGGTCGGGGGTGTCGTGGTGCAGGCGGGTGGTGCCGTGGATGGTGCGGCCCTCCTCGTAGGCCTCGACCACGCGCGGGTCGACGTACGACGAGCG
Organism: Nocardioides dokdonensis FR1436; assembly: GCF_001653335.1. NCBI lineage: Bacteria > Bacillati > Actinomycetota > Actinomycetes > Propionibacteriales > Nocardioidaceae > Nocardioides > Nocardioides dokdonensis. Next base: position 720,816 of record NZ_CP015079.1, read on the forward strand.
GGCCAGGGTGGGGGTGTTGCCCAGGAAGCCGGAGACCTCGGTCATCGCCGCCGACACCGCCCGCTTGCGCGAGGCCTGCGTCTCGCCGTGCTCGGTGGTGCTCGCCAGGGCCGCGGCGGCCAGCACGGTCGCGTGCCACGTGCGGAAGTCCTTGGCCGTGGCCTCCAGCCCCGTCGAGGCGCGCACGTACTCGTTGACGAGGTCGGGCAGCACCGACCGCCACGAGCGGCCCTCCTTGAACGACAGCAGCCGCAGGTCGCCGCCGCGGCGTCGGCGCATGACCTCGAGGGCCTCGATCACGGTCACGTCGTCGATCTCGATGCGGTGGTCCACCCCGGACTTGCCGGTGAAGGTGAACACCAGCCGGTCCTGGCGCCGGCGCACGTGGCGCCGCTCGAGCGTGGTCAGGCCGAAGGAGCCGTTCTCGTCGGCGTAGACGTCGTTGCCGATGCGGAAGTAGCCCAGGTCGAGCAGCCGCACGGCCGCCGCGCAGGCACGCTCCATCGGCATCCCCTCCTGGCCGAGGTCGCGCACCACGAGCTCGCGCGCCCGGGAGAGCGCCTTGCCGAACTCCAGCATCCGGTCGAACTTCTCCGCGTCGCGCTTCTCGCGCCAGGCCGGGTGGTAGAGGTACTGGCGGCGCCCGGCGTCGTCGGTGCCGACCGCCTGCAGGTGGCCGTTCTCGTGCGGGGTGACCCACACGTCCTTCCAGGCCGGGGGGATCACCAGGTCGCGCACCCGCTGCGCGTCCTCCTCGGGCAGCCGGTCGCCGCCCCCGTCGAGATAGACGAACCCGCGGCCGGCCCGGCGCCGGGTCCACCCGGGCTGGTCGGGAGAGGTCCTGCGCAGCCGCACCATGCGCGCAACCTAGTCAGCGTCGCGTCCGCCCACCATCACCCGCACGGCGGACGGCGCGCACGAGCAGCCACCCGGCCAGCAGGATCGCGGTCAGGGCGCCGAGCAGCCAGCTGAGCGGGACCGTGCGCAGCCCCTCGTCCGCCGGTGCGGGCGGGGCGACCTCGGTGTCCGGCGCCGCCGGCGCCGTGGCCGTGCCGGTCGGCTCGCTCGGCGCCGGGGCCAGGGCCTCCTGCAGGTCGGCGGGCAGGGGCACCTCGAGGACGTCGCTGAACTGGCCCTCGGTGCTCACCAGCACCCGCCCGTCGCCGGTGACGGCGATCCCCTCACCCTGCTGCTGGTCGGGCAGGTCGAGCTCCCCGACCGAGCGCAGGGAGGGCCAGGCGTAGACCTCGGCCCGACCGTAGTCACGCACGACCAGGTGGCGACCGTCGGGGAAGAACGCACCGTCGGTGGCGATCGGCAGCACCCCGCCCACCTCGCGCAGCTCGTTGGGCCGGTCGGGGTCCAGGCGCGCCGGAGCCTCGTAGAGGGTGCCGCCGAAGAAGCTCTTGCTGGCCACGTAGAGCCGCCCGGTGCGCGGGTGCGCCACCAGGGTCTCGGCGTCACGGGCGCCCCCCGGGTAGACCAGCTCGTACGTCGCACCCGCGGCCTCGGCACCGGCGTCGATCGGCCCGCGGCCCACCGGCACCCGGGCCACGGAGACCGAGTCGCGCGCCGCGGCGTTGTCGCCGATGTCGCCGACCCAGACCTGCCCCGGGCCGGCCGGGGCCAGCGCCTCCACGTCGACCGGGGAGTCCGACCACGTGGTGACCCCGACCGTGCGTCCCTCGGGGCCCACGGCGAAGACCCGCCCGGTGTCGCCCGAGTCGTTGGTGGTCACGACCAGCCCGTCGGTGACGACCAGGCCGCTGGACTCCAGCACCTCCGGGTCGGCGAAGGTGAGGACGACGTCGGCGCCGTCCCCGGTCGCGGCGTGGGCGGCGTACCCGACGACGAACGGCAGGGCCAGCGCGAGCGCGACCAGCGGCCCGCGCAGGCGTTCAGGCACCCGCATCCTGCTGCTCCAGGAGCACCGCCAGTCGGGGGGTGAGCGACCAGGTGCCGACCAGGTCCTCGTACTCGCTGCGCTGTGCGCCGCCGCGCGCCGGCGCCCCGGTGCGGGTGGCGCGCAGGAGCGTGTTGCGCGGGGTGTGCTGGCTCTCGACGAACTGCACGACGTCGACCTTGTAGCCCTCCAGCCGCATCAGCGAGGCCCGCAGCGCGTCGGTGAGGGTGTCGGCGAAGCGCTCGCGCAGGATGCCGTGCCGGGTCAGTGCGGCGTACGGCGACGGCGCGGGCACCCGGCGCAGCTGGGCGGCGACGTCGTGGTGGCAGCAGGGCGCCGCGAGCACGACCGGCGCCTGCCAGGCGACGGCTCGGGCGAGCGCCTCGTCGGTGGCGGTGTCGCAGGCGTGCAGGGCGAGCACAACCTCGGGGGCGGGGTCCACGACGGCGTCGGTGATGGTGCCGACGACGAAGCGGGCGTCGGCGCCGAGCCGGGTCGCCACCGCGCTGTTGTGCTCACGCGACTGCTCCTTGACGTCGACCCCGGTCATCGCGACCGGCAGCCCGCGCACGTGGCTGAGGAACCGTTGGGCGGCGAAGGTGAGGTAGGCGTTGCCGCAGCCCAGGTCGACCACGCGCAGCGGCTCGGCCTCGGTGGGTCGGCGCAGGTGCCCCTTCTCGACGGCCTCCACCACGGTGGTGTCGAGCAGCCGGAGGAACTCCTCGACCTGGCGGTACTTCGCCTGCCGGCTCGGCTTGAGCCGGCCCTGCGCATCGGTGAGGCCGAGCTCGCGGAACAGCGGGTCGTCCTCTGGGAGCAGCCGCTCCTTGTCGCGGTCGTGGCCTCGGGTGACCTCGACCGGCCGGGCCCGGTCGCTGGTGTGCACCAGCGCCTCGCCCTTCTTGGTCACCCGCAGCTGGTGGCTCTGGGTGGTGGTCTCGACGTGCCAGTTGCCGAACGCGTCGCCGAGCAGCGCGTCCACGGCCGCCCCGGCCGCGGTGCCGACGGCGTGGTTCGCGGTGTGCGCCTGCTGCTCGTCGTACGACGTCACCTGCAGGTGGCGACCGGCCTTCAGGTCCACGTAGCGCAGCTCCACGCGCCGCCACTGCGGGGCGCGGCTCCTCTGCCGCCCCGAGGCCACCGCCCGCACGAGCGTGTCGGGATCCAGCAGGTGGGGGCGCAGGCGGTCGAGACCGTCGAGCAGGGGCTCGCTCATCGCGCGCTCACACCAGTGCGGCGATCAGGACGAGCAGCAGCAGCAGGCCGAGCGCCACCGGGATGATCAGGCGTCGCTGCTGCGGTTTCAGCGGGCTCATCGCCCCAGCCTAGAAGCCCACAGCTCGGCCAGGTGCATCGTCGGGACGCCCGCGAGGTCGTCGAGCTGGACCCGGCACGACATCCCGTCGGCCAGCACCACCGCGTCGGGTTGGGCGCGCACCGCGGGCAGCAGGTGGGTCTCGGCGACGGCGACGGAGACGTCGTAGTGCCCCTTCTCCATGCCGAAGTTGCCGGCCAGCCCGCAGCAGCCCGCGACGCGGGTGACCCGGGCCCCGGCCCGCTCCAGCAGCGCCTGGTCGACGTCCCAGCCGAGCACGGCGTGCTGGTGGCAGTGCGGCTGGGCGACGATCTCGACGCCCGCGAGGTCGGGCAGCGGCAGGTCGAGGCGGGTGGCGAGCTCGGCGAAGGTGAGCACCCCGTCGGCCACCTGCTGCGCGCGGGGGTCGTCGCTGAGCTCGACCAGGTCGCTGCGCAGGGTCGCCAGGCACGACGGCTCGAGCCCCACGACCGGCGTGCCGGTGGCGACGTACGCCGCCAGGGTCGCGGCGGTGCGGGCGGCGATCTCGCGCGCCCGGGTCAGCTGGCCGGTGGTGATCCAGGTCAGGCCGCAGCAGGCCTGCTCGTCGATGACGCGGACGCGCAGCCCGGCGGCCTCGAGGACCTCGATCGCGGCGCGCCCCGAGCCGGGCAGGAAGTGGTCGGTGAAGGAGTCGGCCCAGACCCAGACGTCGGGGGCATCGGCGGCGCTGACGTCGCGCAGGCGGGCGGTGGCGGCGTCGCGGCGCAGCGTGCGCGGGGCGAAACCGGGGATCGAGCGGCGCTGGTCGATGCCGGCGGTCGCCTTGGCCAGCCGCGCGAGCGGACGCAGCCGGAGGCTGCGGTTGAGCACCGGCGCCAGCGGCGCGGCCAGGCGCGCCCACATCGGCAGCCGGCCCAGGGTCAGGTGGCTGCGCGGACGGCGCTCGGTGGCGCCCTCGCCGTCGTGGCGCTGGTGCAGCGCCTCGGCCTTGTAGGTGGCCATGTCGACGCCGGTGGGGCAGTCGGAGGCGCAGCCCTTGCAGGCCAGGCAGAGGTCCAGCGCCTCGGCCACGGCCGGGTCGCCGAGACCCTGCACGAGCTCGCCGTCGAGGGCCTCCTGGAGCACGCGGGCCCGCCCGCGGGTGGAGTCCTTCTCGTCGCGGGTGGCCTGCCACGAGGGGCACATCACCCCGGTCGACGCCGCGGTCTGCGGGGCCACGCACTTGCCGACGCCGGTGCAGCGGTGCACCGCGGCACCGAGCGAGCCCTCGTCGTGCAGCAGCCGGAGCACGGTGCGCGGCTCGTGCCGGGGACGGGCCGGGCGCAGGTGCGCGTCGAACGGGTCGGGGTCGACCAGCACGCCGGGGTTGAGCAGGTCGTCGGGGTCGCACACGGCCTTGGCGGCGCCGAAGAGCCGCAGCGACTCCTCGTCGTACATCACCGACAGCAGCTCGGAGCGCGCGCGCCCGTCGCCGTGCTCGCCCGAGAGCGAGCCGCCGTGCTCGCGCAGCTTGTGGGCGCAGGCGGTGAGGAAGTCGCGGAAGCGGCGGCGCCCGGCGTCGGGGTCGCTGTCGCGGTCGGAGAAGTCGAAGTCGATGCGCACGTGCACGCAGCCGTCGCCGAAGTGGCCGTAGGGCACGCCCTGCAGGTCGTGGCCCACGAGCAGCTCGTCGAAGTCGCGCAGCCAGGCCCCGAGACGCTCGGGGGGCACCGCGGCGTCCTCCCACCCCGAGAGCGCCTGGCGGTCGAGGCTGCGCGCGGCGAGGCCGGCGCCGTCCTCACGGATCCGCCACAGGGCGGCGGACTCGCGGGCGTCGGTGACCAGGCGGTGCTCGAGGGCGTCGGCCGCCGCCAGCACCGGGGTGACCAGCCCGGGGTCGGTGAGCTCGACGAAGAGCCAGCCACCGCCGCGGGGCAGGTCGGGCACGCTGCCGCGGGCGCGCACGAGGTCGACGATGCGCGCGTCGAGACCCTCGCACGCCACCAGCGGCGAGCCGCTCGGGCTGCCGTGCGCGTCGGGGCCCCCGGGCGTGCGGGCCGCGGCCAGGATGGCCGGCACCGCGTCGGCGGCCTCGACCATGGAGGGGTAGCCGAGGACCAGCATCTGGCGCACCGGCTCGTCGGGCACCAGGCGCACGGTGGCGCCGAGCACGACCCCGAGGGTGCCCTCGGAGCCGGCCAGGAAGCGCTCGAGGCGTCGCCCGTTCTCGGGCAGCAGGTGCTCGAAGGAGTAGCCGCTGACCTGGCGGGTGAAGCGGCCGAACTCGGTGCGCACGTGCGAGAGCGAGGCGTCGGTGATGGCAGCCAGGGCGTCCGCGACCGCGGACGGACCGCCACCGGTCCACACCTCGCCGGTGCCGAAGGCCACGTCGAGGCCCACCACGTTGTCGGCGGTGCGCCCGTAGCCCAGCGCCCGGGAGCCGCAGGCGTTGTTGCCGATCATCCCGCCGATGGTGCAGCGCGGGTGCGTCGAGGGGTCCGGGCCGAAGCGCAGCCCCTGGGCGAGCGCGGCGCGCTGCAGGGTGGCGTGCACCGTGCCCGGTTCGACGACCGCGGTGCCGGCCTCGGCGTCGATGGACAGCACCCGGTCGAGGTGGCGCGCGGTGTCGACGACGATGCCGGGCCCGACCGCGTTGCCGGCGATCGAGGTGCCCGCACCACGCATCGTCACCGGCACCCCGGTCGCCCGCGACGCGTCGAGCACGGCGAGCAGCTCGTCGCGGTGGCGCGGGCGTACGACGACGCGGGGCGGCACGCGGTAGAGCGAGGCGTCGGTGGAGTACAGCGCGCGGGCCAGGGTCGAGTCGTCGACATCCGCCACGCCCCGCCGGCGCAGCTCCGCGACGACGTCGTCGCCGCCGGGACCGCCGGCGCCGTCCGCGCTGCCTGGGGGGCTGCTCAGGGTCTGGCTCACCCGCTCATTGTCCCGGGTGCCTGGTCGGGCCCCGCCGCCGGTCTCACCAGTGGTGCATGGAGGCGCGGAAGATCGCGGCCAGGTCCTCGGGGGTCACCTCGCGGGGCGCCGTCGCCAGCAGCCGCTGCTGCTTCAGCGCCCCGTCGACGAGTCCGTCGACGTCGGCGTCGCCGTAGCCGATCTCGGCGAGTCCGCTGGGGATGGCGATGTCACGCATCAGCCGGGCCAGCACGTCGGGCAGCACGTCGGGACCGGACGCCGAGGCGCCGAGCGCGGGGTCGAGCAGGCGCGCCGCGGCGAGGTGCCGCTCGGGCGAGGCCTCGAAGGTGAAGCGGAAGGCTTCGGGCGCGGTCAGCGTCACCGCCATCCCGTGCGGCACCATCGCCTCGACCTGCGGGTAGCCCGCGGGCCGGTAGTCCCGCACCCGGCCGGCGATCGGGTAGGCGTTCGCGTGCGGGATGTGCACGCCGGCGTTGCCGAAGCCGAGACCGGCGAAGGTGGCGGCCATCGCCATCTGCTCGCGGGCCACCACGTCGCTGCCGTCGGCGACCGCGGCCCGGAACGACGTGGCCAGCAGCGACATCGCCTTCTCCGACCACAGGTCGGCGATCGGGTTGGCCCCGCAGTAGGGCACCCGCTGCTCGGGGGTCTTGGCGTCGAAGTCGCCGAACCACTTCGCGGTGTAGCTCTCCAGCGCGTGGCACAGGATGTCCATGCCCGCCGCGGCGGTCACCATCGCCGGCTGGCCCATGGTCAGCGCGGGGTCGACCACCGCCATCGTCGGCCGCAGCGCCGGGTGGCTGATCCCCGTCTTCACGTGCAGGGACAGCACGTCGAGCACGCAGATGGTGGTGCTCTCCGAGCCGGTGCCGGTCGTGGTCGGCACGGCGACCAGCGGCAGCAGCCGCTGCGTCGGTGCCTGCGCCCGCCCGACGGGCGCGTTGATGTAGTCCATCAGCTCGCCCGGGTTGGTGAGCAGGAGGTTGACGGCCTTCGCGGTGTCGATCGAGGACCCCCCGCCGACCGCCAGGATCGCGTCGAAGGGCCCGGCGTCGCGGGCGAACCCGATCGCGTGCGCCATCGACTCGTCGGTGGGCTCCACGTGCACCTCGTCGTACGTCGTCACCTCGATGCCGCGCGCCGCCACCTGCTCGGCGATGCGGGCGGGGTGCCCGGTGGCCGCGACCCCGGGATCGGTGACGAGCAGGACCCGGCGCGCGCCGTGGCCCAGGAGATCGTGCCCGATCTCGGCGGAGGCCCCGGTGCCGAACTTCAGCGCGGGCGCGGCGTAGGTGAACACGGTCTCGGTCACGGTGGTGCTCCTGGGGTCGGGACGGGCGCCTGGCGGGTCGCACCGTGGCGCTGCTCACACCCTAGGCGGCGTCCCCACGGGAGTTCCCGAAGCCCGCCCCGGCGGCCGCGGCCGCCCGTAGGATCCGGCCGAGCGACGGCACAGGAGGGGGGACGTCGTGCATCGACCGACCCTGCGCGTCGTCCGGCGGGCGGGCGCGGCCGTGGCGCTGCTCGTCGCCGCCGCTGCCGCCGCCGTCGTGCTGCCGGGCGTCCTCGCGGACGACGAGGCTGCCACCGGCGCTGCTCCGCAGCCCGTGGTCGAGGGCAACCGGCTCGTCGACCAACGCACCGGGAGGACCTGGGTCCCGCGCGGGGTGAACTGGAGCAGCATGGAGTACGCCTGTGCCCAGGGCTGGGGGCTGTCCTCGCTCGACGCCGGGGGCACCGACCCGATGGGCACGCAGGCGGCCGCCATCGCCTCGTGGGGTGCCGACACCGTCCGGCTGCCGCTCAACCAGGACTGCTGGCTGGGCACCCGCGGCGCCCCGGTCAGCGACGAGTACACCGAGCGCACCCCGGCCGACTACCGCGCCCAGGTGGCCGACTTCGTCGACGCCCTCAACGCCCACGGGCTGGTCGTCGTGCTCGACCTGCACAGCCGCAAGCGGATCGGCGTCCCCGAGTTCGGCAACCTCGCGATGCCCGACGCGGAGTCGCTGGCGTTCTGGCGCTCGGTGGCCCAGGAGTACGCCGACCACCCCTCCGTCATGTTCGACGCCTTCAACGAGCCCTACTCCCGCTACGACGCGGCCGACCGGCTGGTCTTCGACCTGACGTGGGAGTGCTGGCGCGACGGCGGCTGCGCCGCGCCGGCCGAGGACGACCGCAGCGCCACCACCGGCCGCACGACGTACGCCGCGCAGGGCATGCAGGCGGTCGTCGACGCGATCCGCGACGCCGGCGCCGAGCAGCCGGTGCTGCTCAGCGGACTCGACTACGCCAACGACCTCTCGCGCTGGCAGGAGTTCCGGCCCGACGACGACCAGCTGGTCGCGGCCTTCCACAGCTACGACTTCAAGGAGTGCGGCACCCGTGTCTGCTGGGACGAGGTCCTCGCGCCGCTCGCGCGCACGGTGCCGGTGCTGACCAGCGAGCTGGGAGCCACCGACCCGCTGGACGGCTACGTCGACGACTACCTCGCCTGGGCCGACGACCACGGGGTCGGCGCGCTGTTCTGGGTGTGGGCCGACCACGCCGGCGACCCGATGTCCCTGGTGCGCGACCGGCTCGGGAGCCCCACGGCGTGGGGCCTCCTCGCGCAGTCCTGGCTGGGCGGCGAGCCCTCCGCGGCCTCGTCCGACTAGCTGCGCCCAGGTTGTGGCCGGCCGGCCCCGACCTGTTACCCGGGTGTGGCCCCTCTGTTCCAGAGGTGCAGCAGGAGCCGCCCTACTGTCGGTCTGCAGGCTCGGGGAGAGCAGGTGGCCGCGGCGGGAGCCGGGGCCCGAGGAGGGAGCGCACCGATGGCAGTCCAGGTGTCCACCGCACGTCAGGGCAAGTCCGTGGGAGCCGGCGCGGTCGGCGTCGTCGTGACCCTGCTGGTCTTCGTCGCCGTCTTCATCGGCTTCCTCCTCGCTCCGCTGGTGGTGCTCCTGCTCGCCTTCCTCGCCTGGTCGGTCGCGGGCGCCCGCGGCGAGCGCAGCGCCCCGCCCGCACCCGGTCCGCGCAGCACCGACGAGGCCACGCTCCACGGCTTCGGGACCGGCGCCCGATGACGACGACCGGCTCGACCACCCGGGCGGCCGTGCGGCTCACCGACGGGTTCGACGCCGAGCTCGCACAGCTGCTGCCCGAAGGGATCTGCCGCACCTTCCGGGTCCTCGCCTACGCGGTCGTCGACGGTCAGGTGCTCGTCGCCGCCACGGATCCCGACGACCCGATCACCGAGCACGTCGTGGTCGAGCGCGTCGACGCCCCCGTCCTGCTGGTGCGGCACACGACAAACGAGATCATGGCGGCCATCGACCTGGCCCACCCCCCGGTCGACCGGGACGTCGAGAGCGCCGAGACCCGCCGGGCGCGCACCCAGATGGCCCAGATGCTCACGCGGAGCGGGCTGGTGACCACCGAGCAGATGCAGCGCGCGATGCTGGAGTACTCCCGCACCGGGGACCCCCTGGGCGACATCCTCGTGGCCCACGAGTCGATCGACGAGGACGTCCTGGTCGCGGCGCTGTCCGAGATCCACCAGCTGCAGCGGGTGTCCCTCGACGACTTCGAGCCCGATCCCGACCTGGCCCGCCGGCTGCCCGAGCCGCTGGCCCGCACGCTGCAGACCGTGCCGATCGCCGACTCCGAGGGCGTCCTGCTCGTGGCCGTCGCCCGCCCGCTCGCCGGCCCGTCGCTGCGCGACGTCGAGACGGCCCTCGGGCAGCCGGTGCGCCAGCTGCTGGCCAACCGCACCGAGCTCGACCAGCTGCTCCAGCGGGTGCACAGCGAGCACTACGCCGACGTCGCCACGACGCACCTGATGGACAACGCGCCGGAGTCCTCGGCCCACGTCGTGGTCTCGCCGACCCAGAAGGCCGTGCTGGTGCTGACGGTCGTCGTGACCGTCCTGTGCGGCCTGCTCTGGCCGATGAGGACCCTCGTCGCGCTGGTGGGCCTGGCGAGCCTGCTCTACCTGCTCGTCTCGGTCTACAAGTTCCGCCTCACGCTGCGGGCGCTGGGCACGCACCTGGAGACCGACATCACCGACGAGGAGATCGCGGCGCTCGACGAGCGGCACCTGCCCGTCTACACGATCCTGGTGCCGCTCTACAAGGAGGCCGGCATCGTCGCTCGGCTGGTGCGCGACATCAACGCCCTCGACTACCCCCGCACCCGCCTCGACGTGAAGCTGCTGTGCGAGGAGGACGACGTCGAGACCGTCGAGATGATCCGCGGGATGCGGCTGCCGCCGCACTTCCACCTCGTGGTCGTCCCTGACGCGAAGCCCAAGACCAAGCCGAAGGCCTGCAACTACGGTCTGCAGCTCTCGACCGGCAGCTTCTGCGTCATCTTCGACGCCGAGGACCGTCCCGACCCCGACCAGCTGAAGAAGTCGGTGCTGGCCTTCGAGCGGGTGCCCGGCAACGTCGTGTGCATCCAGGCGAAGCTCAACTACTTCAACCAGGACCAGAACATGCTCACGGCCTGGTTCGCCAACGAGTACTCCATGCACTTCGAGCTGGTGCTCCCGGCGATGGGCGCCTCCGAGTCGCCCATCCCCCTGGGCGGCACCTCCAACCACTTCATCACCGACGTGCTGCGCGACCTCGGCGCCTGGGACCCCTTCAACGTCACCGAGGACGCCGACCTCGGCATCCGGTTGCACCGCGAGGGCTACCGGACGGCGATGATCGACTCGACCACGCTCGAGGAGGCCAACTCCCAGGTCCCGAACTGGGTCCGCCAGCGCAGCCGCTGGATCAAGGGCTACATGCAGACCTGGCTGGTGCACATGCGCAACCCGGTCGCCCTGCTCAGCCAGACCGGTCTGCGCGGCTTCCTGTCGTTCAACCTCACGATGGGCAGCGCGTTCGTGCTGCTGATGAACCCGGTGTTCTGGGCCCTGACCACGCTGTACGTGCTGACCCAGGCCGGCTTCATCCAGCAGCTCTTCCCGGGGCTGGTGTTCTACGCCGCCAGCGCGATGCTCTTCATCGGCAACTTCGTCTTCGTCTACCTCAACGTCGCCGGCAGCCTGCAGCGCGGGGAGTTCGGCCTCACCCGGACCGCCCTGCTCTCCCCGCTCTACTGGGGCCTGATGAGCTGGGCGGCCTGGAAGGGCTTCATCCAGCTCTTCACCAACCCCTTCTACTGGGAGAAGACCGAGCACGGCCTCAACGAGCCGACGGCCGGGGGGCACTGATGAGCGCGACGGTGCAGCCGAGCCCCCCGACCGCAGCGAGCCCCCTCCACCGCCAGCGCCTCACCAGGGTGGTGCAGGCCGTGGGCCGCCGACCCGCCGACGTGCCTCGCCGACCCTGGGAGAGCCTGCTCGTCTTCGTGCTCTTCACCGCGGCGTACACCTGGTTCGGCTACTGGCTCGTGGTCCAGCAGCACGTCGTGGGCTTCGAGACCCTCGACCGCCTCAACCGGGCCCTGATGATCTGGCACAACGACCCGGCGAAGCTCTCCGCGCTCGGCTTCGACTACCCGCCGCTGGCCACCCTGCTGGTCTCGCCGCTGACCATCGTCCCGGCGCTGGCCCGCTCCCTGGTGATCGTGCCGCTGGCCTCGGCCCTGTTCGCGGCCTTCACGATGGTCGTGCTCAACACGATGCTGCGCCGCGCCGGCGTGGTCGCCGCGCTGCGCGTCCCCGTGCTCGTCGCCCTGGGCGCCAACCCGCTGCTGGCCCTGTACGCCGCCGGCGGAGCCCGCCACATCATCTGGCTGTGCTTCGTGGTGACCGCGCTGGGGGCCCTGTTCGCCTGGTACGTCACCGCCGACGTCCGCTTCGTGATGATCGCGGGGCTCGCCTACTCGGTGGCCGCCCTCGCCGGGTACAGCAGCCTGCTGTGGTTCCTGGTCAGCGCCGTCCTCGTCGGGGCGGTCCTGGCCCGGATGGGGGCCGACGGCACCGAGGTCGAGGGCACCACGATCGGCTTCGCCGCCCCCACGGTCTACGTCATCGCCCTCTGGACGGTCTTCAACCTGGTGCTCCTGGGCAACCCGATCTCGTGGATCACCTCGGCCAGCGACGCCTCGACCGCGCTCACCGAGACCTTCACGTTCGTGGAGCTGGCCCGCCGGACCGGCGAGCTGGTGCTCTTCGGGGCCCCGATCGCGATCGTGGTGCTGCCCGCCCTGCTCTTCGCCGGGCTGGCACGGGCGAACACCTTCGCGCTGTGGCTGGGCGTGCTGCTGGCGGTGGCGGTCCTCTCCCCGGGCTTCGCAGTCGTGCTGGGCCTCTCGGACTCGCCGATGGCGATGCGCAACGCGCTGCCCGTCCTGCTGCTGGCCACGGTGGGCGCGATCTGGCTGGCCCGCTCGTCGGGCAGCAGCGCGACCCTGGTCAGCGCCCTGCTCGTCGTCGGTCTGCTGCTCAGCGTCCCGTGGACGTTCCAGGCCATGAAGACCTACCGCTACCAGAGCCTCGAGTCCACGTTCGCGGCCGCGCTGTCGACGGGCCAGAGCCAGGAGGGCGCCCGCACGCTGGACGACCAGGTCGTCGGTGTGGTCGACGAGCAGGCCATGGCCGCCTTCCTGCGCGACAACGTCGAGCGGCCCGGCTCGATCCTCACCGACAACGCCCAGACCTACGCCGTGATGCTCTTCACCGGACAGCCCGACCTGTTCTTCGACCGGGTCGACGAGTCCGACGGACCCTGGCAGGAGGCGGCGGCCGACCCGGTCGAGCACGTCGACTACCTGCTGCTCTCCACGGGCGGCGGCGACCTGCTCTCGGAGCGCTATCCCGAGGCCGCCCGCGGCGAGGACCCCGTGCTCAACGCCGTCTACCGCACCGAGCGCTACACGCTGGTGTCCGTCCCGCCCGGCTTCCGCCCCGCGGCTCCCGCCGACACGGAGGCTCCCTGATGCACCCCGCGATGAACCACGGGCGGACCCGCACCGCGGTCGCACCGCCACCGTCCCTGGACGACATCCTCGGCGCCGCCGACAGCGCCCGCATCGGCCGCGTCGACTTCACCCACCCCCTGGCGTCGGACGTCCCTCCCGCGCCGGAGCCCGCCCCCGACCCCGACCCGGAGCCGGAGCCGGAGCCGGAGCCGGGCCCCGAGCCCGAGCCCGACCTCGCCCCCGGCCCCGAGCTGGAACAGGTCACCGCGCGTGTCCGTGCGGACCGGGACGCCGCACTGGCCCACCTGGCCGCGGTCGAGGAGGAGGTGGCTCGGCGCTGCGAGCTCATCACCGCCCAGGCCGAGCTCGACGCCGAGCGGATCCGTCTCGAGGCCCGCCGCGAGGCTCAGTCGATCCTCGCCGCCGCCGCCGTCGCGCGGCTGAGCGACGACCTCGAGCCCCCTCGCACGGGCGGGCACCGATGAGCACCGCGATCCGGCCCCGCGCGTCGGCCGCCCTCACGGCCTCCGTCCTCGTCGCGGCCCTGGCCGCGTGCGGCGGCTCCACCGACCGCGACGCGGGCCGGTCCCCCTCGGGCGACCTCGTCGTCACCGCCGGGGCGGACTCCGCGTCGACCGTGGTCGGGCCCGACGGCGCGGCCGTCGTGGCCGAGCGACGCCACTTCAGCGCCGACTCCCCGTGGAACGCCCGGGTCGACGGTGCGCCCGTCGACCCGGCGTCCGACCGGCTGATCCGCCGGTCCCAGGTGCGCGAGGGCGTGGTCGAGGACGGGGACCGGGTGCGTGTGCAGACCGAGACCGTCACCGACCCGCTCTACGTCAACACCGAGGCCTGGACCGTGCCCGTGGTCGCGGGCGGCGACCCGACCCCGGTCGTGTGCCGACAGGCGCAGTGCGGGGACGGCGACGACGAGATCACCCTCGACATCCCCGCCGACATCGATCCCGACCCCCGCTACGACGGCTGGTTCACGGTCTTCGACACCACCGAGTCCGTGGCCTACGACCTGTGGCGGGCCCGTCGCGAGGACGACGGCTCCATCTCGTACCACTACATGAAGCGCTGGGACCTCGACGGCCCCGGCTTCAGCGCCCCGCAGGAGGTCAGTGCCCGCGGCTCCGGCCTCCCGCTCTTCGCCGGCCTGATCCGGCCGGGCGAGCTCGAGGCAGGACTCATCGAGCACGCCCTGGCGATCAGCCTCCCCGGGCCGGCGCAGAACGTCTTCGTGTCGCCGGCGTCCTCGACCGACGGCAACGGCTCCGCCGACTCGCTGCCCGAGGGGGCCCGGATCCGGCTGCGTGCGGACGTGGTGCCCGAGCGCCCGCGCGACCCCGGGACCGGCAGGTTGATCCCGCTCACCGACCAGCAGCGCCGGATGGCCGACGCCATCGTGCTGGCGCTGCGCACCTACGGCGCCATCGTCGTCGACCGCGCCGAGGTGCCCACCCTCTACGCCCAGCGCGACGTCACGGCGGGACTCATCGACGGCAACGAGCTGCAGGGGCTGGACCTCACCGACTTCGAGGTCGTCGAGCTCGGCGACCGCTACCGCTACCCGCCCGCGCAGGGTTCGGACGGATCCGGCCTGGTCCTGGAGCAGACCTCCACGAGCGCTTCCCAGGAGCAGCAGTGAGCACCCGCCGGGCCCGCGCCCTCGCCGCCACCCTGGTGCTGGCCGCCCTCGGGACGGCCGCGTGCTCCGAGGAGCCGAGGCAGGACGCGACCGACGTGGTCGCCGACGCCCAGGCCCGCGACTACCGCGACGGTCAGGCCGAGGCGCAGCGGGTGCGTCAGGCGCAGCGCGCCCTGCCCTCCCCCACGTCGGGCGTCGTCGAGATCGATGGCATCGACGGAGCCCTCACCGCCCAGCAGCGTCTGTCCTACGTGCGCAGCGGGAGCGCCACCGACGTCCGGACCGCACACCGCGGCGAGGACGCGGCGTTCGCGTCGCTCTGCGCGGGCGAGGTCGATGTCGTCGACTCGACCCGCACGATCAGCGCCGCCGAGCTGGGAGCCTGCCACGCGGTGGGGCTGGACGTGGTCCAGCTCCAGGTCGCCTCCGACGCCGTGGTCGTGGCCATCAAGAACGAGACCGACGTGGGGGGCGACTGCCTCAGCACCGCCCAGGTGCGCGAGGTCTACCGCGCCGGCTCCCCCGTCACCGCCTGGTCCCAGGTCGGTACCGGCTACGACGACGTCCCCCTGGCGGTGGCCGGACCCAACCGCGAGAACAACGCGTTCCGGTTCTTCGGCCGCACCGTCCTCGACGCCCCGGACCCGTCGCTGATCAACCTGCGCTCGGACTACCGCCCCTTCGACACCGACCAGGGTTCCCGGCTCTTCGTCGTCGGGCGTGAGCGCGACGAGGACCTCGCGCTGCAGCTGCGCGACCGCTCGCGCGAGCGGGACCTGGTCAAGAGCCGGTTGGAGGAGCACTGGCAGGTCGTCAACGACGCCAAGGCCGAGGTGGAGGTCGCCCGCGCCGAGGTGGCCAAGGGCGAGCGCGACCAGCGTCCGCCGGCCCAGCAGGCCGCCGACCGCGCCCGCCTGGTGCGTGCCGAGCAGGACCTCGCGCGGAAGCGGGAGCTGATGCTCACGCTCACCGACGAGAAGGACGGCGTGGTCGCGCGCTACGACGCCGCGGCCGCCGCCCGCGCCCGGGTGCAGCGCACCCGCGGCCACGTCGGCTACTTCCTGTTCAGCTACTACGAGCTGTTCGAGGACCAGCTGCGTCCCTTCGAGATCACCGGCACCGACGGCGAGCGCAGCTGCATCTTCCCCTCGCAGCGCACCATCACCAGCGGCGAGTACCCGCTCTCCCGTCGGCTCCTGCTGACCACCACCACGCGGTCGATGGACCGCCCCGAGGTCGCGGACTTCCTCCTGCACTACCTCGACGGGGCGGGCGCCGCCGCCGTCGAGGCGCAGCTCGTCGCCCTGTCGCACGGCGACATCGAGCAGCAGAAGGACTGGGTCACCGGACGCGAGGCGCCCGACCTCGTCACCGCCGACGCGCAGGAGGCGCCCGAGCAGGCCGCACCCGCTCCGGCGTCCGGGGAGCCGGCCCGATGACCGGCCCGACGACCCGCCCGACGACCCGTGCGACGACCGGAAGGGCCGCCGGCCTGGTGGTCACGCTCCTCGCCCTGGTGCTCACCGCGCTGGGACCGCTCCAGCCCGGCCTCTCCCCGGCAGGGGCCGAGGAACGGGTCGGGCCGCCGGTCGCCCCGCGTCGGGTCGAGGGCGCCCTGACCCGCAAGGTCGTCGTCGACTGGCACGGCACCGACGGACGCAAGGCCAGGTCCGCCCCCGTGCCGGGCATCGGCACGCTCACCCTGGTCTGCAGGCCGCGCAACACGATGGTCCGCCTCACCCCCTACGACCGGTCGGCCGAGACCCAGCTGTGGGTGGCCAAGCACGAGGACAAGGCCGGTCCCGCCGTCGCGGTGAAGAACGTGCGGGTCTACCGCTGGGCCGGCGCGGACGACGACGGCAGGGGTGGCACCGGCCGCTCGGCCCACGAGGGGCTCAACCAGGCCACCCCGGTCGAGAACTACGCGCAGGGCTTCATGCACGGCGTGATCAGCCAGCGTCCGGGTCGCCACCGTCCCGCGGCCACGGCGCCGCGGCTCCCGTCCACCTCGCTCGAGCTGTCCTGGTACTGGAACGGCTTCGACCACCCGCGCGCCTACCGCTCGTGCCGCATCGCGGTGACCCTGGAGACGGTCGTGGACCGCTCGGTCGGGGTCGACTGGCACGGAGACGTGGACGGCACCTCCGCGCCCACGACCCAGGTGCTCCCGCTGGCGGGTCTCGGCGAGGTCGTGCTGACCTGCAGCCCCGACCTCGGTGACGGAGGTCGTCAGGAGATCATGCTGCGCACCGACGACCCCGACTCCTCGCTCTACGTCGAGCGCATCGAGGGCGAGGGCGCCGTCGAGGACCACGTCGAGACCGACCACCTCGACCACGACCCGGTCCTCGGTGGCGTGCCCCCGGTGGCGCTTCCCGAGAACGGCATGCTGCGGCTGTGGTGGACCGCCCACGGGCGGACCCGTCGCTTCGTGCTCTCGTCGTACTACGTCGTCAACGACGCCGAGCACCCCGGGCTGAACCTCTGCGAGGTCGCGGCCGCCGACTTCTAGGGGCGCGCCCGCGTAGGCCCCCCGGTCGGGCCCCAGGTCGGCCACTGGGCACGGCGGGGCAGCTGGTCGAGACCGCGGGCCTCCTCGCGCGTGGGCGCCGTCCCGCCGAGGTGACGGGGGTACCACCGGGCCCGCTCCCCGGGGCGGGGGCGGTGCTCGGGCAGGTGCTGCAGGCCCTCGAGCAGCTCGGTGAGCCGGTGGCCCAGCTCGGTGGTGGCGCTCGCCGGGTCGGCAGCGCGGCCCAGCCACAGGGGCGCCCCGAAGCGCACGTCGACCGTGCGCCCTCGGGTGAGCGCCGGAGCCGGCGGCGGCTCGCTCACGTGGCGCTGCAGCGGCCAGAGCCGCTGGGTGCCCCACACGGCCACCGGCACCACCGGCAGGTCGAGCTCACGTGCCAGGGCCGCGACCCCGGGCATCAGGGCGCGCACGGTGTAGGAGTGGGAGACGCCGGCCTCCGGGAACAGGCACACGCTCTCCCCCGCCCGCAGCAGCGCCCGGGCGTGCAGGTACGCCGCGGCCGGTGCCGCGCGGTCGACCGGCACGTGCCGCATCGCGGTCATGGCGCGGCCCACGAGGGGGGTGTGCCAGACGTCGTGGCGGGCCAGGAACCGCACGTACCGACGCCGGGCCAGGGCCGCTTGCCCCACGAAGAGGAAGTCGGGGTAGGCCACGTGGTTGCTGGCCAGCAGCACCGGGCCCCGGGTCGGCACGTGCTCCTCGCCCGACCAGCGGCTGGTGACCTGCAGCGAGCGCAGCAGCGCGCTCCCCAGGCGCACCGTCGACCGGTAGGTCCGCTCGGTGCTCAGGAGAACGGGGGGCGGGCGTCGAGAGCCAGCGAGCGCCGACCGGCCCAGCGCCACACCCGGGCCGCCCGGTCGCGGTCCTCGTCGGTGACCAGGTTGCCCATCCAGCGCAGTGCCAGGGTCATCAGCCAGTCCGAGCGCATCCCGACCGGCCCCAGCGCGGGCAGCAGCCGCGGCACGGTGACCAGGCCCGCCAGCCGGCGCGCCACCGAGAAGGACTCGCCGTAGTGCTCGCTCAGCAGGGCCGGCCACTGCGTGGCGAGGCGGTCGCGGTCGGGGTTCAGGTCGGCCATCAGCTCGGCGACCATCCGGCCGGTCTCGAGTCCGTAGTCGATGCCCTCGCCGTTGAGCGGGTTCACGCAGCCCGCGGCGTCACCGATCAGCGCCCAGTTGGGTCCGGCGACGCCCGAGACGGCTCCGCCCATCGGCAGCAGGGCCGAGGTGGGTGCGCGCAGCTCGCCGCTCAGCCCGAAGCCCTCGCGCCGCTGGTCGGCGTAGAACTGCATGAGCGGCTTGACGGCGATGTTGGCCGGGCGCTTCGCGGTGGCCAGCGTGCCGACCCCGAGGTTCACCTCGCCGGTGCCGAGCGGGAAGATCCAGCCGTAGCCGGAGAGGATCTCGCCGTCCTGGCCGCGCAGCTCGAGGTGCGAGCTGATCCACGGGTCGTCGGACTCGGTGGAGGCCACGTAGGAGCGACCGGCGACGCCGTACACGGTGTCACGGTGCCACTCGCGGCCCAGGACCTTGCCCAGCGGGGAGCGCACACCGTCGGCGACCACGAGGCGCCGGCACGCGACCTCGACCCGCTCGACGTCGTCGCGACCGCCGGGGCCGCGACGCTCCATGACGACGGCACGGACCCGGTCGCCGTCGCGGACCACGTCGACCGCGCGCACCCCGTCGACGGCCCGGGCCCCGGCCTTGATCGCCACGGTGCGCAGGTGGTCGTCCAGCTCGGTGCGGGCCACGGCGCTGCCCCACGAGGGCAGCGAGCCGCCGGGCCAGGGCAGCAGCAGCGTCTGGCCGAAGCCGTGGGCGCGCAGCCCCTGGTTGACGGTGTGGGTGCGCAGCCAGTCCTCGAGCCCGAGGAGCGACAGCTCGTGGACGGCGCGGGGGGTGAGCCCGTCACCGCAGGTCTTGTCGCGCGGGAAGGTCGCCGCGTCGGTCAGCAGGACGTCGAGCCCGGCCCGCGCGGCCCAGGCGGCCGCGGCCGACCCGGCGGGACCGGCACCGACGACGAGGACGTCGGTCTGGGTCGGGAGGCTGCTCACCCCGCGATTCTCTCAGGACGCTGGTGAGCGGCCCAACTCAGCGCCGCCTCAGGTGTCCTGCTCCTCCAGCGGCGGGTACGGCGCCGGGGTCGCCCCGTAGTCGTCACGGTCCTCGAACATCCCGTGCTCGGGGTCGAAGTCGCGACCGGTGTTGTCGATCTCGGCACCGTCGGGCCGGTTCTCGTCGGCCAGGCGGCGCTCGCGCTCCTCCTCGATCTCGGCCTCGCTGGGCTCGTGCGCTGCCTGCTGCTCGTCCACGGTTCCTCCCGAGTGTCGGACCTGCCCAGACCACCATGCGCCGGTGGCGCCGGTCACACCCGCGCGGGCGAGGAGGTCCCGGGGACGCCGCAGGGCCCCACCCGGATCGGGTGGGGCCCTGCGGTCGTGGTGCGGGAGCCGAGGATCAGCTCTGGTACGACCCGAAGTCGAAGTCGTCCAGGGCCACGGCCTGGCCGCCGGCGTTGCCACCGAACTCGTAGTCGTAGGAGTCGTAGCCGGTGACGGAGTACGCCGCGGCCCGAGCCTCCTCGGTCGGCTCCACCCGGATGGCGCGGTACCGCTCGAGGCCGGTGCCCGCCGGGATCAGCTTTCCGATGATCACGTTCTCCTTGAGACCGCGCAGCGAGTCGCTGCGCCCGTGGATCGCCGCGTCGGTGAGCACGCGGGTGGTCTCCTGGAAGGAGGCCGCCGAGAGCCACGACTCGGTCGCCAGCGAGGCCTTGGTGATGCCCATGAGCACCGGACGACCCGACGCCGGCTTGCCGCCCTCGGAGACGACCCGACGGTTCTCCTCCTCGAACCGCACGCGGTCCACGAGGTCGGAGGGCAGCAGGTTCGTCTCGCCCGACTCGATCACCGTGACGCGACGCAGCATCTGGCGCACGATGATCTCGATGTGCTTGTCGTGGATCGACACGCCCTGCGAGCGGTAGACCTGCTGGACCTCGTCCACCAGGTGCTCCTGGGCGCGACGCACACCGAGGATCCGCAGGACGTCCTGCGGGTCCGGGGTGCCCGACGTGAGGTGGTGGCCCACCTCGATGTGCTGGCCGTCGTCCACGTTGAGACGCGAGCGCTTGGAGACCGGGTACTCCTGGACCTCCGAGCCGTCGTCGGGCGTGACGAGGATCTTGCGAGCCTTGTCGGTCTCGTCGATCTCGACCCGGCCGGCCGCCTCGGCGATCGGCGTGCGGCCCTTGGGCGAGCGTGCCTCGAAGAGCTCGACCACGCGGGGCAGACCCTGCGTGATGTCGTCCGCGGAGGCCACACCGCCGGTGTGGAAGGTACGCATGGTCAGCTGCGTGCCCGGCTCACCGATCGACTGGGCGGCGATGATGCCGACCGCCTCGCCGATGTCGACGAGCTTGCCGGTGGCCAGCGAACGGCCGTAGCACTTGGCGCAGGTACCGGTCTTGGCGTCGCAGGTCAGCACGGAGCGGACCTTGACCTCCTCGATGCCGGCTGCCACGAGCTCGTCGATCTTGACGTCGCCGAGGTCCTCGCCGGCGGCGGCGAGGGTCTCGCCGGTCTCCGGGTGGGTGACCTCGGTGGCCGCCGCGCGGGCGTACGCCGCGGTCTCGGCGTTCTCCGCCTTGACCACGGTGCCGTCCTCACGACGCTCGCCGATCCGCTTGGGCAGACCGCGCTCGGTGCCACAGTCGTCCTCGCGGATGATGACGTCCTGCGAGACGTCGACCAGGCGCCGGGTCAGGTAGCCCGAGTCGGCGGTACGCAGGGCGGTGTCGGCCAGACCCTTGCGAGCACCGTGGGTGGAGATGAAGTACTCCAGGACCGAGAGGCCCTCACGGAAGTTCGCCTTGATCGGGCGCGGGATGATCTCGCCCTTGGGGTTCGCCACCAGACCACGCATGGCGCCGACCTGACGGATCTGGTTCATGTTTCCGGACGCGCCCGAGTCGACCATCATGTAGATGGGGTTGGTCCGGTCGAACGCCTTCTCCATCGCGTCGCCGACCTTGCGGCTGGCGTCGGTCCAGATCTCCACGAGCTCCTGACGGCGCTCGTCGTCGGTCATCAGACCGCGCTCGAAGTCCTTCTGCACCTTCGCGGCCTGGGCCTCGTAGGGCGCGAGGATCTCGAGCTTGTCGGCCGGCGTGGTGACGTCGTCGATGGAGACGGTGACACCCGAGAAGGTCGCGAAGCTGAAGCCGGCGTCCTTGAGGGCGTCGAGCGAGGCCGCGACCTCGACCTTGGTGTAGCGCTCCGCGAGGTCGTTGACGATCGCGCCGAGCTGCTTCTTGCCGACCTCGTAGTTCACGAACGGGTAGTCGGCGGGCAGGGTCTCGTTGAACAGCGCGCGACCCAGGGTGGTCTCGACGGTGGTCGTCTCGGCCTTCGGTCCGCTCTCGTTGAACTCGGCGCCGGAGCCCGGCACCACGTCGTCGAGACGGATCTTGACCTTCGACTGCAGGGTGATCTCCGAGCGGTCGAAGGCCATGATCGCCTCGGCCACGCTGGAGAAGGCCCGGCCTTCGCCGACCTCGCCGTCGCGGTCCGTGGTCAGCCAGAACAGGCCGATGATCATGTCCTGCGACGGCATGGTGACCGGGCGGCCGTCCGAGGGCTTGAGGATGTTGTTCGTCGACAGCATCAGGATCCGGGCCTCGGCCTGGGCCTCGGCCGACAGCGGCAGGTGCACCGCCATCTGGTCACCGTCGAAGTCGGCGTTGAACGCGCCGCACACGAGCGGGTGGATCTGGATGGCCTTGCCCTCGATGAGCTGGGGCTCGAAGGCCTGGATGCCCAGGCGGTGCAGGGTGGGGGCACGGTTCAGCAGCACCGGGTGCTCGGTGATGACCTCTTCGAGCACGTCCCACACGACCGGACGAGCGCGCTCGACCATCCGCTTGGCGGACTTGATGTTCTGCGCGTGCGACAGGTCGACCAGGCGCTTCATGACGAAGGGCTTGAAGAGCTCGAGCGCCATCTGCTTGGGCAGACCGCACTGGTGCAGCTTCAGCTGCGGACCCGACACGATGACCGAACGGCCCGAGTAGTCCACGCGCTTGCCCAGCAGGTTCTGACGGAAGCGACCCTGCTTGCCCTTGAGCATGTCGGACAGCGACTTCAGCGGCCGGTTGCCCGGGCCGGTGACCGGGCGACCACGACGGCCGTTGTCGAACAGCGAGTCGACGGCCTCCTGGAGCATCCGCTTCTCGTTGTTGACGATGATCTCGGGGGCACCGAGGTCGAGCAGCCGCTTGAGCCGGTTGTTCCGGTTGATCACGCGGCGGTACAGGTCGTTGAGGTCGGAGGTCGCGAAGCGGCCACCGTCCAGCTGGACCATGGGACGCAGGTCCGGCGGGATGACCGGGACGGCGTCGAGCACCATGCCGCGGGGCTCGTTGCCGGTCTTGCGGAAGGCGTCGACG
Source organism: Nocardioides dokdonensis FR1436 (assembly GCF_001653335.1). Classification (NCBI taxonomy): domain Bacteria; kingdom Bacillati; phylum Actinomycetota; class Actinomycetes; order Propionibacteriales; family Nocardioidaceae; genus Nocardioides; species Nocardioides dokdonensis. The sequence continues at coordinate 743,416 of NZ_CP015079.1, forward strand.
ACCTTGAGGCGCTTGAGGGCGCGGACCTTCTTCTGGCCCTTGCCGTTGGCGATGGTGTCGCGCAGCGACTCGACCTCGGCGGCGATGTCGAAGTCCCGCAGGCGCTGCTGGATCGCGGCGGCGCCCATGTGGCCCTCGAAGTACTTGCCGAACCAGGCCTTCATCTCGCGGTAGAGCATCTCGTCGCCGGTCAGGTCCTGGACCTTCAGGGACTTGAACGTGTTCCAGACCTCGTCGAGGCGGTCGATCTCGCGCTGCGCTCGGTCGCGCAACTGCTTCATCTCCCGCTCGGCGCCGTCGCGCACCTTGCGACGCTGGTCGGCCTTGGCACCCTCGGCCTCGAGGGCGGCGAGGTCCTCCTCCAGCTTCTTGGTGCGGTCCTCCAGCGACTGGTCGCGACGCTTCTCGAGGCGCTCGCGCTCCAGGCCGATCTTGCCCTCGAGCGAGGACAGGTCGCGGTGGCGAGCGTCCTCGTCGACGGAGGTGATCATGTAGGCCGCGAAGTAGATGACCTTCTCGAGGTCCTTCGGGGCCAGGTCGAGCAGGTAGCCCAGACGGCTGGGCACGCCCTTGAAGTACCAGATGTGCGTCACCGGGGCGGCGAGCTCGATGTGGCCCATCCGCTCGCGGCGGACCTTGGAGCGGGTCACCTCGACGCCGCAGCGCTCGCAGATGATGCCCTTGAAGCGCACGCGCTTGTACTTGCCGCAGTAGCACTCCCAGTCCCGGGTGGGACCGAAGATCTTCTCGCAGAAGAGACCGTCGCGCTCCGGCTTGAGTGTGCGGTAGTTGATGGTTTCCGGCTTCTTGACCTCGCCGTGGCTCCACGTGCGGATGTCGTCCGCGGTGGCGAGACCGATCTGAAGCTGGTCGAAGAAGTTAACGTCGAGCACCTTGGCTGCAACCCTTCATTGGTTCTTGGAAAGTCAGACGTGGGGGGCGGGAGCAGCGGCCGGCGCGACATGCGCGCCGACCGCCGTGCTCACACCTCTTCGACCGAGCTGGGCTCGCGACGCGACAGGTCGATGCCGAGCTCCTCGGCGGCGCGGAAGACGTCTTCCTCCGCGTCGCGCAGCTCGATGCTGGTGCCGTCCTGGGAGAGGACCTCCACGTTCAGGCACAGCGACTGCATCTCCTTGACGAGCACCTTGAACGACTCCGGGATGCCGGAGTCGGGGATGTTCTCGCCCTTGACGATCGCCTCGTAGACCTTGACGCGACCAGGCACGTCGTCGGACTTGATCGTCAGCAGCTCCTGCAGGGCGTAGGCGGCGCCGTACGCCTCCATCGCCCAGACCTCCATCTCGCCGAACCGCTGGCCACCGAACTGGGCCTTGCCGCCCAGGGGCTGCTGCGTGATCATCGAGTACGGGCCGGTGCTGCGCGCGTGGATCTTGTCGTCCACGAGGTGGTGCAGCTTCAGGATGTACATGTAGCCGACCGAGACCGGGTCCGGGAACGGCTCGCCCGAGCGACCGTCGAACAGGTCGGCCTTGCCGGTGCCGTCGATCATCCGCACGCCGTCGCGGTTGGGGATCGTCGAGCCGAGCAGGCCGATGATCTCGTCCTCGCGCGCACCGTCGAAGACCGGAGTCGCGACCTTGGTGCGCGGCTCCGCCTTCTCGGCGTGGATCTTGATCAACCGCTGCTTCCAGTCGGTGTCCGAGGTGTCCTCGGCGAGGTCGAGGTCCCAACCCTGCTGGGCCAGCCAGCCGAGGTGGAGCTCGAGGATCTGACCGATGTTCATCCGTCGCGGCACACCCAGCGGGTTGAGCACGACGTCGACCGGGGTGCCGTCCTCCATGAACGGCATGTCCTCGATCGGCAGGATCTTGGCGATGACACCCTTGTTGCCGTGGCGTCCGGCGAGCTTGTCGCCCACCGAGATCTTGCGCTTCTGGGCCACGTAGACGCGGACCAGCTGGTTGACGCCCGGAGGCAGCTCGTCGCCGTCCTCGCGGTCGAAGACGCGCACGCCGATGACCGTGCCGGACTCACCGTGCGGCACCTTCATCGAGGTGTCGCGCACCTCGCGCGCCTTCTCGCCGAAGATCGCGCGCAGCAGGCGCTCCTCGGGGGTCAGCTCGGTCTCGCCCTTGGGCGTGACCTTGCCGACCAGGATGTCCCCGGTCACGACCTCGGCACCGATGCGGATGATGCCGCGCTCGTCGAGGTCGGCCAGACCCTCCTCGGAGATGTTCGGGATGTCCCGCGTGATCTCCTCGGGGCCCAGCTTGGTGTCGCGGGCGTCGACCTCGTGCTCCTCGATGTGGATCGAGGTGAGGACGTCCTCCTGCACCAGGCGCTGGGAGAGGATGATCGCGTCCTCGTAGTTGTGACCCTGCCACGGCATGAAGGCGACGAGCAGGTTGGTGCCCAGCGCCATCTCGGCCTCGTCGGTGCAGGGGCCGTCGGCGATCGGGCTGCCGACCTCGAGGCGGTCACCCTCGACGACCAGCGGACGCTGGTTGATGCAGGTGCCCTGGTTGGAGCGGCGGAACTTCGCGAGCTTGTACGACGAGTAGCTGCCGTCGTCGTTCATGGTCTCGACGAGGTCGGCGGAGACGTCCTTGACGACTCCGGCCTTCTCCGCGACGACCACGTCACCGGCGTCGACCGCGGCGCGGTACTCCATGCCGGTGCCGACCAGCGGGCTGTCGCTGCGGATCAGCGGGACGGCCTGGCGCTGCATGTTGGCGCCCATGAGCGCACGGTTGGCGTCGTCGTGCTCGAGGAACGGGATGAGCGCGGTCGCGACCGACACCATCTGGCGCGGCGAGACGTCCATGTAGTCGATCTCGCCGGCCAGGATCTCGGAGACCTCGCCGTCACGGGTGCGCACCAGGACGCGCTCGTTGACGAAGCGCAGGTCGTCGTCGAGCACGGCGTTGGCCTGCGCGATGACGAAGCGGTCCTCGTCGTCGGCGGTGAGGTAGTCGATCTGGTCGGTGACCTGGCCCTCGACGACCTTGCGGTACGGGGTCTCGACGAACCCGAACGGGTTGATGCGGCCGTAGGAGGCCAGCGACCCGATCAGACCGATGTTGGGACCTTCAGGGGTCTCGATGGGGCACATGCGGCCGTAGTGCGACGGGTGCACGTCGCGGACCTCCATGCCGGCGCGGTCGCGCGAGAGACCGCCCGGGCCCAGCGCGGACAGGCGACGCTTGTGCGTCAGGCCCGCGATGGGGTTGGTCTGGTCCATGAACTGGCTCAGCTGCGAGGTGCCGAAGAACTCCTTCAGCGCCGCCACCACCGGCCGGATGTTGATCAGCGACTGCGGCGTGATGGCCTCGACGTCCTGGGTGGTCATCCGCTCACGGACCACGCGCTCCATGCGCGCCAGACCGGTGCGCAGCTGGTTCTGGATCAGCTCGCCCACCGTGCGCATCCGACGGTTGCCGAAGTGGTCGATGTCGTCGGAGGCCACGTCGAGCGGGCCCGAGGGCGCCTCGACCTGGTCCTGGCCGTCGTGCAGCGCGACGATGTAGCGGATCGCGGCGACGACGTCGTCGACGGTCAGGGTCTGCTGGTCGAAGGCCTCGGTCAGACCGAGCTTCTTGTTGATCTTGTACCGGCCGACCTTGGCCAGGTCGTAGCGCTTGGGGTTGAAGTAGTAGTTGTTCAGCAGGGTCTGCGCGGCCTCCTCGGTGGGGGGCTCGCCCGGGCGCAGCTTGCGGTAGATGTCGAGGAGCGCGTCCTTCTGCGTCTCGGTGTGGTCCTTCTCCAGCGTGAGCATCATCGACTCGTACTGGCCGAACTCCTCGCGGATCTGCTCGTTGGTCCAGCCGAGGGCCTTGAGCAGCACGGTGACGTTCTGCTTGCGCTTGCGGTCCAGGCGGACGCCGACGAGGTCGCGCTTGTCGATCTCGAACTCGAGCCAGGCGCCGCGGCTGGGGATCAGCTTGGCGGTGTAGATGTCCTTGTCGGACGTCTTGTCCGCGGAGCGCTCGAAGTAGACGCCCGGGCTGCGGACCAGCTGGGAGACGACGACGCGCTCGGTGCCGTTGATGACAAACGTGCCCTTGGGGGTCATGAGCGGGAAGTCGCCCATGAAGACCGTCTGGCCCTTGATCTCACCGGTGTCGTTGTTGGTGAACTCCGCCGACACGTAGAGCGGCGCGGAGTAGGTGAAGTCCTTCTCCTTGCACTCGTCGACCGTGTACTTGGGGTCGTAGAAGACAGGGTTCTCGAACGAGAGCGACATGGTCTCGCTGAAGTCCTCGATCGGCGAGATCTCCTCGAAGATCTCGGTCAGACCGGACTTCTCGGAGACGTCGTCGCCGTTGGCACGGCGGCGCTCGACCTCCTCGGTCCACTTGTCGTTGCCGACCAGCCAGTCGAAGCTGTCGGTCTGGAGAGAGAGGAGCTGGGGAACCTCGAGGGGTTCGGCGATCTTTGCGAACGAGATGCGGCGGTTAGCACGAGAAACGGCGGAAGCGGTGCGCGCGGCCAAGAGTGAGTCCTTCGACGGGTCTGCTCATCGATGGCGCCGCCGACCACCACACAGCCACCGGGAAGGCATGAGGGCATTTGAGGGCAGGCGCAAGGCGCTACACTACCCGAGGACCGATTGCGCGACAAGACGAGCACGCATCGTCGACGATGGATGTCCCGATGATGATGAGCCCCCGCGGGCCGCAGGTCAAGCACCGCGGCCGCGTGCGGCGCCGATCAGCGGAGCTCTCTCAGTCCTCGAGCTGGTTCGTGGACAGGTCGCCGACCAGCCACTCGCCGTCCTCGCGCACCATGCGCATCGTCACCTGGTCCTTGTAGACCTCGGCCTGCTCCATCCCCTTGCGCAGGGTGGGACGGTTCACGAAGACCAGCACGTCGACGCGGTCGCCGCTGGTGCGCACCACGGCGGAGTCGACCACCTCGACCTCCACCACCGGCTGCACCTCCTCGAGGTTCGGCTCGAGCGCGGCGACGAGCTGGTCGTACTCCTGCTGGTAGCCGGTGGTCATGTACGAGCGTGCGGCAGCGGTGGACTCCTCGAAGGTGCGGTAGTCGTAGGACAGCACCGGACCCACTGCCCGCTCGGCGACGGCGCGCGCCTGCTCGGCCGACGCCTCGATCGCGTTGCCGCCGTCCGCGGAGGACACGATGCGCTCGTTGGGCTGGACCCACACCAGGACCGCAGCACCCACGGAGAGCACGGCCAGCACCGTGAGCACCACCAGGACCCACCCGGGCACCAGGGGCAGCGACGACGCCCTGGCCGGCCCAGCGGACGGCGCAGCGGACGGTTCAGCGGACGGCGCAGCGGACGGTTCAGCAGACGGCGTGGCGGACGGTTCAGCAGACGGTTCAGCAGCGTCGGCTGCCAGGGCGGCGTCGTGCTCGGCGCGACGCTCGGGGTCCAGCAGGACCTCGGCGGCCTGGTTGAGCAGCCGGAAGCGGCGTTCGCTGGGGTCGAGGTCGGCGATGCCGGCGCGCCAGGCCTCCCGCACCTGCTCCGGGCTCGCGTCGGGCTCGACGCCCAGGACGTCGTACCAGCTGGCCACGGAGGCGCTCACTGCTCTCCCCCGTCGGTGCTCGGATCGCTCGAGGGGCCGGTGGGGTCCGTCGGGTCGGTGGCCGGTCCGGTGACCGGGGCGAAGGCGTCGACCTGCCACTCGCCGCCGACCTTGACGAGCTCGACGCGCACCCGGAACTGGGCGGGAGCGCCGTCGACCCGCTCCTCGTCCTTGCCCTGAGGGAAGGAGTTGGTGAACTGCCCGGCCACCAGCGCGGTGGCCGAGTCGGAGTCGAGGGTGGACACACCGACGGCGTACACCTCGCTGGCACGACCCAGACCGGCCTCGGCCACGGTCTGCTCGGCGGTGCCGACCTGCTCCTCGAAGTCGGCGCGGAACTTCGCGGTGATCAGCTCGGAGACCAGGTCGCGGTACTCCGGCATCTGCCCGTCCTCGTCCAGCAGGTCCGGGCCGTAGGTGTTGACGCGGAGCATGAACTGCGACGCGACGTCCATGACCTGCTCACGCTCGTCCTGGATCTCGTTGCGTCCCTGCGCGACGTTGGCGACCCGCTCGGCGAGGTTGCCGTCGGTGCTCGAGCTGCGGGTCAGCACCACGACGGCGACGAGCACGAGGCCCGCGACCAGGAGCAGCGCCAGGACGCCCGCGAGGACGAGCCGGAAGGCGGGGGCCGAGGCCCTGCCCGTCAGCGGTCCGCGACGAGCGGCTGGAGGAACAGCCACTTCCAGGACTCCTTCCCGAGCGTCGGCGGGGCCACGCTACCGGGTGCGGCCAGCTCGGCCGGCGGGCGCTCCCCCCAGCTCAGCTCCCCGGTGTCGGGATCGAAGGAGGCGACCACCGAGGAGGGGTCGTAGGAGGCGGCGGGTCGCGGGTAGACGTTCTGGGCGCCCCGGGCGTTGCTGACCGTGGGCGGCTCGGTGCACCGTGCCTCCTCGTTCATCGGCCGGTTGCCACCGTCCTGCGGAGGACGGCGGTCGGTGCTCTGGTAGCCCGCGTTGCAGATGGGGGTGTCGGTGAGGATCAGCCCGAAGTGGGCGTCGTACAGCCCGGTGTCCGGGGACTTCGAGACGACGGTGAAGCCCCCCTCCACCACGTAGGGGTAGATCACCAGCAGCTGCTCGATCCCGTCGAGGTGTCGGACCACGACCTCGCCGGTGGTGACCAGGTTGTTGATCAGGCTCCCGAGCTCGATGCGGTTGTCCTCGATGAGCCCGCGCAGCTGCACCGCGGCCGGGGAGCCGTTGGCGATGAGGCGGCGCAGGTCCGGGTCGGCGTCGGCCAGGGTGCCGCTGAACAGCGAGAGCTGGCTGGCGAAGGTGCGGATCGCGCTCTCCGAGCTGATCTGGCCGTTGAGCACCACGTTCGAGTCGCGGATCAGCGCGGTCGTGACGTCGAAGTTGTCGTTGGCGGTCTCGATGAAGGAGTTGCCGGTGTCGATGATGCGCTGCAGGTCCTCGCCGGTCCCCCCGAAGGCGGCGCCGAGCTCCTCGACGGTCGTGCGCAGCGCGTCCCGGTCGACCGAGGAGACGGTCGTCGACAGGTTCTCGAGCAGCGTCTCGGTGGCGATCGGCGTGCGGGTGTCCTCGACGGCGATCTCGGAGTCCTCCTCGAGGTAGGGCTCGGAGTCCGTCTGCGGTTGCAGCTCGACGTACTGCTCGCCCACCGCGGAGCGGTTGCCCACCACGGCGAGGGCGTCGGCAGGGATCGTGTCGTAGTCCTTCTCGATCGAGAGGTGGACGTCGACGCCGTCGTCGGTGAGCACGAGCCGGTCGACACGCCCGATCCCGACACCGCGGTAGGTCACCTCGCCCTGGGCGAAGATGCCCCCGGAGCGCTCGAAGTGCGCCACCACGGTGTAGGAGCTGTCGTAGAAGAGCCGGTCGAGGCGGGCGTAGCGGGCCCCGACGTAGGAGACGCCGACCAGCGTGATGAGCACGAAGACCATCAGCTGGAGCTTGGTGCGGCGGGTGATCATCGGGCCACCATCCCGGGCACGAGCAGCATCACGAGGTCCTCGTCGTAGATCTGGGCGAGCTGGCCCAGGGTGGGCCCGCGGTCGGTGTCGAAACCGGGACGCAGCAGGCCGCCGACGATCGGGAGGTCCGGCAGGCCTCCCCCGCCGCCGGGCGTGTTCGGCAGGCCCGGCAGGTTGCCCAGCAGCTGGCAGACGACGGTGTCCTTGTTCTTCTTCTTCAGGCACTGCTCCTGCAGCTTGAGGAGCTTCTCGGGGGTCTGCAGCACCTTGGCGCAGGCCTTCGAGGTGAGGCTGCCGCTGGCCAGGCACTTCGCGACGTCACCCAGCAGCTTCGTGGGGTCGAGGTCGGTGGGCAGCACGGTGGGCAGCTCGCTGGGGATGCCGGTGACGCCCCCGGAGAGGTCGATCTCGAGCTGGATGTCGAGGTTGGTGTAGTCGCCCATGTGCAGGTTGCGGGCCACCTGCGGGTCCCGGCCCACGACCTCGTCGACGAAGGGGTAGGTCAGGAACACGTTGAAGGCCTTGACGAAGGCGTCGCCGGAGTCGGCGAGCGAGGTCAGCACCGGCTGGAGCTGGGTCAGGGTGTCGATGGTGTCCTGCTTGGTCGCCCGGATCACCCGCACGCCCACGTCACCGAGGCGGTCCAATGCCTTGAGCATCGTGACGAGGTCGTCACGCTGGCGGTCCAGGGACACCAGGGCGGAGGGCAGCTCGTCGAGCGCCAGGTTGATGTCGCCCTGCTGCTTGCGCACCGCGACCGCCAGGTCGTTGAGGCGCGCGATGGCGTCGACGATGTCGGCCTTGTTGTCGTCGAGGGTCCCCATGAGGGTGTCGACCTGGGTCAGCACGGACTTCGCGGCGTCCTCGCGCCCCTCGAGGGCGAGGTTGAGCTCCTGGGTGATGGTCTTGAGCTGGGCGACGCCGCCGCCGTTGAGCACCAGGCTCAGCGCGCCGAGCACCTCCTCGACCTCCGGGTTGCGCCCGGTGCGGTCCAGGGAGATGACGTCGCCGTCGCCGAGCTCGCCGCTGCCGCCGTCGGCCGGGGCCGCGAGCGAGACGAACTTCTCGCCCAGCAGGCTGGTCTGGCGGATCTGGGCCAGCGGGGCGTCGGGGAGCTCGGTGTCGTTGCGCAGCTCCATGGTCACCTCGGCGACCGTGCCGTCGAGCTCGACGCTGAGCACCTTGCCCACGTCGACCTCGTTGTACTTGACCGTCGACTTGGGGACCAGGTCGAGGACGTCGCGGAACTGGGCGGTGACGGTGATCGGGTCGTCGCCGGTGTCGGTGCCGCCGGGCAGGGGCAGCGAGTAGACGTCGAAGTCGCACGCGCTGAGGCTCAGCGAGGCCGCCAGCACGACCAGCGCGAGTCGCATCCTGCGCATCAGCGGTTCACCCCCACGAGACCACCCAGGGTCGGGTCGAACGGATCGGGACGGGTGCCGGCCGCAGCACCCTTGCCACCGCGGAGCGCATCGAGCGCGCCGGGGCGGGGCAGGGTGTCCTGCAGGATGTCGCAGAGACCGCCGGTCGGGTCCACGGAGTTGACCACGGTGCACAGCAGCAGCGCCGGCTCGGTCTCGAGCTGGGTGATCGCGTTGCCGATGTTGGCGTTGGTGTCGAGCGTGCCGGCCTGCGGGTTGTAGGTGAGCGCCAGGTTGTTCAGCGCCAGCGGCGCGGTGCCGAGCACCTCGTCGAGCGCCGAGCGCTGCTTGACCAGGACCTTCGCCACCCGGTTCAGCCCCTTGACGTCGCGTCCGAGGACGTCGCGGTTGGTCTTGACGAAGTCGTTGACCTCGCCCAGCGCGGTGGACAGGTTCGCCAGCGATCCGGCCAGCTCCTGGCGCTCGCCGGCGAGCAGCTCCGAGACGTCAGCGAGGGACTGGTTGAACTGGCGCACGGTGGTGTCGTTCTCGGCCAGGGTGCTGACGAAGGACTGCACCTCGGCCAGCGACGAGAAGAGCTCGTCCTTGTTGTCGTCGAGGGTCTCGGAGAGGCGGCTGAAGTCGCCGATGGTCTGCTTGAAGGCCGCCCCCTGGCCGCCGAAGTTCTCCGCGGTGACCTTGAGCAGGTCGTTCAGCGCGCCGTTCTTGTTGGCGCCGTCGGGGCCCAGGGCCACGTTGAGGCGGTCGAGGCTGGCGTAGATGTCGTCGAGCTCGAGCGGCACCGAGGTGCGGTCGACACCGAGGATCTCGCCCTCGGCGATCTCGTCGCCCTCCTCGTAGACCGGGGTCAGCTGGATGTAGCGGTCTCCCACGATCGACGGGGCGATGATCACCGCGCTGGCGTCGGCCGGGACCTGCACGTCGGCGTCGTAGCTCATCGTGACCAGCACCTCGGTGCCCGAGGGGACCACGGTCTCCACCTGGCCGACCGGGACCCCGAGGATCCGCACGTCGGAGCCCTCGTAGACCGACACGGTGCGCGGGAACTGAGCGGTCAGGGTCTTGGGCTCGTCGCCGCCGAGGAAGGTCAGGGCGGCCGCGATGAGCAGGGCCACGATCACCAGCGGCGCGGCGAACTGACGTACGGCGCTCACGAGATGCCACCTCCGTTGAGGACCTCGGGGATGGGCGGGAAGTTCTGGATGTAGGTGTCGAACCACGGGCCGTTGCCCAGCGTGTTCGCGAAGACGCGGTAGAACGGCGCCATCAACCTGATGCTGTTGTCGATGTTGTCCTCGTTCTTGTTCAGCACCGCCAGGACGCCCTCGAGCTCGTCGAGCGCCGGCTTGAGGTCGCCACGGGTGTCGCGCACCAGGCGGGTCAGCTCCTGCGAGAGCTCGCTGGTCGACACCAGCAGCCGGTGGACCTGGTCACGGCGGCGCACCAGCGCCTGGAAGAGCACGTCCGCGTCCGACATCAGGTCGACGAGGTCCTCGTCGCGGTCGTCGAGCACGGTCGCGACCCGGTCGAGGTTGGTCAGCAGGCTGCCGATCTCCTCGTTCTTGTCCGCGATGTTCGAGGAGAGCCGCGAGACGCCGTCGAGCGCGGCCCGGAACTCCTCGGGCGTGTTGCGGGTCAGGTCGGCCAGCGTGGTGAGGGAACGCGCGAGCTGGTCGGTGTCGATGTCCCCGGCGGTGTCGGCGAGCCCCTCGAAGGCCTCCACGACGTCGAACGGCGAGGAGGTCCGCTCCACGGGGATGGTGGCGCCCTCCTCGAGCTGGCCGGAGCCGGCGGGGTCGACGGAGACGTACATCGCGCCGAGCAGGGTCTTGACCCGGATGTCGGCGCGGCTGTCGGGACCGAAGCCGGAGTCGGTCTTCACCTGGAAGGCCACCCGCACGACACCGTCCTGGAGCTCGATGCTCTTGACCTGGCCCACCCGCACACCGGCGATGCGGACCTCGTCGTCGGGCTGCAGGCCGCCGGCCTCGCTGAACTCGGCGTAGTAGGTGTCGCCGCCGCCGATCAGCGGCAGGTCCTGGGCCCGGAAGGCCGCGACCAGGAGCACGGCCAGCACGCTGAGGCTGACCAGGCCGATGATCACGGGGTTCCGCTCGTGGAAGGGCTTCATCCCAGATCACACCTGTCCGCGCCGGTCTTGAAGTTCACTGGCAGCGCCTGGCCGCCGGGGAGGCGCACACGGCCCTCGAAACCACACAGGAAGAAGTTGAAGTAGCTGCCGTAGATGGCGGTGCGCCCGACCTTGGTGAGCTTGATCGGGAGCACCTGCAGGGCCCGGTCGAGCTCGCCCTTGTTGCGGTTGATGTTGCCCGCGAGGCGGCGCAGCTGCTTGACGTCCTCGGTGAGCGGCTGCCGGATGCCGGACACGAGACCGGCGGTCTGCTCGGACAGCAGCGAGATCTGCTCGAGCGAGCCGAGGATCGCGCCCCGGTCCTGCTTGAGCCCCTTGACCAGGGTGCGGAAGTTCAGGATCAGGTCGCTGAGCTGGTCGTCGCGGTCGGCGATGTTGTCGAGCACCTGGTCGAGGTTCGTGATCAGGTCGCTGATCAGCTCGTCGCGGTCGGCCAGGGTGCTGGTGACCGAGGCGGTGCTGGCCAGGAGGCTCTCGAGCGTGCCGCCCTCGCCCTGGAAGACCTGGACGACCTCGTAGGAGAGCTTGTTGACGTCAGCGGGCGACAGCGCCTGGAAGAGCGGCTTGAACCCGTTGAACAGCACGGTGAGGTCGAGTGCCGGGGAGGTGTTCGCGACGTCGATCGTGTCGCCCTCCTCCAGCTCGGTGGTGTCGCCGACCTGCTGGGTCAGGGAGATGTAGCGCTGCCCCACCAGGTTGCGGTAGCGGATGGAGGCGCGCGAGGCGTCGGTGAGCGTCACCTCCTCCTCCAGGTCGAAGCTGACCAGGGCCCGGGTGCGGTCGACGACCTCGACGCCGGTGACGGTGCCGACCTTGACGCCGGCCACGCGCACGTCGTCGCCCTTCACCACGCCGGTGGCGTCGACGAACTGCGCCTTGTACTCCTTGGAGTCGGCGAAGGAGATGTTGCCGATCGTGATGATCAGGATCCCGGTCGCCATCAGCGTGATCACCACGAAGATCATCAGCTTGACCAGCGCGCTCAGGGTCTGGGCGTCGAGGAGCTTCCTCATCTCAGGCTCACCTCCGCGCCACGCGCCATCGGCCCCAGCAGCAGGGCGCCCAGGTCAGGCACCTCCGAGGCGCTCACGCCCATGCCGGGGGCGAGCAGGGACTTCAGCAGGTCGAACTCGGCGACGCTGCCGGCGTACCCCTGTCCGGCGCTGGAGGAGAATCCGGGAGTCACGCGGCTGGTGCCCTTTCCGGTCGGCTCGTCGACGCCGTCGTTCCAGTTCGGCTGGTCGCCGGGGTTCGACTGGCTGAACGGCGGGTTCGGCAGCGTGAGGCAGCTCGGGCCGCTCTTGTCCGCGTAGCGCGGCTTGTCGTTGACGTTGTAGGCGCGCGGCTGGTTGGGCAGCGTCTCCAGGACGATGTGCAGCGTGAAGTTGCGGAACGCCTCGGCCTGCAGCTTGCCGGCGTTGACGATGCCGCGGGTCAGGCAGGTGAACTCCGGGGAGTACTTCGCGAGCAGGCGGACCTGCGGCTCGCTGACCTGACCGAGCCGGATCAGGTTCTTCTCGTTGTCGGCCAGGAAGGTCCGGGCGCTGCCGGAGAAGGCGGTGACGTCGCGGAACAGCGCGTTGAGGGTGTCGGACTGCTCCTCCAGGGTGCCCAGCGTCGTGACCTGGTCCCGCAGGATCTGGCCCACCTCGGGCAGCACGTCGGCGTAGATGTCGGAGACCTGGGCGGTCAGGCGCAGGTCCTCGATCGCTCCCGGCAGCTGGGGGTTGAAGCGCTTGAGGTAGCTGTCCAGGGTCTCGAGGTTCTCGCCCAGCTGGTCGCCGCGGCCCTCCAGGGCGGTGGCCAGCGCGTTGAGCGTCATGTTCAGCTCGGCCGGCTGGACGGTGCGCAGCAGGGGGTAGAGGTCGGAGAGCACCTTCTCGACCTCGGTGGCCACCTCGGTGCGGTCGATGACGTCGCCGGCCTCGATGGTGGGCCCGGACGACGTCTTCTCGCCCTCCATCACCAACGCGACGTACTTCTCGCCGAAGAGGGTCTTGGGGACGATCGAGCCGGTCACCCCGGCGGGGATCGTGCCGGTCTCCTCGGGGTAGAGGCCCAGCGTGATGTCGGCACCGGCCTCGGTGGGCACGTAGCCGAGCACCTCCCCGACGATGACGCCGCGGATCTTGACGTCGGCACGCTCCGGCAGCTGCAGGCCGATGCGGGAGGTCTGCAGGGTGACCTCGTCGTACTCGACGAACTTCTTGGTGAAGATCGCGTAGGTCAGCCACGCCCCGCCGACGAGCATGGCGAGGAAGAGGATGCCGAGGAGCTTGGTGTGTCGAAGGATCATCGTCTCAACCCGCCAACCGGACAGTGGTGCTGGAGCCCCAGATGGCCATGGACAGGAACAGGTCGATCACGTTGACCGCCACGATGCTGGTCCGCACCGCACGACCCACGGCGACGCCCACGCCGGCAGGACCGCCACCGGCGTTGTAGCCGTGGTAGCAGTGGATCAGGATCACCGCGACAGCGAAGACCAGCACCTTGCCGAAGGACCACAGCACGTCACCCGGTGGCAGGAACAGGTTGAAGTAGTGGTCGTAGGTGCCGGGGCTCTGGCCGAAGAACTGCGTGACCGTCAACCGGGTCGCGAAGTAGGAGGAGAGCAGGCCGACGACGTACAGCGGGATGATGGCGATCAGGCCGCCCACGATCCGGGTGGTGACGAGGAAGGGCATCGAAGGGATCGCCATCACCTCGAGGGCGTCGACCTCCTCGGAGATGCGCATCGCGCCGAGCTGGGCGGTGAAGCCGCAGCCGACGGTGGCCGCCAGGGCGATGCCGGCGACCAGGGGCGCGATCTCGCGGGTGTTGAAGTAGGCCGAGACGAAGCCGGCGAACGGGGCCGTGCCCAGCTGGTCGAGGGCGGCGTACCCGGACAGGCCCACCTGGGCGCCGGTGAAGAAGGTCATCGCGAGGATGACGCCGACGGTGCCGCCGATGACGGCCAGCGCCCCCGAACCGAGGGTGACCTCGGCGAGGATCCGCAGGATCTCCTTGGGGTAGCGCTTGATCGAGCGCGGGGTGGCCATCAGGGCGCGGATGTAGAACGCCAGCTCCTCGCCGAGGCGGTCGAGGGCGCCGGCGGGCCTGGTGTAGACCGACTTGATGCTTGCCATCTGCCTCAGCCCGTCTTCGGAGGAATGACTTGGAGGTAGATCGCGCTCAGGACGAAGTTCACGATGAACAGCAGCACGAAGGTGATGACGACCGACTCGTTCACCGCGTCACCCACGCCCTTGGGCCCGCCGTTGGCGTTCATGCCCTTGTAGGCGGCCACGATCGCGGCGATCATGCCGAAGACGAGGGCCTTGAGCAGCCCGACCCACAGGTCCGGGAGCTGGGCCAGGGCCGTGAAGCTGGCGATGTAGGCGCCGGGCGTGCCGCCCTGGAGGCCGACGTTGAAGACGTAGCCGCCCGCCACCCCGACGACGCTGACCAGTCCGTTGAGGAACACCGCGACCAGCATCGCCGCGAGGACGCGGGGCACCACGAGCCGCTGGATCGGGTCGATGCCCAGCACCATCATGGCGTCGAGCTCCTCACGGATCTTGCGCGCTCCCAGGTCGGCCGCGATGGCGGAGCCGCCTGCCCCGGCGATGAGCAGCGCCGTGCCGATGGGCGCGGCCTGCTGGACCACCGCCAGCACGGAGGCGGAACCGGTGAACGACTGGGCCCCGAACTGCTTGATCAGCCCACCCACCTGGAGCGCGATGACCGCACCGAAGGGGATGGCGACCAGGGCGGTCGGGATGATGGTCACCGACGCGATGAACCAGGCCTGCTGGATGAACTCGCGCAGCTGGAAGGGTCGCCGGAAGAGGGCGCGCCCCACGTCGAGGGCGAAGGCGAAGAGCTTGCCGGCCGCCCCCACGGGGGCGAGGACCCGGGTCGCCGTTGTCGATGCCACGTGTCTCAGGTCCCCCTCAGACCCCGGTGGACATGGAGACGTTCTCGGCGAACGACCCCGGGGGCGGGGTCACCCCGCGCTCGCGGCACCAGGCGCCGGGCTCGCGCTGCGAGCGACGGGCGATGCCGTTGGAGGGCTCGAGCTGGAGCGGGATCGGCGGCAGCGGCGGCAGCTCCTGGTCGGACTCGGCCGCCAGCTCGTCGGCGTCCTTCTCCTCGGACATCCCGATGGGGCCGATCTTCTGCGCGTTGAGGAACTGGCGCACCACCGGCTCCTCCGAGCTCAGCAGCATCTCGCGGGGACCGAACATCGCGAGGTGCTTGTGGTAGAGCAGACCGATGTTGTCGGGCACCGTGCGCGCGGTGTTGATGTCGTGGGTCACGATCAGGAACGTGGCGTCGATCTGGGCGTTCAGGTCGACGATGAGCTGGTTGAGGAACGAGGTGCGGACCGGGTCGAGGCCGGAGTCGGGCTCGTCGAAGAGCACGATCTCGGGGTCCAGGACCAGCGCGCGGGCCAGGCCGGCGCGCTTGCGCATGCCGCCGGAGATCTCACCGGGCAGCTTCTGCTCGGTGCCGATCAGACCGGTGAGGTCCAGCTTCTCCATGACGATCGCGCGGATCTCCGACTCGCTCTTCTTGGTGTGCTCGCGCAGCGGGAAGGCGATGTTGTCGTAGAGGTTCATCGAGCCGAACATGGCGCCGTCCTGGAACAGCACGCCGAAGAGCTTGCGGATCTCGTAGAGCTCCCGCTCGGAGCAGGAGGCGATGTCGGTGCCCTCGATGATGATGGAGCCCCGGTCGGGCTTGAGCAGGCCGATGAGGGTCTTGAGGAAGACCGACTTGCCGGTTCCCGAGGGACCGAGCATCACGCAGATCTCGCCCGCGGGGACGGTGAGCGTCACGTCCCCCCAGATCAGCTGCTTGCCGAACGACTTCGTCAGGTCGTTGACCTGGATCTCCACGCCCATGCCGTGCTCCCTCCGTGGTGGTCCGCGCCGGACTGCTCCCGTGCAGGAACCCGAACGGGTCCACACTCATCGGTAACAACGCTGCCTGCGCGGTGAGGTTACGCATTATTGTCGGCTGCGTCACTCGGGGGTGGCGTTTCGAGACCAAGCTGTCATCCGGTCTCCAGGATCTGGACGCACCGCGCCCGACCTGCACAAATGCAAAGACCTCCGCCGACCCGAGGGTCGACGGAGGTCTGAGGCGTCAGTGACGTGAGGTCACTTGAGGCTGACGGTGGCACCGGCGCCCTCGAGCGCCTCCTTGGCCTTGTCCGCCGCGGCCTTGTCGACCTTCTCCAGGATCGCCTTGGGGGCGGCCTCGACCAGCTCCTTGGCCTCCTTCAGGCCGAGCGAGGTGAGGGCGCGCACCTCCTTGATGACGTTGATCTTCTTGTCACCAGCGGCCTCGAGGACGACGTCGAACTCGTCCTGGGCAGCGGCCTCCTCGCCGCCGCCGGCGGCGGCGGGGGCAGCGGCCACGGCAACGGGGGCCGCGGCGGTGACGTCGAAGGTCTCCTCGAACTGCTTCACGAACTCGGAGAGCTCGATGAGGGTCATCTCCTTGAACGCGTCGAGGAGCTCGACGGTGCTGAGCTTCGCCATGGTGGCGGTTCCTTCCGTTAGGTGGCCGGCACCCCTACGGGTGCGGGTCGGCCGGGTTTCAGGTGGTGTGCTGCCGAGCTGACCGGGCAGGTCAGGCCTCGGCGGTGTCGCCCTCGTCGGAGGTCTCCGCCGCAGCGGGGGCCTCGTCGGCGGGGGCCTCGGCTGCCGGCTCGTCGGCCGGGGCAGCAGGGGCCTCCTCGGCGGCGGCCGGGGTACCGGCACCACCTGCGAGGATCGAGGGGTCCTGCTCGGCCTTGGCCTCCAGCGCACCCGCGAGACGGGCGACCTGGGCGATCGGGGCCTGGAACAGGGAGACGGCGTTCTGGAGCGACGCGAGCATCGCGCCGGCCAGCTTGCCCAGCAGAACCTCACGCGACTCGAGGTCGGCCAGCTTGGCCACCTCGGCTGCGGAGAGCGGGGTGCCGTCCATGATGCCGCCCTTGATGATCAGGGCGGGGTTTGCCTTGGCAAAGTCACGCAGACCCTTCGCGGCCTCGACCATGTCACCTTCGATGAAGGCGATGGCGGTGGGGCCGACGAGGATGTCGTCGAAGCCGGAGATGCCCACCTGATTGGCGGCGATCTTGGCCAGCGTGTTCTTGACCACGGCGTAGTTGGCGTTCTCGCCGAGGGAGCGGCGCAGGGCCTGGAGCTCCTTCACGGTGAGACCGCGGTAGTCGGTCAGCACTGCGCCAGCAGAAGCGTTGAACTGCTCAACGATGTCTGCGACGGCTGCCTGTCGTTCTGGCCGCGCCATGGGTCTCCTTCCGGACGGTGAGACCGTGGTCCGGTGGTCCTGGCCCTGAAATGACGAACGCCCCGAGCGCAGGCTCAGGGCGTGGTGCCCGTCGAGGACGGGCTGCTCTGTCTCCTGCGCGGGTCGCCCGATCTCTCGGAGCTTTCGGTCCCACCACATGCATGGTGCGACGACCGGCGGTCTCTGGTTACGAGCAGGACAGTACGGCGTCCGTGCCGGGACGGCCAAATCGGCTCGTGCCCGCGGGACTGGCAAGATCGGCCCATGACCTCGCGCGTGCCGCTCCGCTCCCTGTCCCCCGATGAGCTCGCCTCCTTCCTGGCCCACCAGCAGCAGGCCTATGCCGACCTGCAGGCCCGGGGGCTGAAGCTGGACCTGACCCGCGGGAAGCCGGCGCCCGACCAGCTGGACCTCTCGGCGGCGCTGCTGGACCTGCCGACCACGACGCTGGACCGCAGCGGCGCCGACGTGCGCAACTACGGCGGCCTGGAGGGACTGCCCGAGCTGCGGGAGATCTTCGCCGAGCTGCTGGGCGTCGAGGCCGCGCAGGTCCTGTGCGGCGGCAACTCGAGCCTGACGATGATGCACCAGGTGCTCACCTTCCTGCTCCTGTGGGGCGGGCCGGGTTCCGAGCGGGCCTGGAAGGACGAGCCGGTGATCAAGTTCGTCTGCCCGGTGCCGGGCTACGACCGGCACTTCTCGATGCTCGCCGACCTCGGCATCGAGATGCTCACCGTCCCGATGAACGCCGACGGCCCCGACGTCGACGCCGTCGCCGCGCTGGTGGCCGACGACCCGGCCGTCAAGGGCATGTGGGTGGTGCCGACCTACGCCAACCCGACCGGCTCGGTGGTCTCCCCCGAGGTGGCGCGGGCACTGATGGCGATGCCGACCGCGGCGCCGGACTTCCGCATCTTCTGGGACAACGCCTACGCGCTGCACCACCTCACCGACGACGAGGTCGCCAGCGCGGACGCGCTCGGCCTCGCTGCCGCTGCCGGCAACCCCGACCGCCCGGTCCTGTTCGCCTCCACCTCGAAGATCACCTGGGCCGGGGCCGGCGTCGCGGTGATGGCCTCCTCGGAGGCCACGAAGGCGTGGTTCCTCAAGCACCTGTCGATGGCCTCGATCGGCCCGGACAAGGTCAACCACCTGCGCCACGTCGAGCTGTTCGGCGACGCCGAGGGCGTGCGTGCGCACATGCGCAGGCACCGGGAGCTGATCGCCCCGAAGTTCGCGGCCGTCGACGCCGCGCTGACCGCCGGGCTCGAGGGGCTCGAGATCGCGGAGTGGACCCGGCCGACCGGCGGCTACTTCGTGAACCTCGACGTCCTCGACGACACCGCATCGCGCGTGGTGGCCCTGGCCAAGGAGGCCGGGATCGCGCTGACGCCCGCCGGCGCCTCGTTCCCGCACGGGCAGGACCCCCGCGACCGCAACATCCGTCTGGCGCCCACCTTCCCGCCCCTGGACCAGGTCGAGGCCGCGATGGCCGGCGTCGCCACCTGCGTGGCCCTCGCAGCGGCCGAGCACCTCACCGCGGGCTGAGCGCCACCCCGACCACTCCCACAACGCAGCCGGCCCGGCCCCTCCGAGGAGGGGCCGGGCCGGTGTCGTTCGTGGTGGGGCTGGGCGCTCAGGCCTGGCCCTCGTCCTCGGAGGCGACGTTCTTGATGCGGTTCGGGTCGACCTGGACGCCGGGGCCCATGGTCGTCGACACGGTGACCTTCTTGAGGTAGCGACCCTTGGAGCTGGCCGGCTTGAGCCGCAGCACCTCCTCGAGGGCAGCGGCGTAGTTCTCCGCGAGCTGGGCCTCGGCGAAGGACGCCTTGCCGATGATGAAGTGCAGGTTGGCGTGACGGTCCACGCGGAACTCGATCTTGCCGCCCTTGATGTCGTTCACGGCCTTGGCCACGTCCGGCGTCACGGTGCCGGTCTTCGGGTTCGGCATCAGGCCGCGGGGGCCCAGCACGCGACCCAGACGGCCGACCTTGCCCATCATGTCGGGCGTCGCCACGACGGCGTCGAAGTTCAGGTAGCCGCCGGCCACCTTCTCGATCAGCTCGTCGCCGCCGACCTCGTCGGCGCCGGCCTCACGGGCGGCCTCGGCCTTGTCGCCGTTGGCGAACACGAGGACGCGAGCGGTCTTGCCGGTGCCGTGGGGCAGGTTGACGGTGCCGCGCACCATCTGGTCGGCCTTGCGGGGGTCCACGCCGAGGCGCATGACGACGTCGACGGTCTCGTCGAACTTCTTCTTGCTGGTGGTCTTCGCGATCTTGATCGCGGCCAGCGGCGCGTGGAGCTCGTCCTTGTCGAACTGCTCGGCCGCCGCGCGGTAGGTCTTGCTGCGCTGCATGTCTGGTCTCTCTCTTCTTGGTCCAGGTGTGGTCAGGTGGGCCAGCGCGGCCCTGCCACAGGTGCGGTACGCCGACTCGCGCCCGGCGCGTCGACGTGCTCCGCCGACTCGGGTGGGTCGATCAGTCGGTGGTGACGCCCATGGAGCGGGCGGTGCCCTCGACGATCTTCATCGCGGCTTCGACGTTGTTCGCGTTGAGGTCGGGGAGCTTGGTCTCGGCGATCTCGCGCACCTGGTCCTTGGTCAGCTTGCCGACCTTGTCGGTGTGCGGGACGCCCGAGCCCTTCTGCAGCCCGGCGGCCTTCTTGATGAGCTCGGCGGCCGGGGGGGTCTTCGTGATGAAGGTGAAGGACCGGTCCTCGTAGATGGTGATCTCGACGGGGATCACGTTGCCACGCATGGACTCGGTCTGCGCGTTGTAGGCCTTGCAGAAGTCCATGATGTTGACGCCGTGGGGGCCGAGGGCCGTACCCACCGGCGGGGCGGGCGTCGCGGCGCCGGCCTGCAGCTGCACCTTGACGAGTGCGGCGATCTTCTTCTTCTTGGGAGGCATGAAGCTGGTTCTCTTTCTCTCTCGTGGTCATGACGAGGACGACCTGTCGTCCTCTGCCACCTGCGTGTTGCTCGTTGCGTCCCCATTGTGGGACGCGGGCGCCCCTGGTGCCCAATCGGGTGGGCGCCGGGGCGGGAGCCTCAGACCCGCTGGATCTGGCTGAAGCTGAGCTCGACCGGCGTCTCGCGGCCGAAGATCTCGACGAGCGCCTTGACCCGCTGGGCCTCGGCGTTGATCTCCGTGATCGTGGCGTGCAGCGTCGCGAACGGACCGTCGACGACCATGACCGAGTCGGAGACCGAGAAGTCGGCGACCTCGACGGGCTTCTTCGCGGTCGTCGAGGAGCCGGGCGTCGCGGTGCCGGCGGCGACCGCCTCGGCCTCGGCACGGGCCACGACGGCGGGGGCCAGCATGTCCTCGACCTCACGCATGGTGAGCGGGACGGGCTGGTGGGAGTTGCCCACGAAACCGGTCACGGACGGCGTGTGGCGCACCGCGGACCAGGACTCGTCGGTGAGGTCCATGCGGACCAGGACGTACCCGGGGAGAACGGTGCGCTTGACCATCTTGCGCTGGCCGTTCTTGATCTCCGCGACCTCCTCGGTGGGGACCACGATCTCGTGGATGTAGTCCTCCATGTTCAAGGAGATGATGCGGTTCTCCAGGTTCGACTTCACCCGGTTCTCCATGCCGGAGTAGGTGTGCACGACGAACCAGTCACCCGGCTTGGCCCAGAGCTCGCGGCGGAACGCCTCGAGCGGGTCGTCGGGGTCGGGGTCGGCATCCTCGTCGGAGGCCTCCAGGTCGGCGTCCTCGGCCTGCGAGGCCTCGGCGTCCTGGTGCGCCTGCACGGCGCTGTCGTCGACGGCACCGTCGACGGCCTCGTCGGCCTCGGGGTGCGCCAACGGCTCCGCGGGGTCGACCTCGGGGGTCGCCGACGTCTCCGTCTCCTCGGTCTCGACCGAGTCGTACTGCTCCGTCACGCGCTGCTCCATCACGTTGCTGTGCAAGTTGCCTGCGTCCGGCGTGCGCCGGTCGCGGGGGGCCGTCACCGCGGCGGGTCCACCCGTCGCGGCTGCGGTCACTGGTCGGACTGGCCGGTGAACACGGCGAACGCCAGCCGGCCCAGACCGAGGTCCAGGGCCGAGATGATCGCCATCATCACCAGGACGAAGACCATCACCACGATGAAGTAGGTGACCAGCTGCTCCTGGGTGGGCCAGACGACCTTGCGGAGCTCGGCGACCACCTGTCGGTAGAACGTCACCGGGTTCGTGCGCTCGGCCTTCTTGCCGTCGCGGACCGCTTCGCTGTCCGACACGCCGTCACCATTCCTTCGCTCGTCCGTCCGGCCTCACCGACCAGATGTCCTGCAGGGCACGAGGGACTTGAACCCCCAACCTTCGGTTTTGGAGACCGATGCTCTGCCAGTTGAGCTAGTGCCCTCCGGTGGCCCCCGGGCATGCCGCAGCATGTGGGCAAACCACCAGTCGAGGAGTCTACGGGGAAGGGCCCGGCCTCGTCCAAACCGGTAGGTCCTAGGGTGAACGCATGTCACCTCGGCAGGCTCAGCAGCGTGCGTGATCTGCACGGGCTGCCCAAGGCCCATCTCCACCTCCACTTCACCGGCTCGATGCGGCACGGGACGCTGCTCGAGCTCGCCGAGCGGGACCGCATCGTGCTCCCGGACTCGCTGGTCCAGGACTGGCCGCCCGAGCTGAGCGCCGCGGACGAGAAGGGCTGGTTCCGCTTCCAGCGCCTCTACGACGTGGCCCGCTCGGTGCTGCGCACCGAGGACGACGTGCGCCGCCTGGTGCGCGAGGCGGCGGAGGACGACGTCCGCGACGGCAGCCGCTGGCTGGAGATCCAGGTCGACCCCAGCGGCTACGCCGCCCGGTTCGGCGGCGCCACGGCGTTCACCGACCTGGTGCTCGACGCGGTGGCCGAGAGCTCACGCGAGACCGGGCTGGGGATCGGGGTGGTGATCGCGGCCAACCGGACCCGCCACCCGCTCGACGCCCGCACGCTGGCGCGCCTGGCATCGCAGTACGTGGGCCGCGGGGTCGTCGGCTTCGGGCTCTCCAACGACGAGCGCCGCGGCGACACCACCGACTTCGCCCCCGCCTTCCGGATCGCCTCGCGTGCCGGGCTGCTGCTGGCCCCGCACGGCGGCGAGCTGCGCGGTGCGGAGCACGCTCGCCTGTGCCTGGACGAGCTGGGCGCCGACCGGCTCGGGCACGGGGTGCGCGTCGTGGAGGACCCGGCACTGCTCGAGCGGGTGGCCGCCGACGGCGTGACCCTGGAGGTCTGCCCGGTCTCCAACGTGGCGCTGGGGGTCTACTCCGACCTCACCTCGGTGCCGCTGCCCACGCTGCTGGAGGCGGGGGCACAGGTGGCCCTCGGCGCCGACGACCCGCTGCTCTTCGGGTCGAGCCTGGCGGGTCAGTACGCCACGATGCGCGCGGCGCACGACCTCGACGACACGGTCCTGGCCGAGCTGGCGCGGATGTCGCTGCGGGGCTCGCGGGCGCCGTCCGACGTGCTGGCGCGCGCGCTCAGCGACATCGACGCCTGGCTGGCGGCCCCCGATGAGAGGATGCAGGCGTGAGCGACCGGGAACCCGAAGACACGACGCCCCCCACCCACCAGCCCTACGGGCACGACCCGTACAACGCGCCCCCGCCGCCGCCGTACGGCCAGGACCCGTACGCCGCGCAGCAGCCGCCGGCGCAGTACCCGCAGCCCGGTCAGGGCTACCCGGCCCCGGTGCACGTGCCGCCGAACCACCCCTCCGCGAACACGGCGCTGGTGCTGGGCATCGTCGCCCTGGCCGGTGGGCTGCTCTGCGGGCTGCCGCTGCTGGCCGGACCGTTCGCCTGGTACACCGGCCGCAAGGTCAAGCACGAGATCGATGCGAACCCGCAGCAGTACGGCGGGCGCAGCGAGGCCAGCGCCGGCATGGTGCTGGGCATCGTCGCCACGGTGCTGCTGGCCCTGGGTGTGCTGATGATGGTGGCGGTGATGGCCATCGTGGTCGTCGGCGCCGGCACCTCGACCTGATCAGTCCTCGAGGTCGCAGCCCACGAGCACCGGCTCGTTGACCAGGCGGACCCCGAACCTGCGCTCGACCCCGTCCCGGACGTGGCGGGCCAGCGCCAGCAGGTCGGCCGTCGTGGCGCCGCCGCGGTTGGTGAGCGCCAGGGTGTGCTTGGTCGACAGCCGGGCCCGACCGGTGCCGATGTCGGCGCCGTAGCCGCGGGTGAAGCCGGCGTGCTCGATGAGCCACGCGGCGCTGGTCTTGACCCGGCCGTCGGGCTGCTCCCAGGCGGGCGCGCCCTCGGGCAGCAGATCGGGCTCGAGGACGGGGTTGGTGAAGAACGACCCCGCGCTCCAGGTGTCGTGGTCGCCTGCGTCGAGGACCATCCCCTTGCCCGCGCGCAGCGCGAGCACCGCGTCGCGGACCTCGCCCAGCGGTGCTCGTCCGCCCGCTTCGACCCCGAGGGTGCGGGTGAGCTCACCGAAGCGCACCGGCGCGCCCAGCGTGCCGATCGCGAGCTGGAAGGTCACCGAGAGCACGACGTGGCGACCCGGCTCGGCCTTGAAGCGGGAGTGCCGGTAGGCGAACCCGCAGTCGGCGTTGGCCAACGTGCGCACGGCGCCGTCGCGGCGGTCCCAGGTGCGCACCCGGGCGATGGTCTGCGCGACCTCCTGACCGTAGGCCCCGACGTTCTGCACCGGGGTGGCGCCCACGCAGCCGGGGATGCCCGAGAGCGCCTCGACGCCCACCCAGCCGCGCTCGACGGTGGTGGCGACGAAGGCGTCCCAGTCCTCCCCCGCAGCGACCGTGACGAGGACGCCCCCGCAGGTGGGGTCGGCGTCGGACCCGGGCTCGATGTCAGGGGTGATGCCCCGGGTGGCGACCTCGACGACCGTGCCGTCGAAGCCCGCGTCGGCGACGACGAGGTTGCTGCCACCGCCCAGCAGGAGCACCGGCTCCCCGGCCCGGTCGGCCGCGGCGACGGTCTCGACGAGGTCGGTCTCGGTCGCGGCCCGGACCCACCGGGTCGGCGGACCGCCGAGGCGCAGCGTGGTCCGCTCAGCCAGACGGGGGCGTCCGGGCTCACCCATCGACGACGACCACGGCGCGGGGCATGCCCAGGACCTTCTGCTCGCCCGAGCGGACCTCGAGGGCCAGGGTGGCCCGGCCGTCCTCGACGCTCTTGACCGTGCCGGCCACGACCACGACCACCCCGATGTCGTCGTCGGGGACCACGACGGGCTGGGTGAACTTGCAGCCGAGCTCGAGCACGGTGGCGTCGTCGGTCCAGGTCGAGACCGCTCGCGCGGCGAGCGCCATCGTGTACATGCCGTGCGCGATGACCCCGGGCAGCCCGACGTGGGTGGCGACCCGCTCGGACCAGTGGATCGGGTTGAAGTCGCCGCTGGCACCGGCGTAGCGCACGAGGTCGGCGCGGGTGACGGCGTACTCCTGCGCAGGCAGGGCGGCGCCGGGCTCGAGGCGCGTCATCACTGCTCCCCCCGGTGCACCAGCGTCGCGCTGGCGGTGCAGA
Organism: Nocardioides dokdonensis FR1436; assembly: GCF_001653335.1. NCBI lineage: Bacteria > Bacillati > Actinomycetota > Actinomycetes > Propionibacteriales > Nocardioidaceae > Nocardioides > Nocardioides dokdonensis. Next base: position 768,173 of record NZ_CP015079.1, read on the forward strand.
CCAGCGCCCCGCGCTCGTCGTGGACCTCGCTGCGGGTGCCGATCACGTCGTTGCCGCCGATCTGGCGCAGGCTCGCGACGCTCAGGGTCGCGGTGAGCACGTCGCCGGGCACCACCGGACGCTCGTAGGCGAAGCGCTGCTCGCCGTGCACCACCCGGCGCAGCTCGACCTGCTCGGCCTCGAGGAAGGCGTTCATCGCCTCGAAGGCCAGCACGATGGGGAAGGTCGCCGGAGCCGGGCCGCCCTCCCAGGACGCACCCGTCGCGGCCGCGAAGGTGCGCAGCCGCTCCTCCGTGACCGGATACGGTCGCGTGCGTGGGAAAGACCGACCGACGATCGAGGGGTCCACAGCCATGCCCCCAACCTAGTCCCCGATCCGGAGGCCTCGGGCGGGGGCGTCCTGCCCGGTCGGTGGCGGTCGCGGCACTGGCGCTGGCACTCGCGGCTCTCGCAGCCTGCACCGCCGACGGCCGAGGCGCCGGTGACGACGGGCCCGGCGGGAGCGACCCCGTGGCCACCCGCCCCACCCCCGGGCTCAGCCGGTGCGACCCGCTGCGCACCCGCGACGTGCGGGGCCGCCCGCCCGGCTACCTCGCCGACACCCTGGGCACCCGCCTGACCCCGCTGGCGATCAGCACGGCGGTCTGCGGGGGCCGATGGCTGCCGCGCATGCAGTCGGGGTTCATCCCGCAGGGGGTCGCGGTCTCCGGCGACACCGCCTGGGTCTCCGGCTACGACCCGGGCCCCGTCTCCCGCCGCTTCTGCCGCCTGCTCAAGGTCGACCTCGCCTCCGGCGAGCTGATCGACGAGGAGGCACCCGTCGCCGGCGCGGTCGGGACGGGTCCGGTCGTGGAGTGCCGCCACGGTGGCGGGGTGCTGCTCGACGAGCACGGCCTGTGGCTCGCCGAGAGCCCCCGCCTGTGGCTGCTCGACCCCGGGTCCCTGGCCGTGCGGCGGGTGTGGCGCCTCGACGACCCGGTCCAGGGCTCCTTCAGCGTGCTCGACGGCCGCGGCCGGCTGGGTCTGGGGCGCTTCCGCAGCCCGGGCGGCAACCCGGGTCAGCCCGGTCGCCCGGCCCTGGACTGGTTCGACCTCGACGACGTGCTGGCCCCGGGCACGTCGGTGCTCGACACCGACCTGGCCGTGGGGTCCCGCTCGATCCCCCGCCTGGCCCAGGGCGGGATGTGGGCGCGCATCGACGGTCGCACCGGGCTGTGGATCGCCTCGTCGGTCACCCGCTGCGGCGTGCTCACCGGCCCCGGCGGCGTACGCCGTGCGTTCCTGCCGGGCGCCGAGGGCCTGGCCCCGGCCGGGGACGGCACGGTGTGGGCGGTCAGCGAGTCGACCGGGCGGCGCTTCGCCGAGGAGGGCGGTCGGCCGGTGGTGGCGCCGCTGACCCTGGTCGACACGCGGCGCTTCGACCGCTGGCCCGAGCCGACCTGCGAGCCCTGACCCCCTGGGGTGCGGGCCCGCAAATGACCACGACCCGCCCGAGTGGCTCGGGCGGGTCGTGAACAGGACCTGGTGTCAGCGGGTCTCGCGGTGCGTCGTGTGCTGACGGCACCGGGGGCAGAACTTCGACAGGTCCATGCGGTCGGGGTCGTTGCGTCGGTTCTTCTTGGTGATGTAGTTGCGCTCCTTGCACTCCACGCAGGCGAGAGTGATCTTGGGGCGAACATCGGAGCTCTTGGAGGCCACGGGGAAGTCCTTGCGTCGGTCGGGCTGCTGGGTTTCGCGCGTCAGGTGCAGTAGCGGGAGCGGGACTCGAACCCGCGACACCACGATTATGAGTCGTGTGCTCTAACCACCTGAGCTACCCCGCCACGGGGCCGGGTCCGCCCGCCAGAGTAGTCCAGCGGGCCAACCCTCTCCCAGAGCCCCTTTACGGAATCGAACCGTAGACCTTCTCCTTACCATGGAGACGCTCTGCCGACTGAGCTAAAGGGGCAACGCGGAAGAAGATTACACACCCTCCCCGAGGACGGGAAATCGAGGGTGGGTCGCTGTCGTCAAACCGCTGCTGACCTGCACAGATGCGTGAACGGGCGGGCCAGCTCCAGCTCGTGCGAGAGCTCGAGGAGGAGCGCCTCCCGACCGCTCGCGGCGCTGAGCATCATGCCCAGCGGCAGCCCGTCGGCGGTGCTCGCCAGCGGCAGCGACACGGCCGGGTCGCCGGTGGCGTTGTGCCAGGGCGTGAACGCCACCCACTCCAGCAGCCGCTCCAGCACCTGCGCGTAGCCGTGCCCGGGGGCGAGGTGGCCCACCGCCGGGGTCGCCGTCGCCAGCGTCGGGCACAGCAGCACGTCGTGACGCTCGTGGAAGCGCGCGGAGACCGCACTGGTCCGGCGCAGCCGGGCCACCGCGCCCGGCAGCCGCACCAGGTGTCGTCGGGCGTGCGCGGACAGGCCGTGGGTGAGCTCGTCGAGCTGGTCGCGGTCGAAGGTGCGCCCGTGCTGGCGGCGCCCCCCGGCGAGCGTGGCGGTGGCCAGCGAGGCCCAGTAGAGCAGGAAGTCGTCGGCGAACGACTCCGGCGCCGGCGCGGGGACCTCCTCGACGTGGTGGCCCAGCTCCTCCAGCAGCGCCGCGGTGCGCAGGGTCGCCGCGGCCACCTCCGGGGAGGCGGCCCGGCCGGCGCCGGCAGTGGTGACGCCGATGCGCAGGCGCTGCCGTCCCGGTCGGGTGATGTCGCCCACCGGCGGCAGCGACAGGTCGCGGTAGACCTTCTCGGCCTCGCGCAGGAAGGCCGCGGTGTCGCGGACCGAGCGGGTCAGCACCCCGTCGCTGACCAGGCGCACCGGCATCCGGCGCATCAGCACGTCCTGGGCCAGGCGGCCGCGGGTGGGCTTGAGGCCGACGAGCCCGGTGGCGCTGGCCGGGATCCGGATCGAGCCGCCCCCGTCGTTGGCGTGGGCGATCGGCACGGCCCCGGCGGCCACCAGCGCCGCCGACCCCGCCGAGGAGGCGCCGGCCGTGCGGGAGGGGTCCCACGGGTTGCGCACCGGGCCGAGGCGCGGGTGCTCCGCGGCGGCGCTGAAGCCGAGCTCGGAGAGCCGTGCCTTGCCCAGGGTCACGAGCCCCGTCGCCAGGTACATCCGGGCCAGGTCGCCGTCGCGGCGGGCGGGGCGGCCCACGAAGGCGTCGGTGCCGTGCAGCGTGGGCATCCCGGCGACGTCGACGTTGTCCTTGACGAAGGTGGGCACCCCGGAGAAGAAGCCGCCGCGCGGGCTGCGAGCCTCCGTCCGGGCGCGGTCCCACGCCCGCCAGGCCACCGCGCCGAGGGTGGCGTCGACGCGCTCGGTACGGGCGATGGCCGCGTCGACCACCTCGGGAACGCTGACCCGTCCGGCGGCGATCGCCGCCGTGAGGCCCACCGCGTCGAGGTGGCCCAGGGCGTCGTCGGAGAAGGCGTGCACGCTCATGCGCACGAACCTAGCGTCGGACGGGCGCGCGGGTGGTCGCTCCGGCTCAGAGGAGCAGTGCCACGAGCACCGGGGCCACCACGCTGGTGACCAGGGCGGTGAGCCCCATGGAGAGCCCGGAGAACGCGCCCTCGACGGGGTGGTCGACGATCGCCCGCCCGGTGCCGATCCCGTGCGAGGCCGCACCGATCGCCAGCCCGCGGGCGCGGTGGTCGTGCACCCGCAGCAGGCTCAGCACCCCGGGGCCGGCGACCGCGCCGAGGATGCCCGCGGTGATCGTCACGGCGGCCGTCAGCGGAGGCAGGCCGCCCAGCGTGTCGGCCACGGCGATGGCCACCGGTGTGGTCGTGGACTTCGGCGCCATGCTGCGCGCCAGGAGCTCGTCCCCGCCGGCCAGGCGCACCAGCAGCACCGCGGACGCGACCGAGACCACCGCGCCGGCCACGACGGCGACCAGGAGCGGCAGCACGAACCCGCGCAGCCGGTCGAGCTGGCGGTGCAGCGGCACCGCGAGGGCCACCGTGGCCGGTCCGAGCGCGAAGGTGATCAGCGCCGTGTCGTCGGCGTACGACGCGTAGTCGACGTCGAGGAGCACCACCAGCGTCCCCACGACGACGATCGCCACCAGCACCGGCTGGGCCAGCGGGTGGGCCCCGGTGCGGTCGCGCAGCCAGCAGCCCAGCTGGTAGGCCAGCAGGGTCACCACCAGCCAGAGGAGCGGCTGGTCGAGCAGCATGCTCACGACGCCCCCGGCCCCGGCGCGTCGACGACGCGGGTGCGGCGACCCAGCCGGTCCGCCAGCACGCCCACCACCGCGAGGCCCAGGAACCACGAGCCGACCAGCGAGACGAGCACGGCGAGCAGGTCGTCGCGCAGCACCCCGGCGTAGGCGACGATGCCCACCCCGGCCGGGACGAACAGCAGCTGCAGGTGGGGCAGCAGCACGTCGGCGGTGCGGTGCACGGGGCCGTCCTCCGGCGGGCGGCGCACCGTGAGGACGAGCAGCAGGAGCACCATCCCCACCACCGGGCCCGGGACGGGCACGCCCGTGGCCTCGACGACCACCTCGCCGACGAGCTGGCAGCCCAGCAACCAGAGGAGTCCGCGCAGCACCGGCTCAGTGTGCCCGACGGTGGCAGCCCACGAGGTGCGGGTCGAAGAGACCGGTGGCCTCCATCAGCGCGAACATCGTCGTGGGTCCCACGAACGCGAACCCGCGCCGCTTGAGCTCCTTGCTCAGGGCCGACGACTCCGGCGAGGTGGTCTGCTGCTCGGCGGTGGTCCGCGGGGCCGGCGGGTCCTCGGGGGCGTGGGCGAGCACCAGCCGCTCCAGCCCCCCGTCGTCGCGCAGGGCCAGCGTCGCGCGGGCGTTGGTCACCGCCGCCTCGATCTTGCGGCGGTTGCGGACGATGCGGGCCTCACCCATGAGCCGCTCGACGTCGGCGGCGGCGTACGTCGCCACGACCTCGGCGTCGAAGCCTGCGAAGACCTCGCGGAACGCCGGTCGCTTCATCAGGATCGTCGACCAGGACAGCCCCGACTGGAACGCCTCGAGGGTCAGCCGCTCCAGGTAGGCGCTCTCCCCGTGGACGCGCCGACCCCACTCGTGGTCGTGGTAGTCACGCATCGTGCCCGCGCCGGCCCACGGGCAGCGGGCCAGGCCGTCCTCGCCCGTGACCGGTCCGACGGTTGTCTCCATGCCGGCATCGTGCCGCACCTGCATGAATCCCCGGTCGGCCGGGGACTCATGCACTTGATGGGCGTTGCAACACCCATCAAGTGCAGGACTTGCCTGACAAGGATCTGCGGATCAGCCGCGTTCCCGGAGTCGAGCGTTCGGCAGGGGCGGCGCCGGGATGGGGGGCAGGTGGTCGCCGGCCACCACGCCGAACCGCCCGGGGGCGACCTGCTGGGCGTCGGAGACCACCGCGCCGTCGTGCTCGACCTGGTCCTGCCACTCCTGGCGGAAGGCCACGACCTCCTCGTGGCTGCGGCCCACGAAGTTCCACCACATCACGATCGACTCGCCGAACGGCTCGCCGCCGAGCACCAGGAGGCGGGCCCCGTCGGCGCCGGCGACCAGGGTCAGCACGTCCCCTCCCGGCGGCACGTACGCGAGCTCGCAGCGGTCGACCTCGACCCCGTCGACGACCACCGGGCCGAGGTCGACCAGCACGCCGTGCTCGTGCGCGGTGTCGACGTCGAGGCTCAGCGAGGTGCCGGGCTCGAGGAGGACCTCGGCGCCGAGCAGCGGGGTGTGCGTGCGCACCGGCGACGTGGTGCCGAGCAGCGTGCCGAGGAAGACCCGCACCTCCCAGCCGGGCCCGGTGAGCGGCGTCGGCGCGTGGTACTCGAAGCCCGGGTCGCAGTGGCGGGTCGCGTCCGGCAGCGCGACCCACAGCTGGGCCCCGTGCAGCGTGGTGGTGCCCGCGGTGGAGATCTCGGAGTGGCTGATGCCCCGCCCGGCCGTCATCAGTCCCAGCTCCCCGGGGCGCACCATCGCGTGGCTGCCCACGGAGTCCCGGTGCTCGATCTCGCCGGTGAACAGCCAGCTCACCGTCTGCAGCCCGGTGTGCGGGTGCGGGGCGACCGACATGCCCCCGGTGACCGCCACGTCGTCGGGGCCGTAGTGGTCCAGGAAGCACCACGCGCCGATCAGCGAGCGTGAGCGCTGCGGGAGGGTGCGGCGTACGAGCATGGCGCGGGGACCGCCGAGCGGCACGTCGCGGGCCGGCAGCACCTCCACGGTGCCCGTGAGAGGGCCCTGCTCGCAGTCGATCTCCGTGGGATCCGGGTCCGGGTTGCTCACGCGACCAGCCTAGTCCGCGTCCCGCCCTTGACCTGGCGGACACCTCTGGACCACCTGGCCACCCCCGACCGGGAGGGTTAGGTTGCCGAGGACGGACGACACCGGCCCGCAAGGACGAAGGAGCCCGCCTTGAGCGACCACCAACCGCCCCCGCCGCCCCCGCCTCCCCCGCCGCCCCCGCCGCCCGGTGGCGGGTACGGCGCACCGCCGCCGGGACCCCAGGGGCCCCAGGGTCCGTACGGCTCCCAGCCCCCCGCGGGCGACGCGTGGTCGCTCGGGGGCGCGCTGGGCTGGGGCTGGGCGAAGTTCCAGGCCAACGTCGCGCAGATCCTGCTCTCGGCGCTGGCGCTCGTCGTCGCGATGCTCCTCATCGGCGGGATCGGCTTCGCACTGACCGGCCTGCTCACCTCCGACCCCCAGTGCGGCTACGACGCCTCGGGCCGCTTCGACTGCGACGGCGGCACCGGCTTCGTGCTCGGCCTCGTCGTCAACGCCCTGGTGAGCGCGCTGATGCTGCTGGTCGCGCTCGTCGTCGGCGCCGGGCTCGTGCGTGCCAGCCTCGCGGTCACCGAGGGCCGCTCGTTCCAGTTCAGCGACGTGATCCGCACCGACAAGCTCGCCCCGGTCGTGACGGCCGCGGTGATCATCGCGGGACTCACGTTCATCGGCACGCTGCTGTGCTACCTGCCCGGCCTCGTGGTCGGCTTCGCGACGTCGTACACGATGTTCTTCATCATCGACCGCGACATGGGCGCCGTGGAGGCGATCAAGGCCAGCGTGCAGTTCGTGATGGCCCACCTCGCCGACACGATCGTCTGGTACCTCGTGGGCGGCCTCGTCGCGGCTGCCGGGTTCCTGGCCTGCGGCGTCGGCGCCCTGGTCACCGTCCCGGTCGTCCTGCTCGGCACCGCCTTCACCTACAAGCGCCTCACCGGCCAGCCGGTCGCCGCCTGACCCCCACCGACGAGCGGTCACTTTCGCACCACCCAGCAGTCAGTTCTGCACCCCTGGCCTCGTCCGAGACCGAGCAGAAGTGACCGCTCGGCGGTGCAGAAGTGACTGGTCGATGGTGCAGAAGTGACTGGTCGTGGGTCAGAGGCGGCGGCCCGCCCAGCTGAACGGGTAGTCGGGGTCCTCGACGGCGAGGGCGCCCTCGCCGAGCTCGAGCGGGGCGAAGGTGTCGACCATGACCGCGGACTCCTCGAAGGACTCGGCACCCAGCGAGGCCTCGATCGCCTCGGGCTGCGGGCCGTGGGCGTGCCCGCCGGGGTGCAGCGAGACGGACCCGAGCCCGATGCCCGAGCCCTTGCGCGCCTCGTAGTCGCCGGCGACGTAGAACATCACCTCGTCGGAGTCGACGTTCGAGTGGTAGTAGGGCACCGGGATCGCGAGCGGGTGGTAGTCGACCTTGCGGGGCAGGAAGTTGCAGATCACGAAGTTGTGCCCCTCGAAGACCTGGTGCACCGGCGGCGGCTGGTGCACCTTGCCGGTGATCGGCATGTAGTCGTCGATGTTGAACGTGAAGGGGTACAGGCAGCCGTCCCAGCCGACCACGTCGAAGGGGTGGGTGTCGTAGACCATCCGGGTGCCCACGACCCCGGCCGAGGTGCGGTGCTTGACCAGCACCTCCACGTCGCTCCCCTCGTGCAGCAGCGGCTCGCCCGGCCCGTGCAGGTCGCGCTCGCAGTACGGCGCGTGCTCGAGGAGCTGGCCGTAGCGCGACAGGTAGCGCTTGGGTGGGGCGATGTGGCTGTTCGCCTCGATGGCGTAGAGCCGGCTCGGCTCGGCGGGCACCCAGCGGTGCGTGGTGGCGCGCGGGACCACCACGTAGTCGCCGGCGCGGTAGGCCACGGCTCCGAAGACGGTCTCCACGACGCCGCTGCCGGCCTCGATGAAGACGCACTCGTCCCCGATCGCGTTGCGGTACAGCGGCGAGGCGCCGGTGCCGGTGACGACGTAGGAGATCCGCACGTCGTTGTTGCCCAGCACCAGCCGGCGGTCGGTGACGGCGTCGGGTCCGGTGCCGAGGTCCTGCAGGCGCAGGTGGCGCGGGGCCAGCGGGTGGTTGGGGGTGCGGGTCTGGTCGGGCACCTCCCAGATCTCGGTGGCCACGACCGCCGACGGCACGCCCCGGTGGTAGAGCAGGGAGGAGTCGGAGGAGAAGCCCTCCTCCCCCATCAGCTCCTCGCGGTAGAGCCGCCCCTCGGGGTCGCGCAGCTGGGTGTGGCGCTTGCCGGGCACCTCGCCGAGGCGTCGGTAGTAGGCCATCTCCGGGTTCCCTCCCGCCGGCTCGCCGCGGCGAGCAGTTCGATAAACGGACACTTGCGTCCGCTATCCGCGTCGTGGCTAGAGTATCCGGGTGCCTGCAACGACGGAACCTCTCTGGAGCGGCCTCGTCGACGACGCCGCGATCTTCCCGCCCGGGGACGCGCCGCTCGACACCGCGGTGCGTGCCTACCTCGAGCGCCGCGAACCCCTCGTGGGCGCGTTCGTGCTGCGCGACACCGACCTGCCGCACGTCGAGCCGGGCCCGCCGCTGGCCGTCGTGCTGACCGGCGGCGCCGGCCAGGTCGCCGGCCCCGCCGCGCTCGCGACCCGCACCGGACACACGCTGGCCGCGCTCGAGATCGCGCTGCGCGACCCCGACGACCTCGCCGGCAACGCCCGCCGCGTGGTGGCCGCCGTCGACGTGGCCCGCGCGGCCGGGGACCTCGACGAGGACGTCGCCGTCCACGTCGAGCTGCCCGCGACGCCCGGCCCGCCGTCGTACGGCTGGTTGGCCGCGGCCGACGAGGTCGCCGCGGCCGAGCTGCTGCTCAAGTTCCGCACCGGCGGCCTGGATGCCGACGCCCACCCCGCGTCCGCGACGCTGGCGGCCTGGATCGACGCCGCCCTCGACCGCGAGACCCCCTTCAAGTGCACCGCGGGACTGCACCGCGCGGTGCGGCACACCGGCACTGACGGCGTCGAGCGCCACGGCTTCCTCAACGTGCTGCTCGCCACCCGGCGCGCGTTCGACGGCGCCACCCCGACCGACGTGGTCGCGACGCTGGAGGAGCGCGACGGCGCCACCCTCGCCGCCGCCGTCGGCACCGAGGACCTCGCCGGCGCGCGCCGCTGGTTCCGCTCCTTCGGCTCCTGCTCGATCTCCGAACCGCTCGCCGACCTCGACGCCCTGGGGGTGCTCGCATGACCCACGCCAGCGACGACGACCGGGAGGACCTGGGCGGCTTCGGCCTCGACCACCTGCCGTACGCCGTGTTCTCGCGCGACGGCGGTCCGCGCCGGGTCGGCGTCCGGGTCGGCGACACGGTGCTGGACCTGCACGAGGCGACGGGTCGCCCCGAGATGGCGGCGTCGTCGCTCAACCCGTTCCTGGCGCTGGGCCCCGAGGTGTGGCGCCAGACCCGGGAGCAGGTGGGCGACCTGGCGCGCACGACCGAGGGGATCGCACTGGCGGACGTCGAGCTGCACCAGCCCTTCGAGGTCGCCGACTACGTCGACTTCTACGCCTCCGAGCACCACGCGACGAACCTCGGCCGGATGTTCCGTCCGGACAGCGAGCCGCTGCTGCCGAACTGGAAGCACCTGCCGGTGGCCTACCACGGCCGCGCCGGCACGGTCGTGCCCAGCGGCACGCCGGTGGTGCGCCCCTCGGGCCAGCGGCGACCGGCCCCGGGCCAGGGCGACGCCCCGGTCTTCGGGGCCTCCCAGCGCCTCGACATCGAGGCCGAGCTCGGCTTCGTCGTCGGCGCCCCGTCCGCGCTCGGCGATCCCGTCCCGGCCGCCGGGCTGGCCGACCACGTCTTCGGCGTGGTGGGGGTCAACGACTGGTCGGCGCGCGACATCCAGGCCTGGGAGTACGTGCCCCTCGGGCCCTTCCTCGGCAAGTCCTTCGCGACGTCGATCAGCCACTGGGTGACGCCGCTGGCCGCCCTGGAGGCCGCGTGGTGCGACCTCCCCGGGCAGGACCCGACACCCCTGGGCTACCTCGCCCCCGGGCAGACCAGGGGCCTCGACATCGACGTCGAGGTGGTGCTCAACGGCGAGGTGCTCACCCGCCCGCCCTACCGCTCGATGTACTGGTCACCCGCACAGATGCTGGCCCACCTCACCGTGAACGGCGCCAGCCTGCGCACCGGCGACCTCTTCGCCAGCGGCACGATCAGCGGCCCCGGCGACGACGAGGTCGGCTCCCTCATCGAGCTGTGGCGCGGCGAGCGGTTCCTCGGCGACGGCGACGAGGTGGTGCTGCGCTACTCGGCGCCCGGCACCGGCGGCGGGCGGATCACCCTCGGCGAGGTCAGCGGTCACGTGCTCCCCGCCCGCTGAGGCCGAGCGGCCGCGCAGCGTGTCGGACCTGATCGCCCCGCTGACGCTGAGACGATCATCCGCGTGCCCACCTCGTCGGAGTCGCCCCAGCACGGCCTGACCCACCGTCGCGCCCTCGTCCGTGCCGCCGTCGGTGGAGCGGTGGCGGTCGGCGCTCTCGGCGGGGTCGTGCGCCTGACCCAGGGCACCGACGACGGCGACGCCGGCTCGCTGACCCTGGCGGCCGAGGACGGCTCGGACGTCGCGTTCCTCGCGGTGCCGATCGCGGCACGCCTGGTCCGAGGACGCGACGGCGTGCACCAGAGCGCCGCGCTGCCCACGTCGACGTACTCGATGGCCGCCGTCACCTGGCGCGGCACCGAGGCGCACCCGCGCGTGTCCGTCCGCGCGCGTCGGGACGGCACCTGGACCGCCTGGACCCCGCTGCCCCGCATCGACGACCGGCCCGCCGAGGACCGGGACCGAGACGTCCGCGAGGGCACCGTCGCCTGGTGGGCCGGGCCCAGCCGCTCGATCCAGGTGCGGGTGCAGGGCGCCCTGCCTCCCGAGCTGACCCTGGTGCTGCTGCACCCCGCCCCGCGCGACGCCGATGCGGGCGCCGGGTGGGCCCCACCGGAGACCCTCGGTCGACGCACGGTCGACCGCCCCGCCCCGCAGCCGGCCATCGTGACCCGCGCCCAGTGGGGGGCCGACGAGTCCTGGCGCGACGGGTCGCCGCGCTACGACACCACGATCGCCCAGGTGCACGTGCACCACACGGCGAGCGGCAACACCTACAGCCGCACCGACGTGCCGGCCCTGCTGCGCGGCTTCTACCGCTACCACACCCAGAGCCTGGGGTGGTCCGACATCGGCTACAACTTCCTCGTCGACAAGTTCGGGCGCACGTTCGAGGGACGCGCCGGAGGCGTGACCCGGCCCGTGCGCGGGGCCCACACGCTCGGGTTCAACACCGACTCGACCGGGGTCTCGGTGATCGGCAACTACGACCAGGTCGCCCCCACCGAGGCGATCATCGACGCCGTGGCGGCGGTCGCCGCCTGGAAGCTCGACGCCTTCGACCGTCGCCCCCAGGGGACCACCACCGTCCGGTCCTCCGGCAGCGACAAGTACGCCGCCGGCGCGAGCGTGCGGCTGCCGGTGATCGACGGCCACCGCGACACCAACGACACCGCCTGCCCCGGCTCGCAGCTCTACCAGCGGCTTCCTGACATCCGCTCGCGCGCGCAGGCCGTCGCCGCGAGCACCGGCGCCGGGGAGCCGCAGCCCACGGAACCGCCCGCACCCTCCGAACCGCCCGGCCCCACCCCGGTCGCCGTGGTCACGGCCTCCGTGGTGAGCGGGGCGCGCCTGGTCGGACGGCCGGTGCAGGCCCGCAAGGGCAGCTTCGACCCGGCGACGGCGCGGACGGCCTTCCAGTGGCTGCGCGACGGCGCACCGATCGAGGGCGACACCCGACCGCGTCACCGCTGCACCGAGGCCGACGTGGGGCACGAGCTGGCGGTGCGGATCACCACCTCGGCCAAGGGCCGCACGCCCGTCGTCGAGCTGCTGCCCGCCGGGCCGGTGCAGGCGCCGAGCACGATGACGGTGGACCCGGAGCGACGTGAGCGGGGTCGGCTGCGGGTGCAGGTGGACCTGCAGGCTCCCGCCGGGGTCGACGCGCCACCCACGGGCGAGGTGACGGTCCGCATCGGTGATCGCCGGGTCGTCGTCGCGGTCGAGGACCTCGACAGGCCGATCGTGCTCGGGCGCCGCCGCCCGCTGGTGCCGTCGGCGAACCGGCTCGTGGTGACGTACGGCGGCGACGCCAGCTTCACGGGCACCGAGGTCGCGCTGCGGGTCTGAGCCGGCCGCGCCCCGCGCAGCCACTAGATTGCCCGCCATGGGACTGCTCACTCCGCTCGCCGTCCGCCTGGGCGCCCAGCCGTGGATGCCTCGCCGCCTGCCCCTCGTGGTCCGGGTCGACACCCGGCTGCAGCGCCTCACGCGCGGGCGGGTGACGCTGCTCGACATCGCCGGACTGCCCAACCTCGTCCTCACGGTCACGGGACGCAGGAGCGGCATCCCCCGCTCCACCCCGCTGCTCTGCGTGCCCGACCAAGGGACGTGGCTGATCGCCGGCTCCTACTTCGGCGCGCCCAAGGCGCCGGTCTGGGTGCACAACCTGCGCGCGGCAACCACCGCCACGATCGACGCCGGGAGTGGCACGGTCGAGGTGAGCGCCAGGGAGCTGGCCGACGACGAGCGGGCGCGGGCGTGGTCGACGATGCTCGAGGTGTGGCCGAACTACGCCCACTACGAGGCCCGCACCGACCGCCTGATCCCGGTCTTCCGGCTCTCCCCCACCGGGACCCACCCCGCCTAGGCTCCACGGATGACCTCCCCCGTGCCGCTGGGCCAGCACCCGCCCGCGACCCACGTGCTGGCGCACCTCAGCGACCCGCACCTGCTCGCCGGCGGCGCGCTGCAGTACGGCGTCGTGGACCCCGAGGCCGGGCTGCTGCTCGCCCTCGAGCGGCTGCGGCGCATGCACCCCGCGCCCCGGGCGCTGGTGTTCACCGGCGACCTGGCCGACCGGGCCGAGCCGGCGGCGTACCGACGGCTGCGCGAGCTGGTGGAGCCGGCTGCGGCCGAGATGGGCGCCGAGGTGGTCTGGGTGATGGGCAACCACGACGAGCGGGCGGCGTACGCGCTCGGGCTCTTCGGGGAGGACGCCGACCCCGACGCGCCCCAGGACCGGGTGCACGACGTCGACGGGCTGCGGGTGATCGCGCTCGACACCAGCGTGCCCGGCTACCACCACGGCGAGATCACGCCCGCCCAGCTGGTGTGGCTGGCCGAGGAGCTGGCCGTGCCCGCGCCGCACGGCACCGTGCTGGCCATGCACCACCCGCCGATCCCGCTGCCGATGCTGCGCGCCGCGGAGACCATCGAGCTCGCCGACCAGCACCTGCTCGCGGACGTCCTGGCCGGCTCCGACGTCCGCGCCGTCCTCGGCGGGCACTACCACTACTCCAGCCACTCGACCGTGGCCGGCATCCCGGTCAGCGTGGCCTCGGCGACCTGCTACACCACCGATCCCGCGCCGCTGGCGCGCTTCGTCTCCGGCGTCGACGGCCACCAGGGCCTCAACGCGGTGCACGTGTACGCCGACCGCGTGGTGCACACGGTCGTCCCGCTGTCGGCGGCTCCCGAGGTCAGCGGCTTCCCCGCCGACGTGACCGCGCAGGTGGAGGCCCTGACCCCCGAGGAGCGCCGCGAGCTGATCTCCCGCAAGGACTCCCCGTTCAACGCCGGCACCCTGCCCCTCCACTGAGCGGCTGCTGCGACCTCAGTCCCGGCGGCGCCGGGCGGAGCGGCGGTGCAGCAGCAGCGCGCCGAGCCCGGCGGGCACCACCAGTGCGAGGCCGGCCGCGGTGGAGGCGTCCACCCGGGTCGACGCGGCCGTGGCGCTGCGGCGCGGCTTGAGGTCCCGCGGCCGCAGCGGCTTGACGTCGCCGATGGTCGAGCCGTCGTAGCGGAAGACGTCGAACCCGCGGACCAGGTCGTTGGCGTAGCCGAAGAAGGAGCCGTTCCTCTTGATCTTGTTGGTCTTGAACGACCAGGCGTCGGAGTCGGGCATCGTGAAGTGGCCGACCTCCTTCATGCCCACACCGTCACCGAAGGCGACGGTGGCGGGGCCGGCCTGCGGGTCAGCGGCGGCGTCGGCGAGCCCGGAGATGTCGAGGACCCGCACGCCCTTGGCGTACCAGGCGATGGTCAGCAGCTTCTGGCGCGGGTAGATGCGCAGCACGTGGGAGGTGCAGGTGGTGCCGTCCTGGACGGAGTAGGTCGGGGCGAACCAGGTGCCGATCTTGGCCGGCGCGGACTCGAGGTCACCGGTGATGTCGTAGAGGTGCAGCCCGCCGCCGGGGCACTCCGCCGACGCGGCGGCGCCGGCCCGCTCGTCGGTGACGACCAGGACGGTGCGCCTGGTGCCGTCGGAGTCCTTCAGGGTCACCGGGTCGGCCTGGTGGGAGACGTTGACGGCCGGGTCGACGATCTGCCCGATCACCGACGGGTCGGCGGGGTCGGTGGTGTCGAGGACCAGGGTCTGCGAGAGCGCGGCGGAGTAGGCGCGGGTGCCGTCGGCGCTGAAGGTGATGTCGTGCGACTCCGAGCCCAGCGAGGTGGGCACGAACGGGATCGCGAAGTCCTGCACCTTCACCGGCCGGGTCGGGCGACGGATGTCGTAGATGGTGATGGTGGGCTCGGGGCCGGCCGTGAGCAGGTCGGAGTTGGAGTTGTAGAGCCACTTGCCGCTGGGGTGGATGGTCATGTTGTGCGAGCCCGCGCCGACCGGCAACCAGCTGACGGTGCCCGGCCTCCTCGGGTCGGTGAGGTCGACGATGACGGTGCCGGCGTCGTCGGCCTCGAGGCCCAGCTCGGTGCCGCAGCGCGAGGCGGCCCCGGCCGTGCCCACGGTGCCGTCAGCGGTGTAGCTGGCCAGCACCCGGCCGCGACGCTTCCAGACCTGGATGTCGCCCTGGGAGATCCTGCAGTCGTAGACCGAGACCCGCTTCGGCTGGCGGGGCCGGGTGATGTCGATGACCTGCAGGCCGCCGCGCAGCGTGCCGGCGAGCGCGTACTCACGCTTCCCGAGCCGCATGAACTCGATGTCCGAGCCGTTCTGCGCCTCCCCGGTGTCGTCGTACTGCAGGTTGGCGACGTACTCCATCGCCACTCCCTCACCCTGCGTCGTGACCTCGGCCGCGCGGGTGTTGGTGGGCAGGTCGCCGTCCTGGTGCGCGAACGCCGAGGGCGCGGCGAGCACGGGGGTGAGGGCGGCGAGGGCCAGGGCGAGCAGGGCGGAGCCGGCGCGTCGGGTCATGCCCCCACAACGGGGGACAGCTCCTGCGGTTACGTCGCGCACGATGAGTGCGAGGGCCCAGCACGCAGAAGCGCCCCCGGTCCGGGGACCAGGGGCGCTGCTGTGGCAGGTGAAGGATTCGAACCTTCGAAGGTATACACCGACGGATTTACAGTCCGTTCCCATTGGCCGCTCGGGCAACCTGCCGGGGTGTCGTCGTGCGGTGCGTTTGGCTCCGCGACAACGAGAGGAAACAATAGCGCAGCCCCCGGGCACGACCGCAAACCGCCGAGCACCCTCGCCGCGACCAGCGCCGCGCCCACCCGCTCACGACCCGGAAACAGGTGGACCCCATGGCCGACTCGTCCTTCGACATCGTCTCCAAGATCGACCGCCAGGAGGTCGACAACGCGCTCGGGCAGACCGCCCGCGAGATCGCGACCCGCTTCGACTTCAAGGGCACCGGCGCGAGCATCGAGTGGTCCGGTGAGCACACGATCGAGATCACCGCCTCCGCCGACGACCGCGCCAGCGCCGTGCTCGACGTCTTCCAGGGCAAGCTGGTCAAGCGCGACGTGTCGCTGAAGGTCCTCGACGCCGGCGAGCCCCGCCCCTCGGGCCGGGAGTCGAAGATCTCGATCACGCTCAAGGAGGGCATCAGCTCCGAGGACGCCAAGAAGGTCTCCAAGCTGATCCGCGACGAGGGCCCCAAGGGCGTCAAGGCGCAGATCCAGGGCGACGAGCTGCGGGTCTCCTCCAAGAAGCGCGACGACCTGCAGGAGATCATCGCCCTGGTCAAGAGCCAGGACCTCGACTTCCCGGTGCAGTTCACCAACTACCGCTGAGCGGCACGTCCGGCGCCGACGTCAGCACCGGGTTCACCCCTCGGCGCAGGCTCGGGGCGGTCTCGGCCCGCCCGTACAGTGGGCAGCGCCCGGACGAGCCCGGGAGCAGGGAACTAGAACAGGTTCTCATTTCGACATACCCGGAGTATGCTCGCCTCGTCCACCCGGGCAGCAACGACAGGAGTGGCACCTCGTGGCCGAGAACATCAAGCAGGTCAAGCAGCTCGATCGCGTCATCATCCGCTTCGCGGGCGACTCCGGCGACGGCATGCAGCTCACGGGTGACCGCTTCACCGCCGAGTCGGCGTCCTTCGGCAACGACCTCGTCACGCTGCCGAACTTCCCGGCCGAGATCCGCGCCCCCCAGGGCACGCTCCCGGGCGTCAGCTCCTTCCAGGTGCACTTCGCCGACCACGACATCCTCACGCCGGGCGATGCCCCGGACGTGCTGGTCGCGATGAACCCGGCGGCGCTCAAGGCCAACCTCAGCGACCTGCCCAAGGGCGCGACGATCATCGTGGACTCCCACGACTTCTCGGCTCGCAACCTGACCAAGGCCGGCTACGACGCCAACCCGCTGGAGTCGCTGGAGACCCCCGGCTCCGAGCTGGACGGCTACAACGTGCACACCGTCGACCTGACGGGGATGACGGTCGGCGCGGTCAAGGAGTTCGGCCTCTCCCGCAAGGACGCCGCCCGGGCCAAGAACATGTTCGCGCTGGGGCTGCTGTCCTGGATGTACGGCCGCCCCACCGAGGGCACCGAGACCTTCCTGACCCGCAAGTTCGCCAAGAACGCCGCGGTGCGCGACGCCAACCTCACGGCGTTCCGCGCCGGGTGGAACTTCGGCGAGACGACCGAGACGTTCGTGGTGCGCTACGAGGTCAAGCCGGCCCCCATGTCCGCCGGCACCTACCGCAACATCACCGGCAACCTGGCCCTCTCCTACGGCCTGGTGGCCGCGGGCGTGCAGTCCGGGCTCCCGGTCTTCCTGGGCTCCTACCCGATCACCCCGGCCAGCGACATCCTCCACGAGCTCTCCAAGCACAAGGGCTTCGGCGTGACCACCTTCCAGGCCGAGGACGAGATCGCCGGGGTGGGAGCCGCGATCGGCGCCGCGTTCTCCGGGTCGCTCGGCGTGACCACGACCTCCGGGCCGGGCCTCGCGCTGAAGTCCGAGGCGATCGGCCTGGCCGTGATGACCGAGCTCCCGCTGCTCGTCGTCGACGTCCAGCGCGGCGGTCCCTCGACGGGCCTGCCCACCAAGACCGAGCAGTCCGACCTGCTGCAGGCGATGTTCGGTCGCAACGGCGAGGCCCCGGTGCCGATCGTGGCCCCGCAGTCGCCCGGCGACTGCTTCGACGCCGCGATCGAGGCGGCGCGCATCGCCATCACCTACCGCACCCCGGTGCTGCTGCTCTCGGACGGCTACCTGGCCAACGGCTCCGAGCCGTGGCGGATCCCCGAGGTCTCCGACCTGCCGGGCATCGACCCCGCCTTCGCGACCGGGCCCAACCACACCGCGACCAGCACCGCCAAGGACGGCACGGTCACCGAGACCGAGGACTTCTGGCCGTACCTGCGCGACGAGGAGACCCTCGCGCGTCCCTGGGCGATCCCGGGCACCCCCGGGCTCGAGCACCGCATCGGCGGTCTCGAGAAGGCCGAGGGCCACGGCAACATCTCCTACGACCCCGCCAACCACGACCTGATGGTGCGCACCCGCCAGGCCAAGGTCGACCGCATCGCCGAGTCGCTGCCGCCGCTCGTGGTCGACGACCCCTCCGGCCGCGCCAAGGCCCTGGTGCTCGGGTGGGGCTCCACCTACGGCCCGATCGGTGCCGGCGTACGACGCGTGCGCCGGGCCGGCTACGACGTGGCCCAGGTCCACCTGCGCCACCTCAACCCGTTCCCGAAGGACCTCGGCGAGATCCTCGCGCGCTACGACAAGGTCCTCGTCCCCGAGATGAACCTCGGTCAGCTCTCGATGCTGCTGCGTGCGAAGTACCTCGTCGACGCCATCGGCTACCACCAGGTCAACGGCATGCCCCTCAAGGCCTCCGAGCTGGCCGAGGCCATCGGTCAGCTCGTCGCCCAGGCGGAGGGGATCCCCGCCGACGAGCTCGACCTGTCCGTCGCCACCAGCCAGGAGGTCCACCAGTGACGACCACATCCACCCCGGCCGACCTGGGCCTGCCCGGTCTGCGCTCGGGCACCGAGTCGGTCCCCGCCTACGAGGGTGACGCCCCGCAGACCGGCAAGGACTACACCTCCGACCAGGAGGTGCGCTGGTGCCCCGGCTGCGGCGACTACGCCGTCCTCAAGGCCGTGCAGTCCTTCCTGCCCGACCTCGGGCTGCGCCGCGAGAACATCGTGTTCGTGTCCGGGATCGGCTGCTCGAGCCGGTTCCCCTACTACCTCGACACCTACGGCATGCACTCGATCCACGGCCGGGCCCCGTCGATCGCCACGGGCATCGCCACCGCGCGCGAGGACCTCTCGGTGTGGGTGGTCACCGGCGACGGCGACGCGCTGTCCATCGGCGGCAACCACCTGATCCACGCCCTGCGCCGCAACGTCAACATGACGATCCTGCTGTTCAACAACCGGATCTACGGGCTGACCAAGGGCCAGTACTCCCCCACCTCGGAGACCGGCAAGGTCACCAAGTCCACCCCGATGGGCTCGGTCGACCACCCCTTCAACCCGGTCTCGCTGGCCCTGGGCGCCGAGGCGTCGTTCGTGGCCCGCACCATCGACTCCGACCGCAAGCACCTCACCGAGGTGCTCGCCGCGGCCGCCGCCCACCGGGGCACGTCGCTGGTGGAGATCTACCAGAACTGCCCGATCTTCAACGACGGCGCCTTCGACGCCATCAAGGACCGCGACACCAAGGCCGACGCGATCATCCCCCTGGTGCACGGCGCCCCGATCACCTTCGGCGTCCCCGACGAGGACGGTCGTGCCACCAAGGGCGTCGCCCACGACCCGGCCACCGGCGGCGTGCGCGTCGTCGAGGTCGGTGCCGGCCCCGGCCAGGTGACCGAGGCCGACCTGCTGGTCCACGATGCGCACAACCCCGACCCGTCCGTGGCGTTCGCGATCAGCCGGCTGACCGACTCGGGCTACCTGAACACCAGCCCCATCGGGATCTTCCGCCAGGTCGAGCGCGAGACCTACGACGACCAGGCGCGCTCCCAGCTCGCCACCGCCGGCGCCGCCACCAGCGACGACCCCAGCGACCGGTTGGCGGCCCTGATCACCGGCGCCGACACCTGGACGGTCGTCTGACCGGCAGCGTCACCGGACGCAGCAGAGGCCCCCATCCGCACGGATGGGGGCCTCTGCGCTCTGCGGTGCCGGCTCAGTAGATCCGGTGGATGTAGACCGCCTGCGAGGAAGCGCCCTTGTACTTGTCGTTGGGCTTGGTCTTCACGCGGTAGTAGACCCGCTTGACGCCCTTGCGAAGACCGCGCACCTGCTGGGTGTAGCGACCCTTGTTGTTGGTCTTGATCTGGCGGAAGGTCTTCCAGCTCTTCTTGCAGTTGGAGTCGGTGCCGCACTCCTTGAACTGCACGATGGCGTTGATCTTCGTGCCCGTGGGCGGGGTGACGCGGCCCTTGAGCACGAACTTGTTGGGCTTGGGCTCGGTGCCCTTGATGGTGATCTCGCGCGCGATCTTCTCGGCGGCGTTGGCCGGCGCCGTGACGGACGTCAGCCCGGCGACGAGGAACAGCCCGGTGAGGACTGCGAGGACGCGGTGGATGGTCCGCATGTGTGCTCCTGCTGAGGGTGTGGGGGGTGTGTCCGGCTTTACCTGCCCCCGCTGCGACCTGGCCAAACACCGGTGCCTAACCTGCTGTCGTGGCCGAGTCGCGCCGCGGTGTCCTGCTGGGGACCGCCGCCTACCTGATGTGGGGAGCCTTCCCCCTGTACTTCCCCCTGCTCGAACCCGCAGGTGCGCTGGAGATGCTCGGCCACCGGGTCGTGTGGTCGGCGCTGACCATGACGATCGTGGTGGTGGCGCTGCACCAGGTCACGGCGCTGCGCGCCCTGCTCGCCGACCGGCGGCGCACGACGCTGCTGGTGGCCGCGGCGGCCACGATCACGGTCAACTGGGGCGTCTACATCTACGGCGTCACCCACGGCCGGGTGGTCGAGACGGCGCTCGGCTACTACATCAACCCCCTGGTCACCGTGCTGCTCGGCGTCCTGGTCCTGGGTGAGCGGATGCGCCGGCTCCAGTGGATCGCGCTCGGGATCGCGGCCACCGCCGTGGTCGTGCTCACCATCGGCTACGGGCGACTGCCCTGGGTGGCGATCGTGCTGGCCCTCTCCTTCGGCAGCTACGGGCTGCTGAAGAAGACCGCCAACGCCGGAGCGGTGCCGAGCCTGACCCTGGAGACCCTGTTCATGGCGCCGGTCGCGCTCGGCTACCTCGCCCTCCTGGGCAGCAGCGGCAACGCCGACTTCGGAGCGCACGGCCTGAGCCACGCGCTGCTGCTGACGACCACCGGCGTCGTGACCGCCGTCCCGCTGCTCTGCTTCGGCGCCGCGGCGACCCGCATCCCGCTGACCACCATCGGTCTCCTGCAGTACCTCACCCCGACCCTGCAGTTCCTGCTCGGGGTGCTCTACTTCCGCGAGGACATGCCGGCCGCGCGCTGGGCCGGGTTCGTGCTCGTCTGGATCGCTCTCGCGATGTTCACGTTCGAGGCGCTGCGCCACCGGCGCCGCCAGCTGCGCCTCACCGTGGCCGCCGCCGTCGGCTGAGTGCGCCCGCCCGGCTCAGCCGGTGCGGACGGCGACGAGGTCGGCGAAGTCGGCCAGCGCATCGCGCACCGGGCCCGGGGCGAGCACGTCGAGGTGGCGCTTGGCCTCCTCGGCCCGGGCCAGGACGTAGTCGCGGGCCTCGTCCATCGCCGGGTGTCGGCGCAGCAGCATGAGGGTCTCGGCGAGCAGCGCGTCGTCCTCGAGGTCCGCGTCGAGCAGCTCGAGGAGCCGTACGTCGGCGGGGTCCTCGGAGCCGGCGCAGCCCGCCCGGGCCATCAGCACCGGCAGCGTGGCCACACCCTCGCGCAGGTCGGTGCCGGGCGTCTTGCCGGACTCGTCGGACTCCGAGGCGACGTCGAGGATGTCGTCGGAGAGCTGGAAGGCCGAGCCGACGATCTCGCCGTACGCCGCCAGCGCCTCCTCGACCTCCCGTGAGGCGCCGCTGAAGCGGGCGCCGTAGCGGGCCGAGGTGGCGATCAGCGAACCGGTCTTGCCGGCCACCACGTCGAGGTAGTGCTGGAGCGGATCCTCACCGGGACCGGGGTCGACCGTCTCGAGGATCTGCCCCTCGACCAGGCGGGTGAACGTCTCGGCCTGGATGCGGACGGCGTCGGCGCCCAGGCGGGAGGTGAGCTCGGAGGACCGGGCGAAGAGGAAGTCGCCGGTGAGGATGGCGACCAGGTTGTCCCACCGCGCGTTGGCCGAGTCCGCGCCGCGACGCAGCGCGGCCTCGTCCATCACGTCGTCGTGGTAGAGCGAGCCCAGGTGCGTGATCTCGACGACGCAGGCGGCCGTCAGCACGTCCTCGGCACCGGGGTCGTCGCCGGCCTCGGCGGCCAGCAGCACCAGGAGCGGGCGGAAGCGCTTGCCGCCGGCGGCCAGCAGGTGCGCCGCCGCGTCGGAGACGTACTTGGTGCGGCCCTGGACGTAGCCGGCGAGCAGCTCCTCGATCGCGTCGAGGCGCTCCTGCAGACGGGTCGCGAGGGCCGCGTCACTGACGGGCAGGGCCAGGTTGGCCAGGGGCGGGGTCGAGCTCACCTGATGAATTGTCCGGCATCCGCCGCCAGGTCCAGCACCGGCCCCGGCACGACGCCCAGGGCCAGGGTGCCGATCACCCCGACGGCGATGACGACGGTGGTCAGCATCGACGGCGTGGTCACCGAGGCGACCTCGCCCTCGGGCTCGGCGAAGTACATGATCCGGATCTGGTTGACGTAGAAGTACACCGACAGCACGCTGGCGAGGATCGCCACGAGCACGACCGGCCAGGCCCCTGCGGCGAGCGCGACGGTGAAGACCGCCCACTTGCCGGTGAAGCCCGCGGTCAGCGGGATGCCGGCCATCGAGAGCAGGAAGAACGCGAACGCGCCGGCCACGATCGGCGAGCGCCGCCCGAGCCCGGCCCAGCGCGCCATCCGGGTCGCCTCACCGGAGGAGTCGCGCACCAGCGTGACGATCGCGAAGGCGCCCATGGTCGCGAAGCTGTAGGCCGCCAGGTAGAACAGCACCGACTGCAGCGCGGTGATCTGGCCCTCGGCGAGCTCGCTGGCGCTCTGCACGCCGAGCACGCCGGTGATCAGGAAGCCGGTGTGGGCGATCGCGGAGTAGGCCAGCATCCGCTTCACGTCGGTCTGCACGATCGCGAGCACCGCGCCCACGAGCATCGTGAGGATGGCCACGACCCACAGCATCGGCTGCCAGGACCAGCGCTCGGCGCCGAAGGCGACGTAGAGCAGGCGCAGCATCGCGCCGAAGGCGGCGACCTTGGTGCCGGCGGCCATGAAGGCGGTCACCGCGGTCGGGGCGCCCTGGTAGACGTCCGGCGTCCAGGAGTGGAACGGCACGGCGCCGACCTTGAAGAACACGCCGACCATCAGCATGCCGATGCCCACGAGCAGCAGGGCCCGGTTGCCGGTGTCGTTGCGCACCGCCGCGTCGATCGCCGCCAGGTCCATGGACCCGGCGAAGCCGTAGACCAGCGCGACGCCGTAGAGGAAGAAGCCGGAGGAGAACGCGCCCAGCAGGAAGTACTTCAGCGCCGCCTCCTGGCTGAGCAGGCGCCGGCGTCGCGCCAGGCCGCAGAGCAGGTAGAGCGGCAGCGAGAGCACCTCGAGCGCCACGAACATGGTCAGCAGGTCGCCCGAGGCCGGGAAGAGCAGCATGCCGGTGACGGCGAACATCAGCAGCGGGTAGACCTCGCTGTGGTCGAGGCCCTGGGCCCGGCGCTCGGCCTCGGTGCCCGGGAGGGCTGCGGCCTGGCCGGCGAAGGCCGAGACCCCGCTCTCGAGGCGGCGCTCGGCGAAGAGCGCCACGCCACCGAGGGCGAAGACCAGCAGGAGCCCCCAGATGAAGACGGTCGGGCCGTCGACGACGACCGACCCGGCCGCACCGATCAGGCCGCGGGCGGCGCCGCCCTCGGTCGGCTCCAGGTCCATGCCGATCAGCACGGTGCCCACGAGGGCGGCGAGCAGACCGGCGACGGCCAGCACCACCTGGACGCCGTGACGGCGCTCGCGGGGCAGGAAGGCCTCAGCGAGGAGCCCGAGGCAGGCGACGCCGAAGACCACGAAGAGCGGCCAGATGCTGGCGTACTCCATCAGCGGCTTGGTGAACTCGGGGCCCATCAGTTCTCGCCCTCCTCGGCGGTGTCGCTGTCGCTGTGCACGTCGGTGCCCGCGGCGGGCGCGGTCACCTCCGGCGGGTCGTCACTGACGCCCACCTGGCTGAGCAGGTCACCGACGTAGGGGTCGGAGGCCTCCATCAGCGGCAGCGGGTAGAAGCCGAAGAACACCAGGCCCACGAAGAGCGGAGCCACGGCGACCGTCTCGCGCAGCGTGATGTCGCGGGTCGTCGCCACCGTGCCGGGCACCGGGTCGAGGCCCGGGCCGGTCATGGTGCGCTGGTACATCCACAGGGCGTAGATGGCGGCCAGCACGATGCCGGTGACCGCCACCGCGCCGACGTACCAGGCGTACTGGAAGGCCGCGATGATGACGAGCATCTCGGAGACGAAGGTGCTCAGGCCGGGCAGGCCCAGCGCCGCCAGGCCGGCGATCAGGAACAGGCCGGCGAGGACCGGGGTGAGCTTCTCGATCCCGCCCATCTCGCGGATCGAGGCGGTGCCCCGGCGCTGGACGATGAAGCCCGCCACCAGGAACAGCGCCGCGGTGCCGAGACCGTGGTTGACCATGTAGAGGATCGAACCGGTGCCGCCCTGCGTCGAGAAGACGAAGATGCCCAGGGTGATGAAGCCGAAGTGGCTCAGCGAGGTCAGACCGATCAGGCGCATCAGGTCGTCCTGGCCGATGGCCACCAGCGCGCCGTAGACGATCGAGACCAGCGCGAGGACCACCACCAGGGGGGTCGCCCACTGCGAGGCCTCGGGGAACAGCCCCAGGCAGAAGCGGAGCATCCCGAAGGTGCCGATCTTGTCGAGCACGCAGACCAGCAGCACCGCGGTGCCGGGGGTGGCCCGCTCGGTGGTGTCGGCCAGCCAGGTGTGCACCGGGAACAGCGGCGCCTTGATCGCGAAGGCGATGAAGAAGGCGGCGAAGAGCCAACGCCCGGCACTGGTGCTGATGTCGAGCTCGGCGAGGTCGGAGAGCAGGTACGACGGCGTGCCCTGCTGGGCGGAGACGACGTAGAGGCCGATGACGCCACCGAGCAGCACCAGGCCGCCGGCGAGCTGGAACATCAGGAACTTGATCGCGGCCGCGCTGCGACCCACCCGCCCGAAGCCGCCGATGAGGAAGTAGGCGGGGATCAGGGTCGCCTCGAAGACGACGTAGAACAGGAAGACGTCGGTGGCCATGAAGACCGCGAGCGAGAGGGCCTCGAGGGCCAGTGCCCAGGCGACGAACGCGGCGGGCGAGCCCTGCTCGCCCCCGTCGAGGTAGCCCTCGTGGTCGCGCCAGGACGCCAGCAGCACGATCGGCACCAGCACCGCGGTCAGCAGCACCAGGAGCAGGCCGAGACCGTCGAGGCCGAGGGCGTAGTGGACCCCGAAGGCGCTGATCCAGTCGTGGGTCTCGGTGAGCTGCATGCCCCCGTCGACGTCGTACTGGAAGGCGACCGCGACGGCGAGCGCCAGCGTGCCGAGGGAGACACCCAGACCGACCTGCTTGACCAGCGTCGGCGAGGTGCGCAGGAACGGGATCGCCACCGCCCCGACGAGGGGAAGCAGGATCAGGAGGCTGAGCCAGGGGAAGTCAGACATCAGAGGTTCACCACCAGGAGCGCCGCGACGACGAGGATGACTCCGCCGAGCACGGAGAGGGCGTAGGAGCGCACGAAACCGTTCTGGACCTTGCGCAGCTGGCCACCGAGCGCGGCCGTGACACCGGCCCCGCCGGTGAACAGCGCGTCGACCAGGCTGCGGTCACCGCGGGTGAGCCCCACGGCGGCGCGCCGTCCCGGGTTGATGACCAGGGTCTCGTTGATGGTGTCGCCGTAGAGGTCGGCGCGTGCGGCACGGGTGGCGAAGGAGACGTCCTGCGGTGCGTCGACCGGGACGGCCCGCTTGCCGAACAGGACCCACGCGACCGCGACGCCGAGGCCGACCGCGACGAGGATCGCAGCGGTGATCACGATCGCCGGGACCGGCGGCTCGTGCTCGGGGATGGTGCCGACGACCGGCGCGAGCCAGTCGACGATCCAGTGGCCCAGGAGCAGGAGCCCGCCCAGGACCGACAGCGCGGCGAGCGCGACCAGCGGGCCGGTCATCACCGAGGGCGACTCGTGGGGGTGCGTGCCGTCCTTCCAGCGCTTCTCGCCGAAGAAGGTCATCAGCATCAGCCGGGTCATGTAGAAGCCGGTGACGCCGGCGCCGATCAGCGCGGCGGCGCCGGCGATCGGGCTCTCGACGAGCGCGGTCTCGATGATCTTGTCCTTGGACCAGAAGCCCGAGAACAGCGGGAAGCCGATGATCGCGAGGTAGCCCATCGCGAAGGTCAGGAAGGTGACCGGCATCAGCTTGCGCAGGCCGCCGTAGCGGCGCATGTCGACCTCGTCGTCCATGCCGTGCATGACCGAACCGGCCCCCAGGAACATGTTGGCCTTGAAGAAGCCGTGGGTGATGAGGTGGAAGATCGCGAAGGCGTAGCCGTACACGCCGAGCCCGGCGGCCAGCATCATGTAGCCGATCTGGCTCATCGTGGAACCGGCCAGGGCCTTCTTGATGTCGTCCTTGGCACAACCGATGACCGCACCCCACAGGAGCGTGACGGTGGCGACGACGATGACCGCGGTCTGCGCGTGCGGGGCGAGCTCGAAGACGAAGTTCGAGCGCACCACGAGGTAGACACCGGCGGTGACCATGGTCGCGGCGTGGATGAGCGCGGAGACCGGGGTGGGGCCCTCCATGGCGTCGAGCAGCCACGACTGCAGCGGCACCTGCGCGGACTTGCCGCAGGCTGCGAGGAGGAGCAGCAGGCCCAGCGCCGTCAGCACGCCCTCGCCGGCGCCGGAGGCGTTGGCGCTGATCACGCTGAAGCTGGTCGAGCCGAAGGTGACGAAGAAGAGCGCGATGCCGAGGCTGAGCCCGATGTCGCCGACACGGTTGACGACGAAGGCCTTCTTGGCCGCGGCGGCCGCCGAGGGCTTGTGCTGCCAGAACCCGATGAGCAGGTACGAGGCCAGGCCGACGCCCTCCCAGCCCAGGAACAGGCCGAGGTAGTTCTCGCTGAGCACCAGCATCAGCATGGCGGCGACGAAGAGGTTGAGGTAGGCGAAGAAGCGGCGACGACGGGGGTCGTGCTCCATGTAGCCGATGGAGTAGACGTGGATCAGTGAGCCGACACCGGTGATGAGGAGCAGGAACAGCACCGACAGCGGGTCGAGGAGCAGGTCGATGGAGACCGTGAGGTCACCGACGCGCATCCAGTCGTACAGGTGCTGCACGACCTGGCGCTCGCCCTCGTCGCGACCCAGCATCGACACGAAGAGCACGACGCTGAGGGCGAAGGAGCCGACGGCGGTGAGCGTGCCGAGCCAGTGGCCCCACGCGTCCGTACGCCGACCGCCGAGCAGCAGGAGCGCGGCACCGGCCAGCGGCAGCGCGATGACCAGCCACAGCAGGGAGAAGACACCATCGGCGCCCACGGGGTCGATCACGGGGATGGCTGCGCCACCCTCGGACATGAGAAACATCTGCGGCATGCTCCTAGTACTTCAGCAGGCTCGCGTCGTCGACCGAGGCCGAGCGACGAGTCCGGAAGATGGTCATGATGATCGCGAGCCCGACCACGACCTCGGCTGCGGCCACCACCATCACGAAGAAGGCGGCGACCTGGCCGTCGAGGTTGCCGTGCTGCTTGGCGAAGGCGACCAGCGCGAGGTTGCAGGCGTTGAGCATCAGCTCCACGCACATGAAGACGACGATCGCGTTGCGCCGCGTGAGCACGCCCACGGTGCCGATCGTGAACAGGATCGTGCTCAGCACGATGTAGGGGGTGACGTCGTCCATCACTCGTCTCCCTCGGGCTGGTCGGCCGGGCCGGTGCGGTCGGGGCGGTGGGGGTCCTCGGGGTTCTCGGTGTTGTGACCGGCGCCCGCGGACGTGTCGGTCGCGCTCGCGGCTCCGCCGGAGACGCCCCGCACGCCGTCGAGGGTGCGCTGCACCTCGTCGATGTCCTCGGCCAGGGCCGGGGCCGAGCGCACGGTGCCGCGCGCGGCCAGCACCCGCGAGACCGAGCTGAGCAGCGGGGTGCCGTCGGGCAGCAGCGCCGGGGTGTCGACCGCGTTGTGCCGGGCGTAGACGCCCGGGGCGGGCAGCGGACCGAGGTGCTTGCCGGACTCGCCGTACTCGCGCACCCGGCGCGCGGCCATCGCCTGCTGGCCCTCCTTGGGCTCCAGGCGCTCGCGGTGGGCCAGCAGCATGGCGCCCACGGCGGCGGTGATCAGCAGGGCCGCGGTGGCCTCGAAGGCCAGGACGTACCGCCCGAAGAGCAGGTCGGCGAGCCCCTCGATGTTGCCGCCGGCGTTCGCGCCGGTCATCCCGGTCATCGTGCCCAGCGACATCTGGGCGACCAGCACGACCAGCAGCGTGCCCATCACCAGGCCCGCCAGCACTGCCAGCACCCGCTGCCCGCGGATCGTCTCGACCAGCGAGTCGGCGGCGTCGACGCCGACGAGCATCAGCACGAACAGGAACAGCATCATGATCGCGCCGGTGTAGACGATGATCTGCACCGCGAAGAGGAACGGCGCGTCGAGGCTCAGGTAGACCACCGCGAGGCTGATCATCACCACGGCCAGCAGCAGGGCCGAGTGCACCGCGCGGCGCACCAGGACGACGCCGAGGGCGGCCGCCACCATGAGGGGGGCCAGGATCCAGAAGACGATCACCGGGGGGCCTCCTCGGTGCCGCCGGCGCCGGGGGCCGGGGCGGCGTACTGGCCGCGGTAGTAGTCGGTCTCGTCGTCGCCGAGCAGCATCGCGTGCGGAGGCTGCTCCATGCCCGGGAGCAGCGGCGCGAGCAGGTCGGACTTCTCGTAGATCAGGCTCTCGCGGGTGGAGTCGGCCAGCTCGTACTCGTTGGTCATGGTCAGCGCCCGCGTCGGGCACGCCTCGATGCACAGCCCGCACAGGATGCAGCGCAGGTAGTTGATCTGGTAGACGGCGCCGTAGCGCTCGCCGGGGCTGAAGCGGCCCTCGGAGTCGGGGTCGTCGCTGTTGCCGGCGCCCTCGACGTAGATCGCGTCAGCGGGGCAGGCCCAGGCGCACAGCTCGCACCCGATGCACTTCTCCAGCCCGTCGGGCCAGCGGTTGAGCTGGTGGCGGCCGTGGAACCGCGGTGCGGTCGGCAGCTTCTCGAAGGGGTACTGCTCGGTGACGACCTTGCGGAACATGGTGCGGAACGTGACCCCGAAACCCGCGACGGGGTCCCAGAACTGCTCCTTGATGCTCTTGGAACTCTCTGCCATGTCAGCTCTCCTCGGTGGTGCCCGGGGCGCCGGTGGTGACCGTGGCCTGCGTGCGGGACGACGGGAACGTGAGCGGTGCGGCGGCGCCGCGGACGGGGCCCCCGCCGGGCATGGGCGGCACCGGGTAGGCGCCGGTCGGTGCGGTGTGGTCGGGCTGGTCGGCGACCTCGGGCTCGTCGGAGCCGAAGAACCCCCACAGGAGGATCAGGGCCAGCAGGACCCCACCGCCGATGAGGATCTCCTGGGTGCCGAAGTCGTAGGCCGTGGAGACGTAGCGCATCGTGGCGACCAGGACGACCCAGGCCAGCGCGAACGGGATCAGCACCTTCCAGCCCAGGTTCATGAACTGGTCGTAGCGCATCCGGGGCAGCGTGCCGCGCAGCCAGATGAAGAAGAAGATGAACCCGAGCATCTTGGCGAAGAACCAGATGACGGGCACGTAGCCCTCGTTGGCGCCGGCCCAGACCTCGTCGATCCAGAACGGTGCCCGCCACCCGCCGAGGAACAGCGTCGTGGCCAACGCCGAGACGGTCGCCATGTTGATGTACTCGCCGAGGAAGAAGAGCGCGAACTTGAGCGAGGAGTACTCGGTGTGGAACCCGCCGACCAGCTCGCCCTCGGCCTCGGGGAGGTCGAAGGGCGCGCGGTTGGTCTCCCCGACCATCGAGATCACGTAGATCACGAAGGAGGGGAACAGGATCGCCCCGAACCACCAGTCCTCCTGGGCGGCGACGATCTCGGAGGTCGACAGCGAGCCCGCGTACAGGAAGACCGCGATGAGCGCGAGGCCCATCGAGACCTCGTAGGAGATCATCTGGGCGCTGGAGCGCAGGCCGCCGAGCAGCGAGTACGTCGAGCCGCTGGACCAGCCGCCGAGCACGATGCCGTAGATGCCGATGGAGGCGATCGCCATCACGAAGAGCACCGCCACGGGCATGTCGGTCAGCTGCAGCGGGGTGCGCTGCCCGAACATCGTGACCTCGGGGCCGAACGGGATCACCGCGAAGGTGACGAAGGCCGGGACCACCACGAGCACCGGGGCGAGGACGAAGACGACCTTGTCGGCCGCCTTGGGGATGATGTCCTCCTTCAGCGCGAGCTTCACCCCGTCCGCCAGGGACTGGAGCAGGCCGAAGGGGCCGTTGACGTTGGGGCCGATGCGGTGCTGCATGCGGGCCACGACCCGCCGCTCCCACCAGATGTTGAACAGCGTCAGCAGCACCAGCACGACGAAGATGAGCACGGCCTTGACCAGCACCAGCCACCAGACGTCCTGGCCGAAGAGCGGCAGTTCGGCGTTCACAGCGAGGCTCCCTTCACACGCACGCGGCTGCCCGGCGAGGCCAGGCGCTCGAGCACCGACGTGCCGAACGAGGCGGTCGGCACCCAGACGACGTCGTCGACCATGCCGTCGACCTGCTCCACCGGCAGCGTCAGCTCGCCGCGGTCACCCACGACGGTGACGGCGTCGCCGGCCAGGGCCTGGGCGGCGTACGTCGCCGGGCTGAGGCGGGCCACGGCGGGCCGCCCGGTGGCGGCGAGGTGCTTGTCGCCGGCCTGGAGCGACCCGTCGTCGATGAGCTGCTTCCAGGTCGACAGCGCCAGGCCGGGGCCGTCGCCCGACGCGGGCTCGACCATCGCCATGCCGGGTCGGGCACCGTCCCAGGGACCGAGCTCCGACATCTCGGCCCGGACCTCGTCGACGCTGCGGAAGCCCAGCGCGCGACCGTGGCCGAGCGCGGCGAGCTCCTCGGAGATGCCGGCCAGCACCCGCAGGTCGGGCAGCGCGGAGGGGCTGGGCAGGACGGCCTCGAAGGGGCGCACCCGGCCCTCCCAGTTGACGAACGTGCCGGACTTCTCGACCGCGGCGGCGACCGGGAAGACCACGTCGGCGACCCGGGTCACCTCGGTCTCGCGCAGGTCGAGGGCGACCACGAACGACGCGGCCGCCACCGCGGCGCGGGTGGCGGCGGGGTCGGAGGTGTCCGCGGGGTCGACGCCCCCGATGACCAGTCCCCCGATATCGCCCGAGGAGAGGGCGGCGACGATCGCGTCGGCGTCCCGTCCGGGCGTCTCGGGCAGCGAGTCGACGCCCCAGGAGGTGGCGGCGTCGACGCGTGCCGCGGCCTCGGCGACCGGTCGGCCCCCGGGCAGCAGGTTCGGCAGGCAGCCTGCCTCGACCGCGCCGCGGTCGCCGGCGCGCCGCGGCACCCAGGCCAGGCGGGCGCCGGTGCGGGCGGCGAGGTCGGCGGCAGCACCCAGGGCACCGGGCACCAGGGCCAGGCGCTCGCCGACCAGCACCACCGTGGTGGCGTCGACGGCGTGCTCGGTGTGCTCGACCAGGGACGCGATCGCCGCGGCCTCGGCGCCGGGCGCGGTGGGCACCAGGTGCGCGTCGACCTTGCTCAGGCCGCGGGTGAGGTACGGCGCCACGGCCAGGACGCGGGTGCCGTGGCGTGCGGCGCGGCGCAGGCGCAGGAACACCGTGCCGGCCTCGTCCTCGGGCTCGAGCCCCGCCAGCACGACGGTGCTCGCGGACTCGAGGTCGGCGAACGTGACCGCGCCGGCCAGCGGGTCACCGAGCGCGACGTGGGCGGCCAGGAACTGGGCCTCCTCGTCGGAGTGCGGCCGGGCGCGGAAGTCGATGTCGTTGGTGCCGAGCGAGACCCGCGCCAGCTTGGCGTAGGCGTAGGCGTCCTCGGCGGTGAGACGCCCTCCGGTGAGCACGGCGCTGCTGCCCGCGGCAGCCAGTCCGCGCGCGGCCACGGCGAACGCCTCGGGCCACGAGGCGGGGCGCAGCGAGCCGTCCCCGTCGCGGACCTGGGGGTAGCCCAGCCGGTCCTCGAGGGCGGCGTAGGTGAAGGCGAAGCGGTCCTTGTCGGTGATCCACTCCTCGTTGACCTCGGGGTCGTTGCCGGCGAGGCGGCGCATCACCTTGCCGCGGCGGTGGTCGACGCGGATCGCGGCGCCGCAGGCGTCGTGCTCGGCGACGCTGGGGGTGGAGACGAGGTCGAAGGGGCGCGAGCGGAACCGGTAGGACTCCGAGGTCAGCGCGCCGACGGGGCAGATCTGGATCGTGTTGCCGGAGAAGTAGGACAGGAACGGCGCCGACTCGGCGATGCCGATCTGCTGCTGGGCACCCCGCTCGATCAGCGCGATGAAGGGGTCGCCGGCGATCTCGTCGGCGAAGCGGGTGCAGCGCTGGCACACGATGCAGCGCTCGCGGTCCAGCAGCACCTGGGGCGAGAGGTTGATCGGCTTGGGGAAGGTGCGCTTGACGCCACCCGAGGCGGCGAAGCGCGACTCGCCACGGCCGTTGGACATGGCCTGGTTCTGCAGCGGGCACTCACCGCCCTTGTCGCACACCGGGCAGTCCAGCGGGTGGTTGACCAGCAGGAACTCCATGATCCCCTGCTGGGCCTTGTCGGCGACCGCGCTGGTGGCCTGGGTCTTGACGACCATGCCGGGCGCGACCGGCAGCGTGCAGGAGGCCTGCGGCTTGGGGAACCCGCGGCCGTTGCCGGCGTCGGGGACCTCCACCAGGCACTGGCGGCAGGCGCCGGCCGGCTCCAGCAGCGGGTGGTCGCAGAAGCGGGGGATGTGCACCCCGACCTGCTCGGCGGCCCGGATGACCAGGGTGTCCCGGGGGACGCTGACCTCGATGCCGTCGATGGTCACCTGGACCAGCTCGACGTCCGGGGCCGGCGTGCCGGCCGACGTCTTCTCGGGAACGCTCATGCCTGGGCTCCAGCGGTGGCGAAGACGGTGGACGCCGCGGGGTCGAACGGGCAACCGCCGTGGGTGAGGTGGGCGAGGTACTCCTCGCGGAAGAACTTGATCGAGCTCGAGATCGGGCTGGTGGCACCGTCGGCGAGCGCGCAGAAGGACCGGCCCAGGATGTTGTCGCACTGGTCCAGGAGCAGGTCGAGGTCCTCCTCGGAGCCGACCCCCTTCTCCAGCCGCGCCAGCACCTGCACCAGCCACCAGGTGCCCTCGCGGCACGGGGTGCACTTGCCGCAGGACTCGTGCTTGTAGAACTCGGTCCACCGCAGCACGGCGCGCACCACGCAGGTGGTCTCGTCGAAGAGCTGCAGGGCGCGGGTGCCGAGCATGGTGCCGGCCTCGGCCATGCCCTCGAAGTCGAGCGGCAGGTCGAGGTGCTCCGCCGTCAGCAGCGGCGTCGAGGAGCCGCCGGGGGTCCAGAACTTCAGCTCGTGGCGCTGTCCGTCCGGACCCTGGCGCATGCCGCCGGCGAGGTCGATGAGCTCGCGCAGCGTGATGCCCAGGGGTGCTTCGTACTGACCGGGACGCGTCACGTGGCCCGAGAGCGAGAAGATGCCGAAGCCCTTGGACTTCTCGGTGCCCATCGAGGCGAACCAGTCGGCGCCGTTGGCGATGATGCTGGGCACCGAGGCGATGGACTCGACGTTGTTGATGACCGTGGGGCTGGCGTAGAGGCCGGCGACCGCGGGGAACGGCGGGCGCAGGCGCGGCTGGCCGCGGCGGCCCTCGAGGCCCTCGAGCAGCGCGGTCTCCTCGCCACAGATGTAGGCGCCGGCGCCGGCGTGCACCACGATGTCGAGGTCGTAGCCGGTGCCGTGGATGTTCTTGCCGAGGTGCCCCGCGGCGTACGCCTCGTCGACGGCCGCCTGCACCCGGCGGATCACGTGCAGCACCTCGCCGCGGATGTAGATGAAGGCCTGGTGGGCGCGGATCGCGTAGGAGCTGATGATGACGCCCTCGACCAGCGTGTGCGGGCTGGCCATCATGAGCGGGATGTCCTTGCAGGTGCCCGGCTCGGACTCGTCGGCGTTGACCACGAGGTACTTGGGCTTGGGGTTGTCCTGGGGGATGAAGCCCCACTTCATGCCCGTGGGGAAGCCCGCGCCACCGCGCCCGCGCAGACCGGAGTCCTTGACGGCCGTGATGACGTCGTCGGGAGCCATGGCCAGCGCGGTGCGCAGGCCGGCGTAGCCGCCGTGCTCCTCGTAGGACGCCAGGGTCCAGGAGCGCTCGGCGCCCCAGTTGGCGGTGAGGACCGGGGTCAGGGTGTCGATGCTCACTGCGCCTCCTTCTTCTCCGCGGCGGACTCGCCGCTGCCGCTGCTCTCCTCGACGGCGGCCGACTCGGCCTGCAACGAGGCGTCGGAGTCGGCGGCGGCCTCGACGTGGTGCGCGGGGTCCCCGTGGACCTGCGCGGCGCTGCCGGACCGGGTGCTGCTGGGGGCGGCCCAGCCCCGCTCCTGGGCGATCTCGAGCCCGACCAGCGAGGCCGGACCGGCGCCCGGGCCCTCGTCGACGCGGCCGTCGGGGAACCCGGCGAGCACCCGCTCGGCCTCGCGCCAGGTGCACACGCGCGGGCCTCGGGTGGAGGTGACCTCCTTGCCGGCACGCAGGTCGTCGACCAGCGCCACCGCGGAGTCGGGGGTCATGTTGTCCATGAACTCCCAGTTGACCATCATGACCGGCGCGTAGTCGCAGGCCGCGTTGCACTCGACGTGCTCGAGGGTGATCGAGCCGTCGGTCGTGGTCTCGTCGTTGCCGACCTCGAGGTGGTCCTTGAGACGCTCGAAGATCTGGTCCCCGCCCATCACGGCGCAGAGCGTGTTGGTGCAGACCCCGACGTGGTAGTCGCCGACGGGGCGGCGCTTGTACATCGTGTAGAAGGTCGCCACGCCGCTCACCTCGGCCGCGGAGATCCCGAGGACGTCGGCGCAGGCCTCGATGCCCTCGGGGGTCACCCGACCCTCGCTGGACTGCACCAGGTGCAGCATCGGCAGCAGGCCCGAGCGGGCCTCGGGGTAGCGGGCGGCGATCTCGCGCAGCTCGCCGAGGGTGGTCTCGCTGAGACTCATCTGTCGACGCCTCCCATGACGGGGTCGATCGAGGCGATCGCCACGATGATGTCGGCGACCATGCCGCCCTCGCTCATCACGGACGTCGCCTGCAGGTTGGTGAAGGACGGGTCGCGGAAGTGCGCCCGGAACGGTCGGGTGCCGCCGTCGGAGACGACGTGCGCGCCGAGCTCGCCGCGGGGGGACTCCACCGGCACGTAGGCCTGTCCCGCGGGGACCCGGAAGCCCTCGGTGACGAGCTTGAAGTGGTGGATCAGCCCCTCCATCGACTCGCCCATGATGTGGCGGATGTGGTCGAGGCTGTTGCCCATGCCGTCGGAGCCGATCGAGAGCTGGCTGGGCCAGGCGATCTTCTTGTCGCTCACCATCACCGGTGCGCCTTCGAGACCGGCGAGCCGCTCGGCGGCCTGCTCGACGATCTTCAGCGACTCCCACATCTCCGCGAGGCGGATCCGGAAGCGGCCGTAGGCGTCGGCGGTGTCCCAGGTCTGGACGTCGAAGTCGTAGGTCTCGTAGCCGCAGTACGGCTCGCTCTTGCGCAGGTCCCACGGGTAGCCGGTGGCGCGCAGCGGCGGGCCGGTCAGGCCCAGCGCCAGGCAGCCCTCGAGGTCGAGGTGGCCCACGCCCTCGAGGCGCGCCTTGAAGATCGGGTTGGCGTTGCACAGCGCGGCGTACTCGGGCAGGCGCTTGCGCATCAGGTCGAGGAAGCCGCGGATCTCGTCGAGAGCACCCGGGGGCAGGTCCTGGGCGACCCCACCGGGTCGGATGAACGCGTGGTTCATCCGCAGGCCGGTGATCAGCTCGAACAGGTCGAGGACCAGCTCGCGCTCGCGGAAGCCGATGGTCATCACGGTCAGCGCGCCGAGCTCCATGCCACCGGTCGCGATCGCCACCAGGTGGGAGGAGAGACGGTTGAGCTCCATCAGGAGCACCCGCATGACCTGGGCCTTCTCGGGGATGTCGTCCTCGATGTCGAGGAGCCGCTCGACGCCCAGCACGTAGGTCATCTCGTTGTAGAACGGCGAGAGGTAGTCCATCCGGGTGCAGAACGTCACGCCCTGGACCCAGGTGCGGTACTCCATGTTCTTCTCGATGCCCGTGTGCAGGTAGCCGATGCCGCAACGGGCCTCGGTGACCGTCTCGCCCTCGAGCTCGAGGATGAGGCGCAGCACGCCGTGGGTCGAGGGGTGCTGGGGGCCCATGTTGACGATGACGCGCTCGTCGACGCCGTCCTCGAGACCCTCCGTGATGGAGTCCCAGTCCTGGCCGGAGACGGTGAAGACGCGGCCCTCGGAGGTCTCCTGGGTGCCGGCGTAGAGGTCCTGCTCGCCCGCGGTGGAGCCGGTGCCGGGATCGGTGGTTGCCATCAGTTGTACGACCTCCGCTGGTCGGGAGGCGGCACGGTGCCGCCCTTGTACTCCACGGGGATGCCGCCCAGCGGGTAGTCCTTGCGCTGGGGGTGGCCCGGCCAGTCGTCGGGCATCAGGATGCGGGCCAGGCCCGGGTGGCCGTCGAAGACGATCCCGAACATGTCGTAGGTCTCGCGCTCGTGCCAGTCGGCGGTCGGGTAGACCGCGACGACCGAGGGCACGTGCGGGTCGGCGTCGGGTGCGGCGACCTCGAGCCGGATCCGGCGGTTGTGGGTCATCGAGAGCAGGTGGTGCACCACGTGCATCTCGCGACCGGTGTCCTCGGGGTAGTGCACGCCGCTGACGCTGGAGCACAGCTCGAAGCGCAGCGCCGGGTCGTCGCGCAGCACGCGGGCCACCGCCAGGAGGTCCTCGCGGCGCACGTGGAAGGTGATCTCGCCGCGGTGCACGACCACGCTGCCGATCGCCGACTCCACACCGGCCGCGCGGGTCGCCTGCTCGAGCGCGTCGGCGACCTCGTCGAACCAGCCGCCGTAGGGGCGCTGGGCGGGTGCGGGGTAGGCGATGGCCGAGACCAGCCCGCCGTACCCGCTGGTGTCGCCGGTGCCGCGCACGCCGAACATGCCGTGCCGGGTGCCGACCTGGTGCACCTGGCCCGGGGGCGAGGGCAGGTTCTCGGGCGACTTCTCGACCGCGGGACGACCGGGGGTCTGCTCCGGGGCGTCGGGGGTCGCCTTGGTGACGTCCTTGTCCTCGCTCACCGCAGCAGGCCCTTCATGTCGGAGGTCGGCAGCGCCCGCAGCGCCTCGTTCTCGAGGTCCTCGATCTGGGCGAGGCGGTTGGCGCCGAGCTTGGTGGCCTGGACCTGGTCGTGCAGCTTGAGGATCGCGTCGATCAGCATCTCCGGGCGCGGCGGGCAGCCGGGGAGGTACATGTCGACGGGCACGACGTGGTCGACGCCCTGGACGATCGCGTAGTTGTTGAACATGCCGCCGCTGCTGGCGCACACGCCCATGGCGAGCACCCACTTGGGCTCAGCCATCTGGTCGTAGATCTGGCGCAGGACCGGGGCCATCTTCTGGCTGACCCGGCCGGCCACGATCATCAGGTCCGCCTGGCGCGGGCTGGCCCGGAAGACCTCCATGCCGAAGCGGGCGAGGTCGTACTTGGGACCGCCGCTGGTCATCATCTCGATGGCGCAGCAGGCCAGCCCGAAGGTCGCCGGCCAGAACGACGCCTTGCGCATGTACCCGGCGACGCCCTCGACCGTGGTCAGCAGGACGCCGCTGGGGAGCTTCTCCTCGATACCCATGTGAGTGGGTCCTTTCGACAGATGTGGTCGGTCAGTCCCAGTCGAGTCCGCCGCGGCGCCACTCGTAGGCGTAGGCGACGGTGATGTTGACCAGGAACAGCACGACGGCGAGCAGACCGAAACCCCCCATGGCGTCGAAGTGGACCGCCCAGGGCACCAGGAACATGATCTCGACGTCGAAGATGATGAACGTCATCGCGACCGTGTAGAACTTCACCGGCACGCGGCCCCCGCCGACAGGCTGCGGGGTGGGGTCGATGCCGCACTCGTAGGAGTCGAGCTTGGCCCGGTTGTAGCGCGCGGGACCGGTCAGCGTGCTGACGGCCACGGAGAAGACGGCGAAGCCGGCGGCCAGTGCAGCCAGCACCAGCACCGGGGTGTAGAGCTCCATCGCGATCCCTTTCCTCCTGTGCCAGCCACTGCGGCCCGGGTTGTGACCTTGTGAAGCGAATCACTAGTGGCGCGGCGCACAGTCTGCCACTCCGTCCCGCGGGTGGCGAGCCGGGGGTGGGACCCGGTGCGACCGGCGGCCGCACCTCCCTGACCTGGGCATTTAGGCAAGATCGGTGTGGCGTAATTCGCGTGGCGGGTCCCGTCAGGCGGTGGCGCGGTGCAGGGCCACGATGCCGCCCGAGAGGTTCTTCCACTCCACGTCGGCCCAGCCGGCGGCGGCGACCATGGCGGCCAGCCCGGCCTGGTCGGGCCAGGCGCGGATCGACTCGGCGAGGTAGACGTAGGCGTCCGGGGACGAGGAGACCGCGCGGGCCACCGGCGGCAGCGCCTTCATCAGGTACTCGACGTACGCCGTGCGGAAGGGCGCCCAGGTCGGGTGGCTGAACTCGCAGACGACCAGGCGGCCGCCGGGGCGGGTCACGCGACGCATCTCGGCCAGCCCGGCGGCGGGGTCCACGATGTTGCGCAGCCCGAAGGAGATCGTGACCGCGTCGAAGGTGTCGTCGGCGAACGGCAGCCGGGTGCCGTCACCGGCGGTGAAGGGCAGGTGCGGACGGGCCTTCTTGCCCACCCGCAGCATCCCCAGGGAGAAGTCGCACGGCACCACGGTCGCGCCGCGGTCGTGGAAGGGCACGCTCGAGGTCCCGGTGCCGGCCGCCAGGTCGAGCACCCGCTCACCCGGGACGGGTGCGACGGCGTCGAGCACCTCGGTGCGCCAGCGGCGGTCCTGGCCCAGGGAGAGCACGTCGTTGGTCACGTCATAGCGCTTCGCGACCGCGTCGAACATGCGTCGTACGTCGATCGGCTGCTTGTCCAGGTCTGCACGGGCCACAGCCGCAGCGTAGAGGCCCCTTCCAGGACCGGTGGACGCCGGGACGCAACCTTCCAGCCCGCTCGTGCGTCTCCCAGGTGACAACGCTGCACACCGCAGCACCCCAGCCCCACTCGGGAGATCCACCATGACCACCCTGCGCCGCCTCCTGATCGTCGTCCTGTCCGCCCTGCTCCTGACCGCCTCCGCGTACGGCGCCGGGCTGGCCCAGGAGCACTGGTTCGGCTCCGACGGCTCCCGCGACGCGAGCGCGGGCCCCGTGGCCGCGGCCGACCCCGGCCCGCAGGCGACCCGCCCGGTCCGGACGGCGCAGGAGCCCCGCCGGAAGCCGGGGCGGCAGCCGGTGGTCGCGGCGCCGGCACCGCTCGAGCCCGCCCTGGTGCCCGGCCCCGCCCTGATGCGCACCGGTCGCGACGGCGAGGACGTGCGCGACCTGCAGGCACGGCTCGCCCAGATCGGCTGGTTCGACGCCGGCGTGACCGGCTTCTACGGCGACGTGACCGCCGCCTCGGTGCGCGGGTTCCAGGCCAAGCGCGAGATCCCCGAGACCGGGGAGGTCGACCGCCGCACGATGGACCGGCTGCTCGCGATGACGACCGAGCCGACCACCGACGAGCTGCACCCCGAGCGGGTGGTCGCCGCCGCGGCTCCCTCGGCCGCGATCGACCCGCGCTGCACCACGGGGCGGGTGCTGTGCATCGACAAGACCACCTCCACGCTGAGCCTGGTCGTGGACGGCCAGGTCCGCAGCACGCTCGCCGCCCGCTTCGGGGCCGCGGCCACCCCGACCCGGGAGGGCGTCTTCTCGGTGCTGCGCAAGAACCGCGACCACGTCTCG
Source organism: Nocardioides dokdonensis FR1436 (assembly GCF_001653335.1). Lineage (NCBI taxonomy): Bacteria > Bacillati > Actinomycetota > Actinomycetes > Propionibacteriales > Nocardioidaceae > Nocardioides > Nocardioides dokdonensis. Next base: position 807,784 of record NZ_CP015079.1, read on the forward strand.
AGCCTGTACGACTCCTCGATGCCCTTCGCGATGTTCTTCTCCGGGGGGCAGGCGGTGCACTACTCCTCCGACTTCGCGGCCGTCGGGTACGCCGGGGCCTCGCACGGCTGCGTGAACATCCGCGACTACGACGCGTTGGCCGCGATCTACGACCAGGTCGCCGTCGGTGACCGGGTCGTGGTGCACCGCAGCTGAGGCGGTGGCCACGGAGTGACCAGCACGTGCACGGGGCAGGCGGCCAGTGACCTCGCCCACGCTCGGTTCGGGCCACGGGCGGCGCTGCGTATCCTTCGACCGTGACATCGAGCGCGAGCCCCGGGGAGCAGTCCCTCGTCGACGCACCCCTGGTGGCGCGCACGGTGGCCGTCGACGTCGCCCGGTTGGACGCGCTCGGCTCGCTGCTCGACCTGCTGCCGGCCGAGCACCCGGTGAGCTGGCTGCGCCGCGGCGAGGGGCTCGTCGGCTGGGGCCGGGCCGCGTGGGTGCGCACCACGGGCACCACCCGCTTCAGCGACGCCACCAAGTGGTGGGACGAGACCACCGCCCGCGCCGTGGTGCGCGACGAGATCGAGGAGCCCGGCACCGGGCTCGTCTGCTTCGGCACCTTCGCCTTCGCCGACGAGCCCGGGGACTCGGTGCTGCAGGTGCCGTCGGTGGTCGTCGGGCGCCGCGGCGACCGTGCCTGGCTGACCGTCGTGGGCCGGGGCACCCTCGAGCCCCTCGGTGACCACCTCTCCCCCGCCGAGCCCCCCGCGGCGCCGGTCGACGTGACCTTCGCCGACGGCTCGCTGAACTCCGAGCAGTGGATGTCGGCCGTGGCCGACGCCGTGCGCCGCATCGGTGGCGGTGACCTGGAGAAGGTCGTGCTGGCCCGCGACCTGATCGCCAGCACCGTCGAGGACGTCGACGTCCGCTGGCCCCTGCAGCGTCTCGCGGCGGCGTACCCGATGTGCTGGACGTTCCACGTCGACGGCATGTTCGGCGCCACCCCCGAGATGCTGGTGCGGCGCGAGCGCGGCCTGGTCACCTCGCGGGTGCTGGCCGGCACCATCCGCCGCACCGGCGACGACGAGCGCGACCTGGCGCTGGCCGCCACCCTGGCCCGCTCCTCGAAGGACCTCGAGGAGCACGAGTACGCCGTGCGCTCGGTGGCCGACGCGCTGGAGCCGCACTGCTCGTCGATGAACGTGCCCGAGACGCCCTTCGTGCTGCACCTGCCCAACGTGATGCACCTGGCCAGCGACGTCGCCGGGGTCGTCCACGACGCGCAGACCGTCTCCTCCCTCGACCTCGCCGAGTCGCTGCACCCCTCCGCCGCCGTCGGCGGCACCCCCGCCCACGAGGCCACCGCGCTGATCACCGAGATCGAGCGGATGGACCGCGGTCGCTACGCCGGCCCCGTGGGCTGGATGGACGCCAGCGGCGACGGCGAGTGGGGCATCGCCCTGCGCTCCGGGGCCGTCGAGGGCCGCACCGTGCGGCTCTTCGCCGGCTGCGGCATCGTCGCCGACTCCGACCCCGAGGCCGAGCTCGCCGAGGCGCAGGCCAAGTTCGTGCCGGTCCGCGACTCGCTGTCGGACTGAGGTCGGCGGCCTACAGGTCGGCGCCGTCGGCGCGGCGTACGAACTCGAGGCCGTCCTGACCCAGGAACCGGCCGAAGTGCTGGTCGACGATCCCCAGGGCCAGGTCGGAGTAGACCTTGTCGTGGATCGCCAGCACCCGGGGGGCGCGGACCGAGCGGGCGAACTCGATGCCCTCCGCGATCGCCATCCACGGCGCGCAGACCGGGGCCAGGAGCACGTCGACGTCGACGCCGGGGCCGGTGAGCGCGTCGCCGGGGTGGTAGACGCGCTCGTCGCCGCAGGTCAGCACGTAGCCGGAGTTGTCGAAGTGCGGCAGCTCGGGGTGGATGACGGCGTGCTTCTCCCCCACCACCTGCACGGGGAGACCGGCCACCGCCAGCTGCTGGCCGGGCGTGACGACGGTGACCCGCTCGGCGAGGTCCGGCGCCTGCTCGCGGATGCGCTCGGCGACCGCGGCGATGGTCCAGATCGGGGCGTCGGCGGCGCGCAGCGCGTCGGGGGTCCAGTGGTCGGCGTGCTCGTGGGTGACCAGCACCCCGGCCACCCCGTCGACGGCCGCTGCCGCATCGGGGGTGAACGCGCCGGGGTCCAGCACCAGCGCCGTGCCGTCGTGCTCCACCCGGACGCAGGCGTGGCCGAACTTGGTGATCCGCATGAGGCCACCGTAGTCGGACCGCGCCTGGCTACCCTGCCTGGCGTGAGCACTCGTCCCGACGCCGGCCCGCCGCCCCGTCCACGGCCCGGTCCGCGCCTGCGCCCGGCCGTCCCCGGCGACGCCGAGGCGCTCGCGCACCTGCACCTCGACGTCTGGGAGGACGCCTACACGGGGCTGATGCCCACCCACGTGCTGACGGAGCGGCGCCGCGCCGCCGACGCCCGGGTCGAGCAGTGGCGCCACATCCTGACCCAGCGCGCTGCGGCAGGGGTGGACCCCGACCCGGTCCTGCTCGCCGAGGACGCCAGCGGGCTGCTCGGCTTCGGCTCGGCCCTGCCTCGCCGCGACGCCGACGAGGACCTGCCACCGGTCGAGCTGACTGCGCTCTACGTCCGGGCCCGCTGCTGGGGCACCGGGCTCGGCCACCGGCTGCTGGTCGCCGCCCTGGGTGACCGTGCGGCGTACCTGTGGGTGCTCGCCGGCAACGGGCGCGCGATCGGCTTCTACGGGCGACAGGGATTCGCCCTCGACGGTGCCGTGGACGACAGCGATCCGCACGGGCGGCACCTGCGTATGGTGCGCCGATGAGCTACGACGTGCCCCGGCTCGACCTGGCCGACCCCGCGTTCGACACCACCGGCCCCGACGTCCACTCCGCCCGCGAGCAGACGTGGTGGGCGCGCACGCCGTACGGGTTCGCGGTGCTGCGGCACGCCGAGTCCGCGGCGCTGCTGCGGGACCGGCGCTTCATCCAGGGCAACGCGCGCTGGCCCGAGCAGAACGGCATCCACTCGGGGCTCTTCCACGACTGGTGGGCCGAGACCCTGCTCAGCCTCGAGGGCGGCGACCACGACCGGGTGCGCCGGCTGCTGCTGCCGGCCTTCCGCAAGCGTTCCATCGAGGCGATGCGGCCCTCGTTCACCGCGCTGGCCGAGGAGCTCATCGACGGCTTCGCCGCCCGGGGACAGGTCGAGCTGGTCGCGGAGTTCGCCGAGCCCTACGCCGCCCGCATCATCTGCCGTCTCCTCGGGCTCGACGAGGAGCACTGGCCGCAGGTGGCGCACTGGGCCGACGACCTCGGTGCCTCCTTCTCCATCGACGTCGGCGCCCAGGTGCCCCGGATCGAGGCGGCGCTCGACGGGCTGAGCGGCTACCTCGCCGACGTCGTCGCCGAGCGCCGGGCCCACCCGCGCGAGGACTTCGTGACCACGCTCGTCCAGGCCGCGGACGACCCGCCCGCGGGCACGGCCGGGCTCACCGACCACGAGCTGTCGGTCGCCCTGGTCTTCCTCGTCTTCGCCGGCATGGAGACCACCCGCAACCAGATCGGCCTGGCCGTGCAGACGCTGCTGGGCCACCCCGACCAGTGGCGCCTGCTCGCCTCCCGGCCGGACCTGGGTCCGGCGTGCGTGGAGGAGGTGATGCGGGTCAACCCGACCGTCACCTGGGTGACCCGCGAGGCGGTCGAGGACGTCGACCTCGGCGACGGGCTGGTGGTGCCCGCGGGCGGGGTCGTGCAGGTCCTCTCCCACGCCGCCGGCACCGACCCGACCGCGATGGCCGACCCGGGCTTCGACCTCGAGGCGGCCGAGCGCGGCGAGCACCCGCCGCACACCGGGTTCGGCGCCGGCATCCACCACTGCTTGGGGCACATGGTCGCCCGGGTGGACATGGCGGCGGCGCTCCCGCTGCTGGCGCGCCGGATGCCCGACGCCCGCGCCGACGGGCCCGGTGAGTGGATGCCCGTCTCCGGCAACACCGGCGCCCTGCGGTTCCCGCTGCGCTTCACCCCCTCCTGACACCCGACCCCGAGGAGCCCGCATGACCACGATCGGCATCACCGGCGCCACCGGCACCCTGGGCGGGCGCGTCACCTCGCTGCTCGCCGGCGCCGACATGCGCCTCGACCTGCGGCTGCTGGTGCGCGACGCCGCGCGCGCCCCCGACGTCGACACCGACGTGCGCGAGTGCACCTACGCCGACCGCGACGCCGTGCTGGCGGCGCTGCGCGGTGTGGAGACCCTGTTCATGGTCTCCACCCACGAGGGCCCGCAGCGCCGCGACGAGCACCGCACGTTCGTCGCGGCCGCCGCCGAGGCCGGGGTGCGCCACGTCGTCTACACCTCGTTCGTCGGGGCCGCCCCCGACACCACGTTCACCCTGGGCCACGACCACCACTTCACCGAGCAGGCCATCCGCGACAGCGGCATGTCGTACACGTTCCTGCGCGACAACTTCTACCTCGACGTGCTGCCGCTCTTCGCCGACGACCACGGCGTGCTCCGCGGCCCGGGCGGCCGGGGCCGGCTGGCCGCCGTGGCCCGCGCCGACGTCGCCGACGCGGCCGCGGTGGTGCTGCGCGACCCGGCCGACCACGCGGGGGCGGCGTACGACATGACGGGGCCGGAGGCGCTGCGCCTCGACGAGGTGGCCGCGCGGGCCGGGGCGGTGCTGGGGCGCGAGATGAGCTACGTCGAGGAGGGCGTCGACGAGGCCTACGCCTCGCGGCGCGCCGGGTGGCCGGACGCCCGGCAGTGGCAGCTCGACGCCTGGGTCAGCACCTACACCGCGATCGCCGACGGCTCGCTGGCCCGGGTCAGCCCCGACGTCGAGCGGCTGCTCGGGCGTCCGGCACGCACGCTCGAGCAGGCCCTCGAGCAGCGGCCTCGCGGCACCGGCGCCTGAGGATCAGCTGGTCAGGTGGTGCACGAAGCACCACCGCCAGTGCTCGCCCGGCTCGGCGGACTGCATGACCGGGTGGGCGGTGTCGTGGAAGTGCGCCGTGGCGTGCTGGGCCGGTGAGGAGTCGCAGCAGGCCAGGTGGCCGCACGCGAGGCACTCACGCAGCGCCACCCACGTCGTGCCGACCTCGAGGCAGTCGACGCACACGCCGGCGTCGCTGGTGCGCACCGCCGTGGTCGCGGCCAGGTGGGCGCACTCCTCCCGGGTCGCGGGGCGCAGCCCGACCGGCTCGTCCTGCTCGTGCTGGGGCATCGCCCGGTCGATGAGCGACTCCTCCACGTCGAGCATCGCCAGGACCTCGGCGACCACCACGGAGTCGACCCGGCCCGAGCTGCGGATCTCCAGGACCCGCTCCCGCTCGGCGCCGATCATCGCCAGGCGCACCCGTGCGTAGAGCTCGCTGGGCGTCTCCTGGCCCGGCGTGGTGCCGAGGCGCTCCCAGGCGGCGAAGTTGCGCTGGTCGATGCGCTGGCGGATGCGGTCGATGACGCCGTGCGCGTCGTCGTAGTCCATCTCCTCCAGCGCCGCGTAGCCGGCCTTGGACGCCTGCTGCAGCAGGGTCGCGCGGGCCAGGGCGTCGTCCATCGGGTCGGGCGAGGCCACCCGCAGCCGACGCGCCAACCACGGCAGGGTGAGCCCCTGCAGCAGCAGGGTGCCGGCCACGACGGTGAACGCCACCATCAGCAGCACCTCGCGGTGCTCGAAGTCGGCGGGGATCACGAACGCCGCGGCCAGGGTGACCACGCCGCGCATCCCGGCCCACCCGACGAGCAGGGTGTTCTGCCACGACGGCTTGACCCGGACCCCGTCGGGGCCCGGCTGCACCAGCACGTAGCGGGCCCCGAAGACCCACACCACCCGCAGCAGCACCACCGCGACCAGCGTCGTGCCGCAGACCAGCACCACCCGGCCCAGGCCGACCTCGCTGCCCCCGACGTCGGCGACCAGGCGGGCGGCCTGCAGCCCGATCAGCAGGAACACCACGTTCTCGAGGACGAACGCGATGGTGCGCCAGTTCATCCGCTCCGCGATCCGCGACGACGCGGTCTGCAGCACCGGCGAGCGGTGGCCCAGCAGCAGCCCCGCGACGACCACGGCGAGGACGCCGGAGGCGTGGATCTCCTCGGCGAGCACGTAGGCCGCGAACGGGGTGACCAACGAGATCGCGGTGTCGGTGAGCGGGTCCTCCACCCGTCGGCGCACCCAGCCGATGACGAGGTAGAGCACCACCCCGACCGCCACCCCGCCGCCGGCGGCCAGCGCGAAGTCGAGACCGACACCGACGGCGGTGATCCCGGCCCCGCCGGCGGCGACGGCGGTGCGCAGCGACACCAGGGCGGTCGCGTCGTTGAGCAGCGACTCGCCCTCGAGGATCGTCACGATGCGCCGCGGCAGCCCGATGCGCCGACCGATGGCGGTGGCCGCGACCGCGTCGGGCGGCGCGACGACCGCACCGATCGCCAGCGCGCCCGGCCAGCCCACGCCCGGCAGCAGGGAGTGCACCAGGACCCCCACACCGACGGTCGTGAAGACGATCAGGCCCACCGACAGCAGCAGGATGGAGCGGCGGTTCGCGTTGAAGTCGACCAGCGAGGTCTGGATCGCCGCCGCGTAGAGCAGCGGCGGCAGCAGCCCGAGCAGCACCACCTCGGGCGACAGCGTGATCTCGGGGACGCCGGGCACGTAGGAGCCGCCGACTCCCACGACGATGAGCACCAGCGGGGCCGGCACGTCGATCCGGTCGGCCAGCGCGGTGACCACCAGGACGGTGAGCGCCAGGGCGATGAGCAGCAGGGCGATCTCCACCCGGTGATCCTCCCAGGTCCGGGCGCCGGGATCGACGGGTCAGGGGCGCAGGGCGCGGATCCGCTCGTCGAGCTCGCGGCGGTTGTCGCGACGGACCCGCACCTCGACGACCTCGATGCCACCGTTGGGCGAGGCCAGCGCCTGCTCGAGCTCGGGCAGGCTCTCGACGCGCCAGTGCGGGGTGCGGGTGGCGGCGCAGAGGGCGGCGAGGTCGACGCGGTGCGGGGTGCCGAAGAACCGCTCGAACCGGTCGACGTGCTCGGGGGCGCCCTGCTCGAGCATCGAGAAGATCGAGCCGCCGTCGTCGTTGACGACCACGATCGTCAGGTCGGGCTCCGGCTCGTCGGGGCCGAGGACCAGGCCGTTGGCGTCGTGCAGGAAGGTGACGTCGCCCATCAGCGCGACCACCCGACTGCTCGAGGGCCGCCCCAGCGCGGCCCCGACCGCGGTGGAGACCACGCCGTCGATGCCGGACAGCCCCCGGTTGGCGATCACCTTGCGCCGCGCCCCGACCTCCCAGCCGTGCAGCATCAGGTCGAGGTCGCGGATCGGGCTCGAGGCGCCGACGTGCAGCAGCCCCTCCGGGGGCAGCGCACGCGCCACCGCACCCGCCACCTCGTACGGCGTCAGGTCGGGCTCGGCGGCCAGCAGCCGGTCGAGCTGCCGGGAGACCGAGCGGTCGGCCGCGAGCCAGGCGTCGAGCCAGGCGGGGTCGGCGGCCTGCTGGTCGGGGTGCGGCTCGCCGGCGACGATCTCGCCGTCGACCGCGAACGGCCGGGCCGCCCACACGCCGCGCGCCGGTGCCGCGAGCACCTCGACGTCGTCGCGCGCCAGCAGCCGGGAGACCGGTCGGCTCAGGGTCGGGTGGCCCAGCACCACGACCCGCTCGATGCTGCGACCGAGCTCGGTGTCGAGCAGCAGCCGGTAGGTGCGCAGGGCGTGGGTGCCCGTGCGCGAGCCGCTCGACGGCTCCGCCAGCAGCGGCCACCCCGCCACCTGCGCCAGCACCCGTGCCGGCGGGCCCGCGTCGTCGCCGGCCACCACGACCGTCCGTGGTCCCGGCGCGATGGGGCTGTCGTTGGTGACCAAACGGCGCTCGAGGGTGGTCTTTCTCTGCCGTTTGGTCACCAACGGCAGACCCTCGCCCCAGGGGGCCGCGGGCAGCAGGGGCTCGTCGAGTCGCACGTTGAGGTGCACCGGGCCGTCCTCGGGCCACAGCATCAGCCAGTCCGGCGGCTCGTCGGCGCCGATGTCCTGGGTCGCCACCAGGGACCCGAAGACGCCGACCTGGTCGGTGGTCTGGTTGGCCCCGGTGCCGGCGAGCCGGGTCGGGCGGTCGGCGGTGACGACCAGCAGCGGCACCCCGGCGTGCGCGGCCTCGAGGACCGCGGGGTGCAGGTTGGCCACGGCTGTCCCGGAGGTGCACATCACGGCCGCCGGCGCACCGGTCCGCGACAGCCCGAGGGCCAGGAAGCCCGCGGAGCGTTCGTCGATGCGGGTGTGCAGGCGCAGCGCGCCGCCCTGGGCGGCGTCCCAGACGGCGAAGGACAGGGGTGCGTTGCGCGATCCGGGCGCCACCACGACGTCCCGCACGCCCGCCTCGACCAGGGCCGTCACCACGGCGCGTGCGGTCCGCGTCGCGTCGTTCTCCTCACCCACGCTGCTGATCCTCGCGTACGCCGCGCACCCGGGCCAGCCGCGCCTGCCAGTGCGCGACCCGGTCCGGGGCCGCGTCGAGCCGGGCCAGCGCCGCGGGCGAGACGGCGGGGCGGCCGACCTGCAGCTGCCCGTCCACGGGCAGCAGCGGCTGCTCGGCCACGTCGTCGGTGAGCAGCTGCACCGTCGCCAGCCCGCACGCGTAGGGGAGCTCGGGCAGGGCGGCGGCCAGCGCGACCCCGGCGGCGATCCCGACCGAGCTCTCCAGCGCCGACGAGACCACCACCGGCAGCCCGATGTCCTCCGCGATCCGCAGGCAGGCGCGCACGCCGCCCAGGGGCTGGACCTTCAGCACCGCGATGTCGGCGGCCTCCAGGTCGCGCACCCGGTAGGGGTCCGCGGCGCGGCGGATGGACTCGTCGGCCGCGATCGGCACGCCGACCCGTCGGCGCACGAGCGCGAGGTCCTCGACCGAGGCGACCGGCTGCTCGACGTACTCCAGTCCCCCGGCCGCCCGGTCGAGCACCGGGATCGAGGCGACGGCGGTGTCGACGTCCCACAACCCGTTGACGTCGATGCGCACCTGGCCGCCCGGCCCGTCCGCGTCGAGGGCGGCGCGGACGGCCTCGAGCCGGGCGATGTCGTCGGCCAGCGTCTGCCCGGGTTCGGCGACCTTGACCTTGGCGGTGCGGCAACCACCGCGGCGCACGATCGCGTAGGCGTCCTCGGCACCGAGCGCCGGCACGGTGACGTTGACCGGGACGGTCGAGCGCAGCGGCGCCGGCCAGTCCCCGGCTGCGGCTTCCTCCGCGCAGCGCAGCCAGGGCTCGGCCACGCGCTCGTCGTACTCCAGGAACGGCGACCACTCGCCCCACCCGCCCGGGCCGCGCAGCAGCAGACCCTCGCGCACGGTGATGCCGCGGAACCGGGTGCGCATCGGGATCGCGAAGACGTGGCTCTCGACGATGCCGGACGCCTCATCCGTCACATCTCGTTGCCGTTTGGTCACCAACGGCATCGAAACCGCCCCGGAAGGTGCCGAATGGTCACCAACGGCAGCCCCCTGACCCGGAACCACGAGCGCCCGCAGCGCCACGCGGTCGGGCTTGCCGTTGGCCAGCAACGGCACGGAGGGCAGCAGCACGAGCTGGCGCGGGGCCCAGGAGCGCGGGTGCGCCAGGCCCACCCAGGAGCGCAGGTCGTCGAGGTCCACAGGAGCGAGGTCGTCCGGAGCCGGGTCGGAGGCCACGACGAAGGCCACCAGCCGGTGCCCCCACTCGTCGTCGGGCACCCCCAGCACCTCGGCGGCCTCGACGCCGGGGTGCGCGCGCAGGCGCGCGGCCACGGCCGGGGCGGGCACGTTGACGCCGCCGGTCACGACGACGTCGTCGAGGCGTCCGAGCACCTGGAGGCGGCCGTCCTCGTCGAGCCGCCCCGCGTCGGAGGTCAGGAACCACCCGTCGACGAGCGTCTCGGCGGTGAGCCCGGGCTCGCCCTCGTAGCCCGCGAACAGCGTCGGCCCGCTGAGTCGGATCCGACCGTCCGCCCCGAGCGCCAGGCCCACCCCGTCGAGCGGCACCCCGTCGTAGACGCAGCCGCCCGCGGTCTCCGCCGAGCCGTAGGTCGCGACCACGCGCACCCCGGCCGCCTCGGCCCGGGCCCGCAGCGCGGGGTCGATGGGGCCGCCGCCGAGCAGCACCGTGTGGAAGCTGCGCAGCGCATCCAGGTCGTCGCCCGAGCCCAGCATCCGGTGCAGCTGGGTCGGGACCAGCGAGACGAACCCGTCCACGCCGGCGGGCAGCGCGGCGACCGCCGCGGCCAGCGAGCCGTGCTCCTCGAGCAGCACCGGCTCGTGGCCCGCGACCAGCGAGCGGCACACCACCTGCACCCCGGCGACGTACGCCGCCGGCACCGCCAGCACCCACGCCCCCGATGCACCCAAGCGCCGCGCGGACGCCTCGACCGAGGCCAGCACCGCGGCGCGCGGCAACCGCACCCGCTTGGGTCGGCCGGTCGAGCCGGACGTCTCCACGACCCACGGCTCGGGCTCCTCGTGTGAGCCCAGCCACGCCCGCAGCGCAGAAACCGCCTGCCGGGACCCGGTGGGCTCGATAACCATGCGGCGAACGCTAGCCCGGCGTGATCTCATCTCCCGGTGCCGACCCGTGCCAGCCGTCTCCAGCAGTTCAAGCCACCGACCCCGCTGGCCGGCCAGCTGTCGGTGCAGTCGGTCCTGTTCGCGGTCGGCGACGGCGCCTTCCTCACCGCCAGCGCGGTGTTCTTCACCATCGTGGTCGGCCTCTCGCCGGCCCAGGTCGGGGTCGGGATCACCGTCGCCGGGATCGCCTCGTTCCTGGTCGCGGTGCCGGCCGGCAAGCTGGCGGACCGGGTCGGCCCGCAGCGGCTGTGGGCCATCGGCGCGGTCGGCACGTCGGCGGCGTACGCCGCGTGGCCCTGGATCGACGGCTTCGTCGCCTTCCTGGTGGTCAGCGTGGTCCTCGAGGTCGTCAACTCCACCGGTGGAGCGGCGCGCGGCGCCTACGTCCTCGACGTGCTGCCCCGCTCGGAGCGGATCGGCTCGCAGGCCTACATGTACGCCGCCACCAACCTCGGCTTCACCCTCGGCGCCGGGCTGGGCGGCCTGGCGCTCGCCTTCGACAGCGACGCCGTCCTCACGGCGCTGCCCCTGCTCACCGCCGCGCTCGGCCTGGGCAACGCCTACTGGATCACCCGGCTGCCGAAGGCCCCGCACAAGGAGCGCCCCTCTCCTCTGGAGACCGCCATCACCGCCGCGGTCGACGAGACCGACGCCCCGCGCACCGTCCCGGGCGCGCTGCGCAACCCCGGCTACCTGCTCACCTCGTTCTTCAGCGGCGTGCTGATGACCAACCAGGTGCTGCTGCACACGGTGATCCCGCTGTGGCTGGTGGTCGAGACCGACGCGCCCCGGGTGCTGCTGGCGGCGCTCTTCGGCACCAACACGGTGATGTGCATCTTCCTGCCGATGGCCGCGGCCCGCACGGTGCGCGACGTGCCGACCGCGCTGCGGGCGGCCCGGGTGAGCAGCGGCTTCTTCGTGGTGGCCTGCGCGATCACGATGGTCACCCACGACACCCTGGGGTGGCGCACGATCGCGCTGGTGTGGGCCGGCCACATCGCCGTCACCGGAGCCGAGCTGTTCCTCTCGGCCGCGAGCTGGGCCTTCGAGTCCGAGCTCTCCGACCCCGACCGCCGTGGCGAGTACCAGGGCGCGGGCAACCTCGGCGGCACCCTGGGCTACGTCTGGGCCCCGGCCGCCTACACCTACCTCGCGCTGGGCTGGGGCACCGAGGGCTGGCTGGTGATCGCCGCGATCATCGTGGTCGCGGCGGTGCTCATCCACCCCTCGGCCCGGATGGCGCAGCGCTTCCTCGAGCGCCACGAGCTCGACCCGGCCCGCTGACCCGGGCCGCACTTGGGGTTGAATCACCCACCGTGGCAACTCCCGCTCAGTGGCTCGCCGGCGCGCGACCCCGCACCCTGCCCGCGGCGCTCGCGCCGGTCCTCGCCGGCACCGGGGTGGCGGCGTACGTCGACTCCGCGGTGTGGTGGAAGGCGCTCCTGGCGCTCGTGGTGAGCCTGGCGCTTCAGGTCGGCGTCAACTACGCCAACGACTACTCCGACGGCGTGCGCGGCACCGACGACGACCGGGTCGGTCCGATGCGCCTGGTCGGGTCCGGCGCCGCCCCCGCCGCCGCGGTGAAGCGTGCGGCGTTCCTGTCCTTCGGTGTCGCCGCAGCGGCCGGCCTGGTGCTGGCGGCCACCACTGCCTGGTGGCTGGTGGCCGTGGGCGTGGTCAGCGTCCTCGCGGCCTGGTTCTACACCGGCGGCGACAAGCCCTACGGCTACCTCGGCCTCGGCGAGGTGATGGTCTTCGTCTTCTTCGGCCTCGTCGCCGTCGTCGGCACCACCTACGTGCAGACCCAGACCTGGGAGCCCGGCGCGTTCGCCGCCGCGGTCGGCATCGGCGCGCTGGCCTGCGCGATCCTCGTCGTCAACAACCTGCGCGACATCCCCACCGACACCGTCGCCGGCAAGCGCACCCTCGCGGTGCTCCTCGGCGACCACCGCACCCGCGCGCTGTACGTCGCCCTGGTCGCGGCCGCCGCGCTGGCCGTGGTCGCCCTGGCCCCGCTGACCACGTGGTGGGCCCTGCTCGGTCTGGGTTTCCTCGTCGCGGCCGCACCCGGCGTCCGGGTGGTCCGGGGCGGCGCGAGCGGCCCGGGGCTGGTCCCGGTGCTGCAGTCGACCGGCCTGGCCGAGCTGGTCTGGGCAGCCCTTGTCGCCGCTCCCCTGCTGCTGCTGTGAGCGCGGGCTAGGCTCGCAGCATGAAGTTCCTGCTGCTCATCCTCGTGATCGTCGCCGTCGTCGCCGCCTGGCGGATGCGCAGCGTCCTGCTGGGCAGGGTCCTGGGCCAGTCCTCGAGCCGGGTCGACCGGCACCTGGGCCGTCGGCGCAAGTAGCGCGAGCCGGGTCCCAGCGCTCAGTCCGCGTCCTCGCGGGCCTTCATCTCGTCGAAGCGGACCGACGCGCGGCGCGCACGGGCGTCGACGCGCTGCGCCAGCGCCTCCCGGGGGCCGTTGAGCAGGTAGTAGGACCCGATGCCGCTGAGCACGAAGGCGATCACGAACGTGGCCAGCAGGTTGGCCTGGTCGGCCACCAGCAGCCAGATGCCCGTCACCACGCCGAGCGAGGCGAGGAACAGCAGGATGCGCAGGGCGGTGTAGACGACGAACTCCTTCACCCCTCCAGGGTAGGTCGTCACCGGGCAGCGCCTACATTGGAGGGGTGCTGAAGCTTCTGCTGGTGGTGGCGATCGTCGCTGTGGTCACCTACCTCGCCATCCGGTTGCTGCAGCGTCGACTGCCCGGCGCTGCTCCCGGGCCCGCCCGCCGCCCGCTGCCACGCCCGCGGCCCAAGCCGCGGATGGTCGCGCCCGACGACGACGAGGACTTCCTGCGCGACCTCGAGCGCAAGCGCAAGCACCCCGACGAGCCGGACGAGCCGGCTCCGTAGGGCTCTTCCCGGGCCGTCTGCCCGGCTACGGGAGGGCAGGCTGGAGCGGGCTCCGCTCCGCCGCGGACGGCAGGTCGAAGCGCACGCAGGCGCCCCGGCCGTGGGGACCGTCGCCGATCTCGATCGCGCCGTCGTGGCGCTCCACGATCGTGCGGCACAGCCACAGGCCGAGGCCGGTGCCCGGGAACTCCTCACCGACCCCGCGCTCGAAGCGGTCGAAGACCCGACCCCGCAGCTCGGGGGCGACCCCGATCCCGTTGTCGACGACGTGGATCTCGACCCGGTCCCCGTGCGGGACCGCGGAGACCCGCACCCGGGGCCGCACCCCCGGCGCCACGAACTTGACCGCGTTGCCGACCAGGTTGTCGACCAGCTGGCGCAGCAGCACCACGTCACCCGCCACCGGCGGCAGCCGGTCGCACACGACGCTGTCCTCGAGGCCACGGGCCACCACGACGTCGAGCACCAGGGCCGTCAGGTCCACGGTCTCGGGATGGGCCTCCCGCTCCTTGGTCAGGGCGTGGTGCAGCATCGTGTCGATCATCTCGTCGAGCTGGCGGACCCCGGCCCCGAGCCGGTCCAGGGCGCGCTCCAGCATCGCCTCGTCACCCATGTCCCCCCGGGCCATCCGCTGCGCGAGCTCCGACCAGTTGCCGACCGCCGCCAGGGGTCCGCGCAGGTCGTGGGCGAGGGTGCCGGCGAACGACTCCAGCTCCTCGAACCGCTCCCGCTCGCCGGTCACGTCGCGCAGCACCACCACCACCTGGGAGTCCTGCTGCCCCACGGGCCCGCTGAGCGGCTCCACGTCGATCGAGAGCCAGCGCCGCCGCCCGTCGGCGCCGACGGTGATCAGCTGCTCGCCGCGCACGCTCTCGCCCCGCAGGCCGCGGGCCACGGGGGTCTCGCCCCACGGGAGCAGGCTGCCGTCCGCCCCCAGGGCCGGGAAGTCCTCGACCAGGGGTGGCGCTGCCCCGTCCGGCCAGGCGAGCATCCGCGCGGCCGCAGTGTTCGCGGTGACCACCTCGCCGCGCGCGGAGACCACCACCAGCCCCTCGTTGACCGACCCGATCGCTGCCTGCAGCAACCCGGCCTGCCGAGCGGCGTGCTCCTGTTCCTGCTCCAGCTGCTGGGTGGCGGCCTCCCGCTCGCTGCGCAGCGCCACCAGCAGCAGCACCTTCACCACCAGGGCTGCCACGTACAGCTGGACCACGACCGCCGACTCCTGGGGCGTGCCCACCCCGGCGAACGGTCCGCGTCCCAGGAGGGTCAGCCCGACCACGAACGTGCCGGCCGCGATCGAGTGCAGCGCCGCCACCCCCGGGGTGCACCGCAGGCCGGCCCACAGGGTCAGCATCATCGGCAGGAAGGTCAGCGGCAGCGACATGACCGCGAAGACCGTCGCGTAGACCGCCAGGCTGGTCACGAAGAGCAGGAGGTGCTCGCGCCGCGACGCGGACTCGACCAGGTGCTCGACGCCCGCTCGGCGGCGCAGGAACAGGAAGGCCAACGCGACCAGGGCGACGACCGCGGAGAAGTTGCGGCCCCACCACGCCAGGGTCGCCGCCGCACCAAGGTCGACGCCGGCCAGCCGCAGACCCAGGTGGCCCACGGCCACCCCCACGGCGGTGGCCAGCAGGCCGGCACCGATCAGGCCCAGCCCCGTGGTCACCGGGGTCGGCGAGCGGACGTCGAGGAAGCTGGGCGGCAGGCGCCGGGCGGCCAGCACGACGGTCAGGCCCAGCGCCCCGTTGGAGGCGGCGAACGCCACCGCGACCGCTATCTCGCCACCGGCGGCGAGGTTGACCAGCCCCGTGACCACCGGCAGCAGCACGACCCCGCCCCGGACTCGTCGGGCCTCGGCCAGCAGCAGCCACAGGACCACGACACCGGCGGCCGGCCAGGTGAGCGCCAGGGTCGTGCCTTCCAGGGTCGTCAGCCGGCCCAGCAGGAACGCCACGACGTAGGCGGCGGCTCCGCCCAGGTGGATGAGCCCGGCCGTGCGCCACCGCCCCGGCGCGCGCGCCGGCACGGGTTCGTCGACGCCGACCGCCACCCCGCTCATCAGGGTCGAGAGCCTGCCTCGACGGGGCAGGCAGGCGCAAGCGATCCGCGCGCCGCGTTCGAGCCGGTCAGCGCTCGAGCGGCGAGACCACCGCCGACGACGCGTCGGCGTAGGAGTGCTGCGAGGTGGAGGAGAAGAAGTTGATGCCGATGAAGTTGAACCACAGCGTGGCCACGCCGACCAGCGCGATCATGGCGGCGTTGCGGCCCTTGAAGCCGGCCGTGGAGCGGGCGTGCAGGTAGGCGGCGTACACGACCCAGGTGATGAACGCCCAGACCTCCTTGGGGTCCCAGTTCCAGTACGACGCCCAGGCCTCGTGCGCCCAGATCGGCCCGGTGATGAGCACCGCGAAGGTCCACACCGGGAAGCCGAAGGCGTGCATCCGGTAGGACACCCGGTCGAGGACGGGCGTCGCGGGCACCCGGGCCAGGTAGCCCGTGGTGCGCTCGGGGTGCCGGGTCTCCTGGCGCTCCTTGAACAGGTAGAGCGCCGAGGTGATCCCGCCCAGGGTGAAGGCGCCGGTGGCGATGACGGCCGAGACGACGTGGATCACCAGCCACGGGGAGTTCAGTGCCTCGGTCAGCGGCGAGACGGGCGCGTAGAGCCAGATGACGGCGACCATCAGCAGCACCAGCACGGTCGTCACGACGATCGGGGCCATCCAGGCCAGGCCGAAGCGACGACGGGTGGCGAGGTAGAGCGCCGCGACCACGAACGTGCCCGAGAGGGTGAACTCGTACATGTTGCCCCAGGGCACCCGGTTGGGGTCGGCGGCCAGACCGCGCGAGACGAGGCCGAGCAGGTGCACCGCGGCCGCCAGCCAGGTCAGCAGCAGCCCGAGGCGACCGGCCATCAGGACCCGCTCGTGCCCCTCCTCGCGCCCCCGGTCGGGCTCCGCCACGGCGACGGAGCCGGGGCGGGCCCCGGTGCTGCCGGCGGAGACCCGGGCCGCCTGGGCGGTGGCGGGCACGTTGCGCAGCAGGCTCCACTCCACGAGGTGGGCCAGCATGGCCAGGAAGTAGACGACACCGGCGGCGGCGATGGCCTGCTGGCTCAGCGCCTCCCAGGACGAATCGGTCATCGGGACAGCTCCTTCTGCGCTGCGGGTCGCAGCGCCTCCACGATATCGGCGAGCACCAGGGCGACGTCCCCGCCGCCCGAGCGGTCGAGCGCGGCCAGGTCGACGACCGTGCGGCCATCCTCCCGGCGCGCGCGCACCCAGACCCGGCGGGGCCGGATGAACAGCGAGCCCAGCAGCCCGATCAGGGCCGCCACCACGCCGACGAGAGCCACGACCTTGCCGGGGCTCTGGCTGACCTGCACCCGCACCCAGGGCTGGACACCCTCGAACGTGACGCTGCCGAGCCCGTCCGGCAGCTTCTCGGTCGCCCCGACCTGGAGGTCGACGCGCACCGGGCTGCCGTCGGGCTTGGTGACCTGCTCGGCGTCGTCCTTCTCGAGGATGTAGACCGACTGCGACTCCCCGCCGTCGAGCCCGAGGTCGCCGGCGTAGACCAGCATCGAGATCGCGGGGTTGAGGGTGTCGCCCATGACGTTGACCGGGTCGCCCCCGATGTTGACGAAGGTGGGGTAGAAGAGTCCCTCCAGCCCCAGCCCGTCCGGCTCGGCGGCGGGTGCCTTGATCACCCCGAAGGACAGGAAGGTCTGGTCCTGCGGCAGGAAGACCCGCGGCCCGCTGGCCACCACCTCGCCGCGCGCGTCGCGCACGGTGATGACCGGGGCGTAGCCGTGCCCGACGAGGAACACCTCGCTGTCGCCGATCTCCAGCGGGTGGTTCACCCGCAGGTCGTAGGTCTGCTCCTCGGCTCCCGGCTCCTCGCGGTAGCGCAGCGACGCGACGAAGTTGCGGGCCTGGCCCTGGGCGCGACCCTCGGTCAGCCACTCGACCTCGAAGTCCTCGACGGTGAACGAGAAGGGCTCCATCTCCGAGGCGGAGAACGCCGTGCCGGGCACGAAGTCGTCGTACTGGGTGAGGTTGTTGGCGAAGCCGTTGCCGACCAGGACGATGACGCCGCCCTTGTAGCCGAGCAGGCTGCCCGTCGCGAAGCCGACCAGCACCACGATGATCGAGAGGTGGAAGACGAGGTTGCCGACCTCGCGCAGGTAGCCGCGCTCGGCGGCGATCGCGCCGGCTCCGGGTCCGGTCGTCTCGGCGGGACGCAGCCGGTAGCGCCGACGGCGCAGCTCGGCACGGGCCTGCTCGAGGACCTCCTCGATCCCCTCGTCGCTCTCGTACGACGCGTGGTCGGGCAGGCGAGTCAGGTTGCGCGGCGCGGCGGGCGGGACCGCGCGGATGTTGCGGGCGTAGACGATGGTGCGCGGGATGATGCAGCCCACCAGGCTGACCATCAGCAGGACGTAGATCGCGGCGAACCACACCGAGCTGTAGACGTCGAAGAGGTCGAGCCAGTCGTAGACCGGCGTGAGCCGGGGGTGGTCCTCGCGCCAGCGGGAGGCGGCCAGCGCGTCGACGCCCTGCTGCGGGATCACCGAGCCCGGCACCGCGGCCAGCGCGAGCAGGAGCAGCAGGATGAGCGCGGTGCGCATCGAGGTCAGCTGGCGCCAGCCCCAGCGCAGCAGCTCGCGCGGGGTCAGCTCGCCGGCGCGCCGGGACACGGGGCCGGCGGGGGTGCCGGTGCCGGCGGGAGTGCTCATATCGCCACCTCGAACTCGGAGACCAGGTTGCCCTGCAGCCACGTCACGGCGTAGTCCCACCAGCCGGTCACCAGCAGGACCCCGACCAGGACCATCATCAGGCCGCCGGCGCGGGTCACCCACACCTGGTGGCGACGCACCCAGGCGAACGTGCCCAGCGCGTGGCGCCACAGAAGACCTGCCAGCACGAACGGGACGCCGAGGCCGAGGGTGTAGAAGGCGAGCAGCAGCGCGGAGCGCCCGGCGGTGCCCTCGCTGTAGCCGAGCCCGAGGATCACGCCGAGGGTCGGACCGATGCACGGCGTCCACCCCAGGCCGAAGAGGAAGCCGAGCACCGGGGCCGCGCCGAGCCCGACCGCGGGCACCTTGTGCACCCGCAGGTCACGCTGCAGCCACGGGACCAGACCGATGAAGGCCAGGCCCAGCACGATGGTGAAGAGACCGAGCCAGAAGCTCAGTGTCGACTGGTTGACCCGCAGCCAGGTGCTGACCGAGCCGGCCAGCGCCCCGAGGGTGACGAACACGGCGCCGAAGCCGGCCACGAAGAGCATCGACCCCGCGACCATCCGGCGGCGGCTGCCACGCCCCTCGGCGATGTCGGCGCCGGAGAGGCCGGTGGCGTAGGAGAAGTAGCCGGGCAGCAGCGGCAGCACGCAGGGGCTGAAGAACGACACCAGCCCGGCCAGCACCGCCACCGGTGCCGCCAGTGCCAGGGAGCCCGAGGCGGCCGTCGCCTGCAGCCAGTCGGTCACTGCACCGGCTCCTGGGCCGACTCCACCAGGGTGAGCAGCGTGGTCCTGCTGGGGATCTCGCCGCTGATGACCGAGGCGACGCGACCCTCGGGGTCCAGCACCAGCGTGGAGGGCGTCGCCTTGGGCGAGGTCCGGCCGGGGAAGGCCAGCAGCGCCTGGCCGTCGGGCGCGTAGATCGAGGGGTAGTCGACGCCGAGGCGGTCCTCGAAGACCTGCGCGTCGGCGGCGCTGTTGTCGCGGATGTTGATGCCGACGAACTCGACCTCGTCGCCGAGCTCCGCGGCGGCCTCGGTGAGCATCGGCATCTCCTTGATGCACGGCCCGCAACCGCTCCACCAGACGTTGACCACGACGACCTTGCCGCGCTGCTCGGCCAGGTCGTAGGTGCCGCCGTCGACGGTCTCGCCCGAGAGCTCGATGGGGCCCTCGCGCTCACCGGGCTCGTACTCCGCCACCTGGCCGTCGCCCGGCACGTAGCCGGCGTTGTTGGTCCCGGTCAGGGAGGAGCAGCCGGCGCCCAGCAGCGTCAGCGCGGTCGCGGCGGCGAGGGCGGCGACGCGCGGGGGGAGCAGGGTCAAGGCCGCTTCTCCTCCGGGGCGCCCCCGGCCGAGAACGGCGCGGAGCGGTCCCCGGTCGGGATCAGGTCGCCGGCCGGCTCGGAGTACGAGACCTGGGCCAGGCGCTCGCCCACGAAGTGGAAGGAGGTCAGCGAGCACAACGTGCACTGGCGCTTGCGTGGGTCGTGCAGGAAGGAGCGGCCCTCGGCGGCCAGGCGGGTCGTCCAGATCGGCAGCTGGTGGGAGACCACCACGGCCTCGTGGCCCTGCGCCTCGCGGCGGGCGTCGTGGACCGCGGCCATCATCCGCTGCTCGACCTCCGCGTAGGGCTCGCCCCACGACGGCTTGAACGGGTTCCACAGGTGCCGCCACGTCGACGGCTTCTTCAGCGCGTTGCGGCCCGGGCCGAACTGCTCGCCCTCGAAGACGTTGGTGGACTCGATGACCCGCTCGTCGCTGACGATGTCGAGCCCGAGCGCCTCGGCCAGGGGGCGCGCGGTCTCCTGGGCCCGCTCCAGCGGCGACGAGCGCAGGTGCACGACGTCTCGGTGCGCGACCTGGTCGGCGACCCGTTGGGCCATCCGGCGCCCGAGGTCGGAGAGGTGGAAGCCGTCGCGGCGGCCGTAGAGGACGCCCTCGGGGTTGTGCACCTCGCCGTGGCGCAGCAGGTGGACGATCGTGTCGGGGGTGCCGGGCATCGCTCAGGACCTTCCAGTCGCTGCGGCCGCGCGGGCGGCCTCGGGCAGGGCGTCGAGCACGGTCTGGACGGCGCGCTCGTCGTGCGCGGCGGAGAGGAACCACGCCTCGTAGGCCGAGGGCGGCAGGTAGACGCCGCGCTCGAGCATGGCGTGGAAGAAGGCGCCGTAGGCGGCGGTGTCGGTGCGCGAGGCGTCGTCGAAGTCACGGACCGCGCCCTCGGCGAAGAACACCGAGAACATGGTGCCGGTCGACTGGATCGTGTGGGCGACGCCCGCAGCGGTCAGGGCCTCGGCGGCAGCGGCCTTGATCGTCTCGCCGGCGCGGGTCAGGTGGTCGTAGACCTCCGGGGTCGCCAGGCGCAGCGTGGTGAGACCGGCGGTCGTCGCGATCGGGTTCCCCGACAGGGTGCCGGCCTGGTAGACCGGCCCCTCCGGCGAGAGGTGGCCCATCACGTCCGCGCGGCCCCCGAACGCGGCGGCGGGGAAGCCGCCGCCCATCACCTTGCCGAAGGTGACCAGGTCGGGACGCCAGCCCTCGAGGGCGCCGTCGAGGCCCCACTGGCCCTGCCGCGAGGCCCGGAAGCCGGTCATCACCTCGTCGCTGACGAACAGGGCGCCGTGGCGGGTGCAGGTGGCGGCGAGGAACTCGTTGAAGCCCGGCTCGGGCGGCACGACGCCCATGTTGCCGGGAGCGGCCTCGGTGACCAGGCAGGCGATGCGGTCGCCGTGCTCGGCGAACACCGCCTCGACCGCGGCCCGGTCGTTGTAGGGCAGCACCAGGGTCAGCTCGGTCGAGGAGGCCGGGACGCCGGGGGTCCCGGGCACGGCGAAGGTGGCCAGGCCCGAGCCGGCCGAGGCCAGCAGCGCGTCGACGTGGCCGTGGTAGCAGCCGGCGAACTTCACCACGACGTCACGACCGGTGAATCCGCGCGCCAGGCGGATCGCCGACATCGTCGCCTCGGTGCCCGAGGACACGAAGCGCACCTTCTCGACCGACGTGCGGGAGACGATCTCCTCGGCCAGCTCGACCTCCGGCTCGGTCGGGGTGCCGTACGACGTCCCCCGCGCGACCGCCGCCTGCACGGCCTCGAGGACCTCGGGGTGCGCGTGGCCCAGCAGCATCGGGCCCCACGAGCAGATGAGGTCGACGTACTCGTTGCCGTCGACGTCGCGCAGCCAGGCGCCCTGGGCGGAGCGGATGAAGCGCGGGGTGCCGCCCACGGCGTTGAAGGCGCGGACCGGTGAGTTCACCCCGCCCGGGGTCACGGCTCGGGCCCGGTCGAAGAGGGCCGCCGAAGCGTCGGTCTGCAGCAGGGCGTCACGGGGGCTCACTCCTCCATTGTCACCGAGGGGGAAAACGACTTCACGCCGGCACCGGAGGACCCGGGTGGCGGGTGGCCCAGACCACGACCCCGTCCCGACGTTTACCCGCCCTGACCTGGGGGCATCGTGGTGACCTGGGCCACAGGGCCGGTGGTGATGAGCTGTCGCGATCGAGCCCGGACGTAACGTCGGTATGGGAGGATCGTTATGTCGGTCACAGGTGCTTGAGGGAGCACGGTCCGACCAGATGATCCACAGGGGAGAGACTCGTATGTCCGCACAGCGTTTGGGACGCCTGCAGAAGGTGACGGCCCTCGTGCCGCTCGGCCTGTTGTCGGCCGCAGTGACCGCCAGCCTCGTCGGGGCCTCCCCGGCGACGCTGAACGCCTCCGAGGACATCGGGACCCCGACCCAGGTGCCCGCCCTGCCGGACGGCTCGAGCGTGCCCACCGAGGCCATCGAGGCCCCGGCCAGCGTCTCCAGCGGCGACGTCGTGGCGGCGGGCCTGCGCGGGAAGAACGCCCAGCGCGTGGTGGCCACGGCCTCCAACTCCGACATCCCCTCCGCAGCGCTGGCCGCCTACCAGCGCGCCGAGACGGTCATCAACGAGGCCGACAAGTCCTGCAACATCACCTGGCAGCTCATCGGCGCCATCGGCCGGGTGGAGTCCGACCACGGCCGCTACGGCGGCAACGTGCTCGACGACGACGGCGTGGCCAGCCCCGGCATCTACGGCATCGCGCTCAACGGCAAGCGCGGCACCGCGCTGATCCGCGACACCGACGCCGGCCAGTTCGACAACGACACGGTCTTCGACCGCGCCATCGGCCCCATGCAGTTCATCCCCTCGACCTGGTCGGTCGTCGGCGTGGACGCGGACGGCGACGGCCAGCGCAACCCGCAGGACATCGACGACGCCGCGCTCGGCACCGCCGTCTACCTCTGCTCCGGCGACGACGACCTCGCCACCACGGCCGGCCAGGAGAAGGCGGTCTACCGCTACAACAACTCCAGCGAGTACGTCGACCTGGTGCTCTCGATCATGGACGCCTACATGTCCGGCGACTACACCTCCGTGCCCACCAACACGCTGGCCGCCGGCACCATCGCCCCGGACCCCAGCTACCAGCCGCCGAAGCAGAACGGCCCGGCGGGCTCGCCGCAGCAACCGAACCAGCAGCAGCCGAACCAGCAGGCGACCCCCGCCCCGAGCCAGCCCGCCCCGAGCGAGCCGCAGCCGGAGCCCGAGTCGCCGGCCAACCCGGCTCCCGGCGGCGGCGGCGGCGGCTCCGCCGGCGGCCTGGGCGTCCCCGGTGCCCCGACCCCGACCCTGCCGAGCCTGCCCTCGACCAGCGTGTCGGTCGTCGACGAGACGCTCAGCTTCGCCCAGGCGGTGCTGCAGTGCACGCTCGACGGCTACGTCGACAACATCCTCAACAGCAACGACCCCTTCGACAAGTGCGTCAAGGGCTACATGGGCAAGTAGCCCCCGCTCGAGACGAGGAAGCCCCGACCGGACTCCGGTCGGGGCTTCCTGTCGTCGGGCCGGTCGGGCTCCCGCCGGCCGGCGCGCTCAGGCGCGCAGCAGGCGGGCGGCCTCGGCGGCCCAGTACGTCAGGATCACGTCGGCCCCGGCACGGTGGATCGAGCCCAGGGTCTCCAGGATCGCCGGCTCCCGGTCGATCCAGCCGTTCGCGGCGGCCGCCTCGACCATCGCGTACTCCCCGGAGATGTTGTAGGCCGCGACCGGGACGTCCACGGCGTCACGCACGCGGCGTACGACGTCGAGGTAGGCGAGGGCGGGCTTGACCATCACGATGTCGGCCCCCTCGGCGACGTCGAGCAGCGCCTCGCGCACGCCCTCCACGGCGTTGGCGGGGTCCTGCTGGTAGGTGCGCCGGTCGCCCTCCAGGCAGGAGTCGACGGCCTCGCGGAAGGGCCCGTAGAACGCCGAGGCGTACTTCGCGGAGTAGGCCAGGATCGAGACGTCGGTGTGCTCGGAGGCGTCGAGCGCCGCTCGCACCACCGCGACCTGGCCGTCCATCATCCCGCTCGGGCCGACCATGTCGACGCCGGCGTGCGCCTGGGCGCGCGCCATCTCGGCGTACGCCGCCAGGGTGCGGTCGTTGTCGACGCGCCCGTCGGGGGTGAGCAGGCCGCAGTGCCCGTGGTCGGTGAACTCGTCCAGGCAGAGGTCGCTCATCACGCTCAGCGCGTCCCCGACCTCGCCGACGACGTCGGTGATGGCCAGGTTGAGGATGCCGGCGGGGTCGATGCCCGCCGACCCGGTGGCGTCGCGGGTCTCGGGGATGCCGAAGAGCATCACCCCGCCCAGGCCGAGCTCGGCGGCCTCGGAGACCGCGGCGAGCAGGCTGGAGCGGGTGTGCTGCACGACCCCGGGCATCGAGGCGATCGGGCGCGGCTCGGTGAGCCCCTCCCGCACGAAGAGCGGCAGCACCAGCTGGCGCGGGGCCACCTGGGTCTCCGCCACCATCCGGCGCATCGCGGGCGTCGTGCGCAGCCGGCGCGGCCGCACGACCGGGCCCGTGACGGGTCCGGTCGTGCCGGCAGCGGCGAGGTCCTCGGTGTTCACGTGCGCTCCCCCGTCCTGCTCAGGACTGCGAGGTCGCGCGGCGCCGGGCCGCGGGCTTGCGCTCCGAGGGCTTGGTGACCGGCTGGCCCTCCTCGAGCATCGAGAGCCGGCGGGCGGCCCCGAAGTCGGCCAGCGCGTCGACGAGCACCTCGACGTCGGGCTTGGGCGAGAGCACGTCCACGCGCAGCCCGTGCTCCTCGGCCGTCTTGGCCGTGGCGGGTCCGATGACCGCGATGATCGTGGAGGGGTGCGGCTTGCCGGCGATGCCGACGAGGTTGCGCACCGTCGAGGACGAGGTGAACACGACCGCGTCGAACTTGCCCGACTTGATCGCGTCGCGGGTCGGCGCCGGCGGCGGGGTGGCGCGCACCGTCCGGTAGGCGGTGACGTCGTCGCACTCCCAGCCCAGGTCGATCAGGCCGGCCACGAGGTTCTCCGTCGCGATGTCGGCCCGGGGCAGGAAGACCCGGTTGATCGGGTCGAGCACGTCGTCGTACTCGGGCCAGTCGGCCAGCAGCCCGGCCGCGGACTGCTCGCCCGAGGGCACGAGGTCGGCGCGCAGGCCCCAGTCGGCGATGGCCCCGGCGGTCTTGTCACCGACGGCGGCGATCTTGAGGCCGGAGAAGGCGCGGGCGTCGAGGCCATACTCCTCGAACTTCTCGCGCACCGCCTTGACTGCGTTGACGGAGGTGAAGGCGATCCACTCGTAGCGGCCCTCGACCAGACCGTGCACGGCCTTGTCCATCTGCTGGGGGTTGCGCGGCGGCTCCACGGAGATCGTCGGGACCTCCTCGGGCACCGCGCCGTAGCCCCGCAGGCGGTTCGTGAGCGGGCCGGCCTGGTCCTTGGTGCGCGGCACCAGGACCCGCCAGCCGAAGAGCGGCTTGGTCTCGAACCACGAGAGCGCCTCGCGCAGGTCGACGACCTTGCCGACCACGACGACCGCCGGCGGGGCCATCCGCGCGGCGCGGGCGTCGGCGGCGATGTCGGCCAGCGTCGAGGTGACGGTGGACTGCTCGGTGGTGGTGCCCACCCGGGTCATCGCGACCGGGGTGCGCGGCGAGCGGCCGGCGGCGACGAGCGCCTCGGCGATGTCGGCGATCTGGCCGACGCCCGAGAGCAGCACCAGGGTGCGGTCGTCGCCGTACTTGCTCCAGTCCACCGAGCCGTCACAGGTCACCACGGTCATCTCGCGGTGGTCCTTGGTGGTCAGCGGGATGCCGGCGTACGCCGGGACGGCCGCGACCGAGGAGACCCCGGGGACGACCTCGAAACCGAGGCCGGCCTTGGCGCAGGCCTGCGCCTCCTCGGGGCCCGAGGCGTAGAGGAACGGGTCGCCGGTCAGCAGGCGCACCACGCGGCGGCCCTTCTTGGCGTGCTTGACCACCACCTTGGCGCGGGCGGCGTGGGTCAGCGGTTGGCCGTCCTCACCGAAGCCGCCGTCGACGACCTCGGGGCCGTCGGTCGCGAGGCTCTCGGCAGGGACGCCCAGCAGCGTGGAGACCAGCTCCAGGTGCTCGGGCGACTCGGTGACGACCACCTCTGCCTGGCGCAGCAGCTCCACTGCGCGCAAGGTCATCAGGTCGGGGTCGCCGGGGCCGCTGCCGACGAACGACACCCAGCCGCGGGCCTGCTCGGAGGAGTCGGTCGTGGTGGTCTTGGCTCGCGTCATGCTTCTCGCACCTTGTCTGCTCCAGTGGTGGCCGCTGGACCTGGCTGGCCCAGCTGTCCTGCCCCGTCGGTGAGCATCTCTGCTCCCAACCGGGTCCCGACGCCCACGGCGTCGGAGGGCGTCCCGGTGGCGGACATCCGCACCGCGAGCGCCCCGTCGTGGGAGAGCGCGACTGCTCTCACCCACAGCTCGTCCCCGTCCTCGCCCTCGACGACCTCCGCCAGGGCGCCGATCGGCGCCGAGCATCCGCCCTCGAGGGTGGCGAGCACCGCTCGTTCCGTCTCGACCGCGGCCCGCGTGGGCGGGTGCTCCAGCGCCGCGAGCGCCGCGACCAGCTCGTCGTCCGAGCGGCACTCGATCGCCAGCGCACCCTGCCCGGGGGCGGGCAGCATCTGGAGGGGGTCGAGCACCTCGGTGACCTCCGCCAGACGGTCGATGCGGGCCAGTCCGGCCCGGGCCAGCACGACGGCGTCGCACTCGCCGTCGCGGATCTTGTCGATCCGCGTCCCGACGTTCCCACGGATGCCGACGACCTCCAAACCGAGTCCGAGCGCGTGCAGCTGCGCTGCGCGGCGCGGGGACCCGGTGCCCACGACGGCGCCCACGGGCAGCTCGCCCAGGGTCAGTCCGTCCCGGGCGACGAGGACGTCGCGGGGGTCCTCGCGCAGCGGCACGGCCGCCAGCGCGATGCCCTCGGCGCCATAGGTGGGCACGTCCTTGAGGGAGTGCACGGCGACGTCGACCTCACCGCGCAGCAGCGCGTCGCGCAGGGCGCTGACGAAGACACCGGTCGAGGAGCCACCGGCCAGCGGGGTGCCCTCGGCCTGGCTGCGGTCGCCGTCGGTGGTGACCTCGACCATCACCGTCTCGCGACCCAGCTGCTCGCGGATCATCTGCGCCACGTGGCCGGCCTGGGTGGTGGCCAGCAACGAGCGGCGGGTGCCCACGCGCACGGGCGCCGTGTGGGGTCGTGGGGAAGTGGTCATGTCGAGAGCCCCTCCGGACGGGTCACGGCGGAGACCGCCTCGGGGTCGAGCGCGAAGAGCTCGGCCAGCGCAGCGGCGTAGGACACCGCTCCGGTCTCGTTGGCCAGCTCGCGCACCCGGACGGTCGGTTCGTGGAGCAGCTTGTCGGCCACGCGGCGCACGGCGTGCAGCACCTCGGCGCGCGCGGCGGGGTCGAGGTCGGGCAGCCGGCTCTCGAGGCGCGACATCTCGGCGTCGACGACACCGGTGGCCATGGTGCGCAGCGCCACCACGGTCGGGGTCACGCTGGCCTGGCGGCGCGCGGCCAGGAACGCCGCGACCTCCTCGGTGACGATGTCGCGCACCGCACGCACCTCGGTGCCGGCCACGGTGTCGTCGACCTCGCTGGCGAGGCTGGCCAGGTTGATCAGGGTGATCCCGTCGAGGGTGGCGGCCTCGGGGTCGACGTCGTGCGGGAGTGCGAGGTCGATGACGGTGAGGGGCCGACCGTCGCGGCGCGCCTCCGCGAGCAGCGCGGCGCTGACCTGCACGCCGGTGGCGCCGGTGCAGGTCACCAGGAGGTCGGCCGCGGCGAGCTCGGCGGGCAGCTGGTGCAGCGGCGCCGTGCGAGCGCCGTACTCCCCCGCGAGCCGCTCGGCGCGCGCGGCGGTCCGGTTGAGCACGACGATGTCGCCCGCTCCGTGGCGCGCCATGGTCGCCGTGGCCAGTCCGGCCATCGAGCCGGCGCCCAGCACCGCGACCCGGCGGCCGGCGACGTCGCCGAGGCTGACGCTGGCGTGGCGCAGCGCGGAGGCGATCAGGGACGGGGCGGCCCGGTCGATGTCGGTCTCGGCGCGCGAGCGCTTGCCCACGCGCAGCGCCTGCTGGAAGAGGCTGTTGAGCGCCGGTCCGACGGTGCCCATCTCCTGGCCGAGTCGCAGGGCCTCGCGGGTCTGGCCGAGGATCTGTCCCTCTCCCACCGCCATCGAGTCGAGCCCGGCCGCGACCTGGAAGAGGTGCGAGACCGCGCCGTCGTCGTAGTGGACGTAGAGGTGCGGCAGCATCGCCTCGGTGGTCTCGCCGGCCCGCTCGACCAGCAGCGTCGACAGCTCCTCGACCGAGCCGTGGAAGCGGTCGACGTCGGCGTAGACCTCGAGCCGGTTGCAGGTCGAGATGACGGTGGCCTCGCTGACGTGGCTGGCCGCGGCCGCGTCGGTGACGAGCTTGTGCACACCGTCGTCGTCGGTGCTGGCCACCCGCTCGAGCAGGGACACGGGCGCTGAGTTGTGGGAGAGACCCACCACGAGGACGCTCATACGGGCCTTCCTTCCAGGGCGGGACCGCGCTCGACCGCGGCCGCGGCGCTGGCCGCGTGGCCCTTGCGCTGCTCGTGGTAGGCCAGGATCTGCAGCTCGATGGACAGGTCGACCTTGCGGACGTCGACCCCGGCGGGGACGGTGAGCACCGTCGGCGCGAAGTTGAGGATGCTGCGGATGCCGGCAGCGACCATGTGGTCGGCGACGTCCTGGGCGGCGGGGGCCGGGGTGGAGATCACTCCGATGGCCACGCCGTGCTCGTGGACGATCTCCTCCAGGTCCGAGAAGGGGCGCACGTCGACGCCGGCGACGACCTCCTCGTGCCGACGCGGGTCGGCGTCGAGCAGCGCGACCACCCGGAACCCGCGGCTGCGGAAGCCCGAGAAGTTGGCCAGCGCATGCCCCAGGTTGCCGATGCCGACGATGACCACGGGCCAGTCCTGGGTGACGCCGATCTCGCGCGCGATCTGGTAGCTGAGGTACTCGACGTCGTAGCCCACGCCGCGGGTGCCGTAGCTGCCGAGGTAGGAGAGGTCCTTGCGCAGCTTGGCGCTGTTGACGCCGGCCGCGGTCGCGAGGTCCTCGCTGGAGCAGGTGGCGGTCCCCGCGTCCGACAGCCCCGTGAGGGCTCGCAGGTAGACCGGCAGCCGCGCGACTGTCGCCTCGGGGATGTCCCGCGACGCCTCGGAGGAGGTCCGTTCGGTCACTTCAATGCTCTCCATGCCCAGCCGCGGGACGGGGGCCGAGGGGGCCCCTGATCGTCCGGACGACACCGTCACTGTAGGAGTTTGTGAACGCGAGAACAAACCGAGCAGGCGCCCGTCCCGAGGGCTGGCTACCACATGTGAGACCGGCCACGCCCACTGGGTTCGCTCGCTCCTCCAGCACCCGCGGACGCGCGGGTCAGCCGCCGGTCAGCGGGCCAGGGCCCGGCGCAGCCGGTCGGCGTCGACGCGCCAGTAGTCGTGCTGGCGTCCGTCGACGAAGGTCACCGGGATCTCCTCGCCGAAACGATGGGTCAGCTCGGGGTCACCGTCGATGTCGACCTCGTCGTAGCGTTCCCCCAGCTCCGCGCAGACCCCCTCCACGACCACGCGCGCCTCGTCGCAGAGGTGGCAGCCGGGTCGGGAGTAGAGCCGCACCCGCGCCTGCGCAGGCTCGTTCATGCGAGGAGCTCGAGCATGCGGCGGCGCTCCTGGGCCCGCAGCGATCCCTTGCGGACCTTGCCGGTCCCCGTGACGGGCAGGGAGTCGACGACCTCGATCCGGCTGGGCACCTTGAAGCGGGCCAGCCGCTCCTCGCACCAGGCACGGACCTCCGCCGCGACCTCGGTCGGGTCGGTCTCCGGCGCCACGACGTAGGCGACCACCGCCTCGCCGGTGTCCTGGTCGGCGACGCCGATGACGGCCGCCTCGCGCACGCCCGCCACCTCCCGGATGACGTCCTCCACCTCGGTGGGGTAGACGTTGAAGCCCGAGACGATGACGAGCTCCTTGACCCGGTCGACGAGGAACAGCTCGCCGCGAGGGTCGAGCAGCCCGACGTCCCCGGTCGACCACCAGCCCTCGGCGTCGGGACCGTCGGCACCGTCGGGCCAGTAGCCGCTGAAGAGGTTGGCGCCACGGATCCGGATCTCACCGGGGTCTCCGGGCTCCGGCACCTGCCCGGACTCCTCGACGAGACGGATCTCGATGCCGGGCAGCGCCCGACCCACCGATCCGGGTGTCGGGTCGTCGTCGCCGTCCAGGGTGCTCGTGACCACGGGGGCGGCCTCGGTCAGCCCGTACCCCTGGTGGACCGGCAGACCGGTCGAGGCGGTGAAGCGCGCCACGGCGTCCGGGTCGAGCGGAGCGGAGCCGGACAGGATCACCCGCACCGGCCCGAGCCGCTCGGCGAGGCTGTCGTCGTCGCGCCAGTGCCGGAAGACCGGCGGGGCCAGCGGCAGCACGCTGCACGCCTCGTCGTCGACGACGTCGAGGATCGTCTCGGGGTCGTGGTCACGCACCAGCACCAGCTTGGCCCGGTGGCGCAGGACGCTGCCGAGCACCGCGTTGAGCCCGTAGACGTGGAAGAGGGGGAGCACCCCGAGGACCACGTCGTCGCCGTGCATCATCGCCGGCCGGACGCTGCCGACCTGGTCGATGTTGGCCAGCAGCGCGCGGTGGCTGAGCATCGCGGCGCGGGGGTGGCCGGAGGTGCCGGAGGTGTAGAGCAGCACCGCGAGCCGCTCGGGGTCGCGGACCCGGGGCACCTCGACCGTGGTCTCGACCCCGCGCAGCGCGGCGTAGGACCACTCCCCCGGCGCGGCGTCGCCGCCGACCACCACGAGTCGCGGATGGGCCGCGCGGACCAGCAGGTCTTCCGGAAGGTGCTCAGCCACCTCCTCGGTCGCCCCGGTGCCGGCGTGCGCGGCCTCGAGGGCGGCGATCGCGGCCCGGACCGTGCCCAGGGCGCTGGCGTCGGCCACGACGAGGCGGGCCCCCGAGTCCGCCAGGATGCGGACCATCTCACCGACCGTGGACCGGGGGTTCACGGGGACCGCCACGCCGTGCACGCGCAGGACGGCGAGGTAGGTGGTGACGAACTCGATCGTGTTCTCCAGGACCATCACGACGCGGTAACCAGCCACGACACCGACCGAGGAGAGTCCGTGCGCCAGACGGGCCACCTCGGCCTCGAGCTCGACCCAGGTGACGCTGCGGCCATCGGCCTCGACGAGCGCCAGCTTGTCCGGCGTCTCGGAGGCGGCCACCACGACCAGGTCGCTCAGGTCACCGGGCCGCTCGTCGCCGCCGTCGGCATCCGCGCCGGGACGCTCCTGCGTGGTGCCCTCATCCATGTCGCGATGGTCCCACATCCCGGTGAGCGCGACAGGTGACCAGGGGAACCGGGCGGACCCGCAGCCGGATCCCTCGCCGCCCTGGGAGCCGTGCCGTCGATCTCCTAGGCTGGCCGGGTGACCCCGCCAGCCGAGCGTCGGACCCTGCCGAACCTCCAGCAACGCTCCACGCTGGCGGGCGAGGCCGCTGCGGCCGCGGCCGAGGTGGAGCACGCGCTGGCAACCCCCAGCGACCCCACCGCGGCGGCCTTCTTCGACGTCGACAACACGATCATGCAGGGCGCCAGCATCTTCCACCTCGCGCGCGGCCTGCACCGCCGGAAGTTCTTCTCCACCCGCGAGATCGCCGGGGCGGCCTGGAAGCAGGCCTACTTCCGCTTCGTCGGCGTCGAGGACCCCGAGCACGTCGCCGACGCCCGCAACTCGGCCCTGGGCTTCATCGCCGGCCACACCGTCGCCGAGCTGGAGGAGCTGACCGAGGAGATCTTCGAGGAGGCCATGGCGCACCGGATCTGGCCGGGCACCCGCGCCCAGGCCCAGCTGCACCTCGACCAGGGTCAGCGGGTCTGGCTGGTCACCGCCGCCCCGATCGAGATCGCCCAGGTCATCGCCCGCCGCCTCGGGCTCACCGGCGCGATGGGCACGGTCGCCGAGCACGAGGACGGCGTCTACACCGGCCGCCTGGTCGGGGACATGCTCCACGGGCCGGCCAAGGCCGAGGCCGTGCAGGCACTGGCCACCCGTGAGGGACTCGACCTTCAGGCCTGCTCGGCGTACTCCGACTCCTTCAACGACCTTCCGATGCTCACCCTCGTCGGCGACCCGTGCGCCATCAACCCCGACGGCAAGCTGCGCGCCCACGCCCGGCAGCAGGGCTGGCGGGTCCGCGACTACCGCACCGGACGGAAGGCCGCCCGGGCCGGACTGGTGCTGGGCGCGGCCGCTGGTGCGGTCAGCGGCACCGTCGCCGCGGGCGTGGCCCTGCGCTCGCGACACCGCTGAGCACTGGTCTGGACCGGTGCGCTGCGACAGGACGGCGCGCCTGCCCCGATCCGTCCACCCGGCGGGGTATCCCGCAGTTCTGTTCCCAGCCCGCCGGATCCGTCGTACCCTCGGTATCGCTCTGGGAGAGAGCATGCATGGGAGGGCCCACCAGATGGCGAGTCTCGCCGACGACGTGACGCACGGCTTCGACGCCCTGCGGCGCCTCGTCGTCCGCGCTGTCGAAGCCGCCTCCCTCGCCACCACCCCGCTCGATCCGTGGGCCCCCGTGCCGGCGCTCGCCGCGGCCGCCGTGCCCGGCGCGCCGCCCGCGCGGCTCCTGCAGCTGCTGCTCCAGACCGTCGCGGACGACAGCCTCCACATCGACGCGCCGAACGGTCCCGCCCATCCCGGCGACCCGGACGGTCCCGGTGGCGCCGGCGCGTACGACGACTCCGCCCTGGCGACCTCCTCGGAGGACCTCGAGGTCGACCGCACCCGGCTGATCGCCCTGGTCGAGCTGGCCCGCAAGGGCGACGTCGACGCCTTCGGCATGCTCTACGACCACTACCAGGGCTCGGTCTACCGCTTCCTGTTCCACCGCACGCGGTCCGCGACACTGGCCGAGGACCTCACCTCGGAGACGTTCTTCCGGGCCCTGCGCTCGATGCAGGGATTCCGCTGGCAGGGCAAGGACTTCGGCGCCTGGCTGATGACCATCGCCCGCAACCTGGCCACCGATCACTTCAAGGCCGGACGCACCCGCCTCGAGATGACCACCGAGGACATGGGCCAGCACGACGACGCCACGGAGGGCCCCGAGGCGATGGTGCTCGCCGGGCTGACCAACGAGATCCTGCTCAAGGCCCTGACCTCGCTGCCCGACGAGCAGCGCGACTGCCTGGTGATGCGCTTCCTGCAGGGGATGAGCATCGCCGAGACCGCGAGCGTCCTGGGGCGCAGCGACGGAGCCATCAAGCAGCTGCAGCTGCGTGGGGTGCGCAACCTGGCCAAGCTGATGCCGGAGGGCCTGCGATGAGCCCGCGGAGCGCCGCAACGATGGCTGCGTCACATCCCGTAACCAATGTTCTCGGGCGGTCGTTGAGCGTGGTGTCAGGACGTCGTGACGACGTCCCGGCTCCCAGCCCCTCCCACCCGACAGGACACCACCGATGAGCCCCGTGTTCGCAGCACGGCGACGTGCCGACGAGTTCGACGCCCTGGTCGAGGCCCGCGCCTCCGGCCAGGTGGTCGACGACGCCCGGTTCGACGAGCTCCTCGACGTGGTGGGCGCGCTGCGCTCGAGCCCCCGCCCGGCGGCACGGCCCGAGTTCGTGGCGGACCTGCGCGAGCGGCTGATGATCGCCGCGGCGACCGAGCTGGCCCCCCGGTCCGCGCTCGCCTCCCCTGCCACGGCCGCGCGCCTCACGGTGGCCCCCCAGCGCTCCCGGCGCGAGCGGCGCATCGCGGTCGCCATCGGCGGCCTGGCCATCGTCGGCGCCTCGAGCACCATGGCCGTCGCAGCCCAGTCCGCCCTCCCGGGCGACGTGCTCTACCCGCTCAAGCGGGCCATCGAGAACGCCCAGACCGGCGTCAGCACCAGCGACGAGCGTCGTGGCGAGCACCTCCTCTCCAACGCCGCCGGCCGGCTCGCCGAGGCCGACGCGCTCACCCGTGACGAGCGGGGCCAGGACCTGGCGGCGATCGAGAGCACCCTGACCGTCTTCACCGAGCAGGCCTCCGAGGCCAGCGAGGTGCTGCTCGCGGACTACCTGGAGACCGGGGACGAGAGCTCGATCCTGGAGCTGCAGCAGTTCACCGTCGACAGCATGAGCGCGCTGGAGAACCTCTCCGCCGTGCTGCCCACCACGAGCCAGGCCGTCCTGGTCTCCGCCGGGACCCTCCTGACCGAGATCGACCAGGCGACCCAGCAGCTGTGCCCGACGTGCTCCGGCTCGACCATCGGTCAGGTGCCGGCCTTCCTCGTCAGCGCGGCCGAGGGTCTGCTCGGTGACCTGCTCACCCCGACGTCGACGCCGGCGGCCGCTCCCGAGGGGCGCCGGCCCACGCCGGGCAAGGACAAGCAGGCCTCGCCGGGCCAGACCACCCAGGGTGGCAGCCCGTCGACCAGCACCCCGTCCGGCGAGGTGCCCCTGGCCATCCCCAGCACGACCCCCGCCCCCGGCGGCGGCAAGAACGAGCAGGGCGGTGGCGGCTCGGGGTCGAACCAGAACCCGCTCGGCCCGCTCGGGAACAACCTGCCCGACGGTGGGACCCCCACCGGCGGAGGTGGCGGCGTGGACGGCCCGGTCAAGGACCTCGTGGACGGCGTCAGCGGTCTCGTCGACGGTCTCACCGACCCGCTGCTGCCCTGATCGGGCGGGTCCCCTCTCCCGGCCCACGTCGTGGCGGTGCAGGCGACCTGGAGCCCGGGTCTCAGCGGAAGACCGACTCCCGCTCCATCAGCAGCGTGTAGAGCGTCTGCTGGATGGTCTCGCGCACCTGGTCGGTGACGTTGAAGACCAGCATCGGGTCGTCGGCGGCGCCGTCCTCGTACTCGTCGGTGCGCACCGGCTCGCCGAACTCCAGCAGCCACTTCGAGGGGAGCGGCACCAGCCCCAGCGGGCCCAGCAGCGGGAACAGCGGCGTGATGGGGATGTAGGGCACGCCGAGCAGGCGCGCCAGCGACGGCACGTTGC
Organism: Nocardioides dokdonensis FR1436; assembly: GCF_001653335.1. Lineage (NCBI taxonomy): Bacteria > Bacillati > Actinomycetota > Actinomycetes > Propionibacteriales > Nocardioidaceae > Nocardioides > Nocardioides dokdonensis. The sequence goes on from NZ_CP015079.1 coordinate 842,414, forward strand.
CCACCAGCGGGTAGATCTCCTCGGCCCCCACGACGGAGAGCGGGACGATCGGCACGCCGGTGCGCAGCGCAGCCGCCACGAAGCCGCCGCGCCCGAAGCGCTGGAGCTTGTAGCGCTCGGAGTAGGGCTTCCCGATGCCCTTGAATCCCTCGGGCCAGACCCCGACCAGCTCGCCGCCGCGCAGCATCCGCTCGGCGTCCTCCTGGCAGGCCAGCGTGGCGCCGCCCTTGCGGGCCAGGGCGTTGAGCAGTGGGACCCGGAAGACGAGGTCAGCACCCAGCGGGCGCAGGAACCGCCCCGCGTGGTCGTGGATCGAGACCATGGTCATCAACCCGTCGAGCGGGATGGTCCCGGAGTGGTTCGAGACCACCAGGGCCCCGCCCTCCGCGGGGATGTTCTCGATCCCGCGGACCTCGATGCGGAACCACTTCTCGGCCAGCGGGCGCAGCGCGGCCATGAAGAAGCGTTGGGTGACCTCGGCGTCGAAGCCGTACTCGTCGATGGCGTAGTCGCCGGTCACGCGGCGGCGCAGGAACGCGAGGAAGCGGGCCAGCTGGACCTCCCACTCCTCGCCGAAGAGCTCGCGGGCGGCATGCTGGAAGGCCGCCAGCCAGTCACCGACGGGGATCCCCGCCGAGGGATGGCGCTCCTCGGTGGTCACGGGGGCCCGGACGCCTACGTCGGGCGGCGGCACCGTCTCACCGGCCGCCGGAGCGGGATCCGTGGAGGTCTCCTGCACCGGGGCCCTCGGCTCGTCCGGCTCGACCGGCTCGACCGGCTCGACCGGCTCCTCGGAGCGGCGCCGGTTGCCGGCGAGGTCGCGGGCCGCGGCCGACGGCTGCTTGCCGGTGCCACGCCCGGGCCGGCCCCGGGTGCCGATCGGGATGATCTCTGCGTCACCCATGGTGCTCGCCTCCGCGTGCTCGTGCTGCGTCGTCCTGGTCCGCCCCGCGCAGCGCAGCGAGGCTGCGTCCGGGCCGGACGACGGCGGGGTCGGGCAGCGTCGACGCGACAGCGTCGAGCACCCGCTCGGCACGCCCGCCCGTACGGGGCAGGTCGGCACCGAAGTCCACCAGCGCCTCGGCGGTGGTCCGGGTCGGTGTGAAACCGAGCTCGGTGCGCATCCTCGTGGTGTCCACGCCGCGCCCGTAGGTCAGGAACGACACCTGCTCGGGCGAGAAGTCCGCGATCCGGGCGGAGCGCAGCGCGGAGCCGAGCGACCCGACGGCGAAGCCGGGCAGCGCGACCGTCGGCCGACGCAGGCGCCGCAGCGCCTGCGAGAGCATCATGACGCCGTCGCCGGCGATGTTGAACGTGCCCGCCACCTCGTGGGTGACGGCGTGCTGGAGCACGGCGAAGAGATCGTCCTCGTGCAGCAGCTGGAGCCGCGGGTCGTACCCGATGACGGTGGGCACCACCGGCAGCCTCAGGTAGGAGGTCAGCGGGCTGTCGACGTGGGGGCCGACGACGTTCGCGCAGCGCAGCAGCGTGACCCGCACGTCGCCGCGACGGCGGGCGAAGCCACGGACGTAGCTCTCGACCTCCGCGACGTCCTTGGCGTAGCCCGCCCGGGGGGCCCGCCGAGGCTCCATCTCCTCGGTGAACATCGCAGGATCGCGGCTGCTCGCGCCGTAGACCGTGGTCGTCGACTTCACGACCAGGTCGCGCACGCCGGGCGCGCGCTGGCAGGCGGCGAGCAGCTGCATCGTCCCGATGACGTTGAGCTCCTTCATCGTGCCCCGACCCCCGGCGCTGCCGGGGGTGGCGATGACGCTCATGTGGACGACCGTGTCGACGTCCTCCTTGGCGATCACCTTGGCGATCACCGGGTTGCGGATGTCGGCCCGCACGAAGGAGACCTCACCGATGTCGCCGCGCGGCGGCACGACGTCGACGCCGATCACCCGATCGACCGACGGGTCGGCTGCCAGGGATCGTGCGAAACGTCGACCCAGGTCTCGCGAGACCCCGGTGACGAGGACGACCTTGCCCATGCGCGCCTGTTCCCCTCGAGATCAACCGACGACTAGGAGGTGGAGCACCACCGCCGCGGGCCCAGGGCCCGCGCGGTGGTCCGCGACTACTTGCCGAGCTTGCGACGCTGCACGCGCGTCTTCTTCAGCAGCTTGCGGTGCTTCTTCTTGGCCATGCGCTTGCGACGCTTCTTGATGACCGAACCCACAGGTTGTTCCTTTCGAAGCCGGTGGTCCCGCGCAGAGGCGCGAGGAACCCGGACAGCGTACTGGGCGTGGGGCGGGCGAGGACAATCGCGTCCGCGGGCCGCGCCCGGCGTGCTCAGCCCGCGTCGTAGAAGGACCTGCGGATGTACTCGTTCGCGTCCTCCTCGCGGACCCGGAACGAGCGCCCGACGCGGACAGCGGCGAGCTCACCGTTGTGCACGAGGCGGTAGACCGTCATCTTCGAGACCCGCATCATGGCGGCCACCTCGGCAACGGTCAGGAACTTGGCCTCGGAGATGTCTCCTGAGGAGCTGGTCACCATGTGATTGCACCGACTTCCTGTGCGGCACGTCCGTCGGCTTCCCCGCCGACGACTCCACGGCCACCCGAGACGTGAGAATAGGGCCTGGAGTGACTGATGGGGAAGGGGCAATCTGCAGTGACTGAACTTTTCTCGGCGTGTCGGCTTGCATCAAGCCCAAATACGGTGAAGCGCCGCACCCTCGGGGGTCGTCGTCACCAGGCCTGGTGGTCCAGACCGTGCAGCGGGAACGCCGCGGCCCGGGTGGCCTGCACCGCCCGGTCCAACCAGGTGTCGGGGTCGTACCCCTCGGTCCACCGCTCGTACGTCGGGTGGCGTCCGTCGGTCATCCGGCGTGGTGCGACCTGGCCCAGCAGGCGCTGGACGTGCTCCTGCCACGCACCCGGGGTCGCCACCTCGGGGTCCAGGGGTCGGCCGCCGACGGTGGCAAGCAGGTGGGTCCACGAGCGCGGCACCACCTGCACCAGCTCGTAGCCGCCTCCGCCCACGGCCACCCACCGACCGTCGGACACCTCGTGGGCGAGGTCGTGCAGGGCCTCGTGCGCGAGCCGCTGGCCGTCGATCGAGAGCATCAGGTGGGCCAGCGGGTCCTCGGCGTGCGAGTCGCAGCCGTGCTGGGAGACCAGGACCTGCGGGTCGAACTCCCGCAGCAGCGGCGGCACGACGGCGTGGAAGGCGCGCAGCCACCCGGCGTCGGCGGTGCCCGGCGGGAGAGCGACGTTGACCGCGGTGCCCTGCGCCTCCGGCCCGCCCAGGTCGTTCGGGAAGCCGGTGCCCGGGAAGAGCATCTGGCCGGTCTCGTGCAGCGAGATCGTGAGCACCCGGGGGTCGTCCCAGAAGATCTTCTCGACGCCGTCGCCGTGGTGGACGTCGATGTCGACGTAGGCCACCCGCTCGGCCCCCTGGTCGAGCAGCCAGCGGATGCCGACCGCGGCGTCGTTGTAGACGCAGAAGCCGCTGACCCGGTCGGGCATGGCGTGGTGCAGGCCGCCGGCGATGTTCGCCGAGTGCAGCGACTCGCCCGTCCACACCTGGCGGCAGGCCTCCACCGTGGCGCCGACCACGTGGGCGGTCGCCTCGTGCATCCGCGGGAACACCGGGTTGTCGTCGGTGCCCAGGCCCACGTCGAGCCGCGGCCGCACCCGGTGACCGGCGTCCTGGACCGCTTCGATGAGCGCGCCGTCGTGGACGGTGGCCAGCAGGTCGTCACTCGCGACCGGGGCCGGCACCACGCGCAGGCCACCGGGCCCCGCGGTCACGCCGAGCTCCTCGGCCAGGCGCATGGTCAGGTCCACCCGCACCGGCGACATCGGGTGGCTCGGCCCGAAGTCGTACTCGGTCAGGCGGGGGTCGAAGACGACCGTGGACGGTCCGGAGCAGGCGAGCACGTCACCGACGCTACCGTCGCCCTGGTCCCGGCGACGTGCACGTCCTATGCTCACGGCGTGCCGACGACCTCGACGACCTCGCAGTGGTGGCCCGCCTGACGGCGGACCACCGATCGAGCACACCCCTCATCCCACGGCCGCCCACGGGCGGCCGTTCGTCTTCTCCGGACCTCTGTCGTGCGTGGGCGCACCACTCCCAGGAGACGACATGTCCAGCACCGCCCCCACCTCTGCCGCCCGACGGCTCTCCCTGCTCACCCCCAGCGGGCACCTGACGCTGGGCAACCTCCTCGGCGCCCTCCGCCCGCTCGTGGCGGGCCAGGGCGACCACGACTGCTTCGTCGGGGTCTCCGACCTGCATGCCATGACCGACGGCCACGACCCTGCCGTGCTGCGCAGCCGCAGCAGCGAGCTGGCGGCGCTGCTCGTCGCCGTCGGGCTCGACGACAGCACGCTGTTCGTGCAGAGCCGGGTGCCGGCGCACCGGCAGCTGGCGTTCCTGCTCGAGTGCGTGGCCTCGACCGGCGAGCTGGGACGGATGATCCAGTTCAAGCAGCGACGGCGGACGAACGGCTCCAGCCGTGCGGCGCTCTTCACCTACCCCGTCCTGATGGCGGCCGACATCCTGCTCTACCAACCGCACCAGGTGCCGGTGGGTGAGGACCAGCGCCAGCACGTCGAGCTCGCCCGCGACCTGGCGCTGCGGTTCAACCGCACCTACGGGCCGGTGTTCACGGTGCCGGAGGTGGCCGTCGCGCCGGCCGGGGCACGGGTGATGGACCTGCAGCGACCGACCGTGAAGATGAGCAAGTCCAGCGCCGAGCCAGCCGGTGTGATCGGGCTGCTCGACCCGCCGGACGTGGTGCGCCGCAAGATCGCCCGGGCCGTCACCGACGCCGACACCGGGCCGGGCGCGGTGCGCCCCGACCGCGAGGACAAGCCCGGCATCACGAACCTGCTCGACGTGCTGGTCGCCTGCGGCGGTTCCCCCGACGGGCTGAGCACCTACGGCGCGCTCAAGCGAGCGGTCACCGACGCCGTGCTCGGCGTCCTCGAGCCGGTGCAGCGCCGGCACGCGGGCCTGCTCGCCGACCCGGCGCACCTGGAGGAGGTGTACGCCCGCGGCGAGGCGCGCTGCCGCGAGGTCACCGCACCGGTCCTCGCGGCGGCCGAGTCGGCGATGGGGCTGTGAGCCCGGTGGCGCGGCTCCGACGTCCCTAGGGGGCGGCGATCAGGTCCGCGACCACGTGCCCCAGCTCGGCGCCCGCGTCCTCCTGGAGGAAGTGCCCGGCCCGCTCGATCACGGGGTGCTCCAGCCCGCGGGCGCCCGGCACCAGCTTCTTCATCACCGGCGCCATCGCCCCGGTGATCGGGTCGGAGTCGGAGAACGCCACCAGGAACGGCTTCTCCCACCCGGCGAGCACCTCCCAGGCGGCCCGGTTGGCCTCGGTGGCCGGGTCGTCGGGACGCGTCGGGACCAGGCCCGGCATCGCCCGCGGACCGGCGAGGAGGCTCGGGTCGGGGAACGGGGCGTCGTACGCCGCGCGCACGTCGTCGCTGAGCCCGCGCACGCAGCCGGACTCCACGAACCGGCCCACGTCGAGGGTCGGCGCGCTCTCGACCGCCCGGCGGAACTGCCACCAGATCTCGGGCATGTCGAAGTCCCCGGTCGGCATGCCGGTGTTGGCCGCGACGACCCGCGCGAAGCGGTCGGGGTTCTCGGCGACCAGGCGCAGCCCGATCAGCCCGCCCCAGTCCTGCCCCACGAGCGTGACGTCGCGCAGGTCGAGGTCGTCCACGACCAGCTCGCGCACCCACTCGACGTGGCGGGCGTAGCTGTGGTCCTCGGGACGGGTCGGCTTGTCGGAGCGACCGAACCCGATCAGGTCGGGCACGATGCAGCGCACGCCGCCGGCGGCCAGCACCCCGATGACGTGGCGGTAGAGGAAGGACCACGACGGCTCCCCGTGCAGCAGCAGCGCGACCGGCGCCTCGTCGAACCCCTCCTCGGGGCCGACGTCGAGGTAGGCCATCCGCAGCGGGTCGCCCCCGTCGGGGTCGACCACCTCGGCGTACGACGGCTCCCAGGGGAAGTCGGGCAGATCGACGAAACGGTCCTCGGGGGTGCGCAGGATCTTCACGGTCGTCCTCTCGGGTCGGGGGCCGGTCGGCGGCGGAGGGTCACTTCTTCTGGCGGCGCGAGCCGGCGTGCCAGTCCTCCTGGACGCCGGCCTCGTCCTCGGGGACCCCGAGAGCACGCAGCTGGGGCAGCTCGCGCAGGCTCCGCTTCAGCTCGGCGAAGCCGGGGAAGGTGGCCAGCCCGACCACGTGGTCCCACAGCTCGCCGGCCTCCTCGGGGCTCGGCAGCCGGCTGATGACGGGCCCGAAGAAGGCCGCACCCTCGGGTGGGGCGATGTGCAGGATGGGGGTGCCGACGTCCTTGCCGGTCAGCGCGAGCGCCTCGTCGGTCTCGGCCTGCAGCCCGGCGTCGTACGACGGGTCGTCGTAGGCCTCGGCCAGCTCCGCGGGCAGCCCTGCCTCAGCGAGGGCCTTCTCCAGCAGCTCGCGGGCGCCCTCGCCGTCGGGCATCCCGCCCGCACCCTCTTCGGGCGCGACGTCGAAGATGCGCGACGTGATGGCCGGGTAGAGCCGGGCCACCGCCTCGGGCCCGTGCTCGTCGCGGGCCCGGGCGCACACCCGCAGCAGGTGCAGCCCGGCGGTGTGGCCGGCCTCGTACTCCGGCGGGAAGTGCGTGTCGTAGTCGAGGTGCCCGTTGAGCAGCCGCAGCGAGATGAAGCGCCACTCCACCTCGTGGTCGCGCTGCTCCGCCACCATCCGCACCCACTTGCTGGTCATCCACGCGAACGGGCAGACGGGGTCGAACCAGAACCTGACGTGCGGCTGGGCCGCGGGTGCACTCATGACGCCACCCTGCCAGCCGGGTCCCAACCGAACCACCCCTCCGGGGGCCCTGCATGAATCCCCGGCCAGCCGGGGACTCCGGCACTGGATGGGCGTTGCAACACCCACTATGTGCATGAGTCCCCGGTCGACCGGGGATTCATGCAGCCGCGGCGAGCGACCTCAGCTGCCGGCAGCGAGGGCGCGGGAGCGGTCGCGGGCGGCCTCCATGGCGGCCAGGAACGCGGCGCGGACCTTGTGCACCTCGAGCTCGCGCAGCGCCGCGGCGGTGGTGCCGCCGGGCGAGGTGACCTGCTCGCGCAGCACGGTGGGGTGGGTGCCGGTCTCGCGCAGCATCTTGGCGCTGCCCACGAGGGTCTGGATCACCAGGTCGGTGGACGTCGAGCGCGGCAGCCCCAGGTGCACGCCGGCCTCGATCATCGACTCCACGACGAAGAAGATGTACGCCGGCCCGGAGCCGCTGATCGCGGTCACGGCGTCCTGCTGGCGCTCGGGGATGCGCAGCACCCGGCCCACCGAGGCCATCAGCGCCTCGGCCTCGGCCAGGTCGGCCTCGCTGCAGTGCGAACCGGGCGAGACCGCGGCCATCCCCTCGTCGACCAGGGCGGGCGTGTTCGGCATGACCCGGACGACCGCGATGCCCTCAGGGACCCGGGACTCGATGAAGGCGGTGGTGATGCCGGCGGCGAGGCTGACCAGCAGCTGCCCGGGCCGCAGCACCGGGCTGATCTCGTCCAGCAGGTCGCCCATGTCCTGGGGCTTGACGACCAGCGCGATCGTGTCGGCCTTCTCGGCGGCGCTGCGGTTGTCGAGGACCGCGACGCCGTAGCGCTCCTCCAGCTCGTGGGCGCGCTCGGCGCGCTTCTCACCCACCATCAGGCGGTCGACGCGGCGGCCGGCGCGCACCAGTCCGGACAGCAGGGTCTCCCCCATCACGCCGGCTCCCAGGATCGCGGTCTGTGCGCTCATGCGACCCATCCTCCCAGTGCGCGGCGGGCGGTGCAGGTGTTGGTCACTTCTTGGAGATCAGCGACCGGGCGAAGAAGGTCAGGTTCTGCGGGCGCTCGGCGAGCCGGCGCATCAGGTAGCCGTACCACTCCTGGCCGTAGGGCACATAGACCCGCACCGTCTCGCCGCTGCGCGCGAGCCGACGCTGCTCGTCGGGACGCACGCCGTACAGCATCTGGAACTCGTAGCTGCCCTGCGCGCGTCCGGCCCGGCCCGCGAGGCACGAGGCGATCTCGACCAGGCGCGGGTCGTGGGTGGCGATCATGGGGTAGCCCTGTCCCTCCAACAGGACCTTGAGGCAGCGCACGTAGGAGCGGTCCACGTCGACGGCTTCCTGGAAGGCGACCGACGCCGGCTCGGCGTAGGCGCCCTTGCACAGCCGCACCCGCGAACCCTCGTAGGCCAGCTGGCGGCAGTCGTCCTCGGTGCGGTGCAGGTAGGACTGCAGGACCGCGCCGGTCTCGGGGAAGTCCTTGCGCAGCTCGCGCAGGATCGCCAGCGTCGAGTCGGTGGTCGTGTGGTCCTCCATGTCGAGGGTGACCGTGGTGCCGGCGTTGCGGGCGGCGCGGCAGATCGTGCGCGCGTGCTCCAGGGCGACGCGGTGCCCACCCTGCGCGGCGACGTCGGGGGTGAGGGCCTGCCCGATGGCGCTGAGCTTGAGCGAGACCTCCGCACCCGAGGACAGCCCGCGCGACGCCAGGGCGCCCAGCAGGTCGACGTACGCCTCGACGGTGGCCTGGGCCTGGGCCAGGTCGGTGGTGTCCTCACCGAGGAAGTCGAGCGTCGAGCGCAGGCCGTCCTCGCTGAGCTCGGTGCTCGCGCGCACCGCGTCCTCGGTGCTCTCGCCCGGCACGTAGCCGCGCACGATGCCTGCCGAGACCGGGAGGGTGCTGACGAGGTTCTTGACCTGCTGGCTGCGGGAGAGCAGGAGCAGCGGCTGCCGGAGAAGGGCCATGCGTGCAGGCTACGACGCGGCACCTCGCCGCCGCGCCTCAGGCCGTACGCCGCCGCAGGGTGACGGCGCCGAGCACCACGGCTGCGGCCGCGAAGGCGACCACCACCGCGAGGTCGCGCCCGGCCTGCGCCGTCCCGGCCGAGGTCGACAGCGTGGACATCGCGTCGACCGCGTAGGACAGCGGCAGCAGGCCGGAGACGGCCTCGAGCACCGGCGGCAGGCCTGCGCGCGGCACGAAGAGCCCGCACAGCAGCAGCTGCGGGATGACCACGGCGGGCATGAACTGCACGGCCTGGAACTCGGTGCGCGCGAAGGCACTGACGAACAGTCCCAGCGCGGTCCCGAGCAGGGCGTCGACGACCGCCACGAGGACGAGCAGCCACCACGGCCCGGCGATCTCGAGCCCGAGCAGCCGCGCGCTGACCCCGACCGTGATGAGGGACTGCCCGACCCCGACCAGCCCGAACGCCACGGCGTACCCGGCCAGGAGGTCGAGGCGGCGCGTCGGCATGGCCAGCAGCCGCTCGAGCGTCCCACCGGTGCGCTCGCGCAGGGTCGTCACGCTGGTGACCAGGAACATCACGGTGAAGGGGAAGATCGCCAGCAGTGCCGGTCCGATGCGGTCGAAGGCGCCGGGGTCGACCTCGTCGAACATCCACCACAGCAGCACCACGAGCAGGCACGGCAGCAGGAGCAGCATCGCCAGGGTGCGGTGGTCGCGGCGCAGCTGGCGCAGCACCCGCGCCGCGACCGCGGCGGTGACCCGCAGGCTCATCGCGGCCCCCCGCCCACCAGCGCCAGGAACGCGTCCTCGACGGTGTCGGCCCCGGTGCTCGCGAGCAGCCCGGCGGGGGTGTCGTCCGCGAGCAGCCGGCCCTCCCGCATCAGCAGCAACCGGTCGCACCGCTCGGCCTCGTCCATCACGTGGCTGGAGACCAGCACGGCGGTCCCGGCCTGTGCGAGCCGGTGGAAGAGCCCCCACAGGTCCTGGCGCAGCACCGGGTCGAGGCCCACCGTGGGCTCGTCGAGCACGAGCAGCTCCGGTCCTCCCAGCAGTGCGATCGCGAGGCCGACCCGTCCCCGCTGGCCGCCGCTGAGCCGACCGACCACGTCGTCGCGGTGGTCGCCCAGGCCGACGGCGTCCAGCACCCGGTCTGCCTCGGCGGCACCGACGCCCAGCACGCGGGCGAAGAACCCCAGGTTCTCCGCCACGCTCAGGTCGTCGTAGACCCCGCCGGCCTGGGTGGCGTAGCCGACCCGGTCCCGCACCGCCGGGCTGCCGGCCGGGTGGCCCAGCACGGTGACGCTGCCGCCGGCGACCACCTGGACGCCGACCAGGGCGCGCAGGAGCGTCGACTTGCCGCACCCCGAGGGACCCGGCAGCCCGGTCACCCCACCGTGCAGCCGCAGGTCGAGGCCCGGCAGCACGGTGCGAGCCCCGCGGCGCACGACCAGCGAGGTCACCTCCACCACCGGTGGAGGCTCGGGCGGCTGGTCAGGTCGCGGCGACCGTGAAGTGCTCACGGGCGAACTCCAGGGACTCGCGCAGGTCGGCCTCGCGCTCCTCGCGGGAGCTGCAGCGACGGGTGTTGATCTCCAGCACGATGTCGCCGTCGTAGCCGACCTCGGCCAGGTGGCGCAGGAAGCCGGCGGCGTCCATGCCGCCGCGTCCGGGCACGAGGTGCTCGTCCTTCGGCGAGCCGGTGCCGTCGGTGAGGTGCACGTGGCGCAGCCGGCCGCCCAGGCGCCGGGCCATCGCGACGACGTCGTCCTCGGCGATCGCGGCGTGCGAGAGGTCGATGGTGGTGCTGGCGTAGGTCTCCGTCGAGGGGTCCCAGCCGGGCAGGTACATCGCCATGCCGGTCGCGGCCCGCGAGGTGACCTGGGCCCGCCAGGGGTACATGTTCTCCACCGCGAAGGCCAGGCCCGTCGACTCCTCGAGTGCGGCGATCCCGTCGACGAAGCCACGGGCGTAGTCCTTCTGCCAGCGGAACGGCGGGTGCACCACCACGGTGCCGGCCCCCAGGGCGTGGGCCATCTCGGCGGAGCGCTCGAGCTTGCCCCACGGCTCGGTGCCCCAGACGCGGGTGGTGAAGAGCAGGCACGGTGCGTGCACGGCGCAGACCGGCATCTCGTGGTGCTCCGACAGCTGGCGCACCGCCGAGGTCTGCTGGCTCAACGAGTCGATGCCCACCATGACCTCGACGGCGTCGTATCCCAACGAGGCGGCGTAGGCGAAGGCGTGCGCCGTCGACTCGGGGTAGACCGAGGACGTGGACAGGCCGATCCGGGTCACCCCTGCGCCTCCTGGTCCAGGACGCTCAACGTGTCGAGGCGCTCGAGGATGACCCCCTCGCGCAGCGCCCACGGACAGATCTCGAGCGCACTGAGGTCGAAGATGTCCATGCAGGCCTCGGCCACCAGGGCGCCCGGTACCACCTGGTGCGCACGGCTGGCCGAAACACCGGGCAGCGCGGCGAGCTCCTCGTGGTCCATGACCACCAGCTTGGGGATCCAGGCGGTCAGCTCGGCCTGCGGCAGCAGCCGCGGCACCAGCGGGCCGTCCGAGGACGGCGCCGCGCCGCAGATGCGGGCCAGGGAGCGCAGCGTCTTGGAGGTCGCGGCCGCCCGGTCCGGCACCCCGGCGCGCAGCAGCTGGCCCGCGTCGCGGGCGATCTCGGCGCGGATCCGGCGCCGCAGCCCGCGCACCGCGTCCTCGTCGAGCCGACCGGCCCCGAACTCGGAGCGCGCCAGGCGCGCCGCGCCCAGCGGCAGCGACCAGGCGACGTCGGGCGCCTCGTCGGGGCCGCCGGCGATCTCGAGGGAGCCGCCGCCGATGTCGAAGACGGCCAGGCGCCCGGCCGACCAGCCGAACCAGCGGCGTACGGCCAGGAACGTCAGGCGTGCCTCGTCCTCGCCGGAGAGCACCTCCACCCGCACCCCGGTGCGCTCGTGGACGTGGTCCAGGACGGCGTCGGTGTTGACGGAGTCGCGCACGGCCGAGGTGGCGAAGGAGATCATGTCCTCGCAGCCCTTGTCCTCGGCCACCCGCAGCGCCTGGGCGGTGAACGCCGTCAGGGCCTCGACGCCCGCCTCGGAGACCGCGCCCGCGTCGGGCCCGTCGAGCACCAGGTGCTCGGCCAGCCGCAACGGCTCCTTGTAGGAGTACGCCGGCAGCGGCGCCGCACCGCCGTGGGCGTCGACCACGAGCAGGTGCCCGGTGTTCGAGCCGATGTCGAGGACGCCCAACCGCATAAACCCAACCTACTCGCCGTCCCGCACGCCGGGCCGTGGCGGACCGTAGGGTGGCCCGGTGCCCGAAGTGGATCTGGTCTTCCCCCGTGCGTGGGTCGAGTTCGCCAACCCCGACGACGCGGGCGAGGTGATGCGCTGCGACCTCACGTGGCTGACCTCGTCCTACACCTGCATCTTCGGCCAGGGCTGCCCCGGCATCTACTCCGGCGCCCCCGACGTCGGGTGCTGCACGCTCGGCGCGCACTTCGCCGACGACGGTGACGAGGAGCGCGTCGCCGGGTTCGTGGCGCGCCTGGACCCGCACCAGTGGCAGCAGCACCCGGGCCGCGAGGTCGCCCGCGAGGACTGGGTCGAGCTCGACGACGAGGGCGCGCGCAAGACCCGCGTCACCGAGGTCGACGGCCAGCAGGCCTGCATCTTCCAGAACCGGCCCGGCTTCGCGCCCGCGGACCCCGACGCGGGCCCCGGCGGGGCCGGGTGCGCGCTGCACGGGCTGGCCCTCGACCTGGACCTGCACCCGCTGGAGACCAAGCCGGACGTGTGCTGGCAGCTGCCGATCCGCCGCACGTTCCGCGAGGTCGAGCTCGCCGACGGCACGGAGGTCACCGAGGTCTCGATCGGCGAGTACGACCGCCGCGGCTGGGGCCCGGGCGGGCACGACCTCGACTGGTACTGCTCGGGCAACACCGAGGCCCACGTGGCGGTCGAGCCGGTCTTCGTGACGCACGAGGCCGAGCTGCGCGAGCTGATGGGGGGCGCGGCGTACGACGAGCTGGTTCGCCACTGCGAGGCGCACCTGCGCTCCCGCTCCGCGCTGGCACTGCACCCCGCCGACCCGCGCTAGCCCGATACCGCTCAGCGGGACTCTCGACGTCAAGACAATCGGACCCCGCTGTGGGTGCTGGACGCGACGGAGTTCACAATCTCGGTATGCGACTGGACCATCTTTCCTACGCCGCAGGACCCGACGGACTGGCCAGCACGGCCCAGCGGATCGGCGGCCTGCTGGGCCGGGAGTTCACCGACGGCGGCATCCACCCGCGCTTCGGCACCCGCAACATGGTGCTGCCGCTGGCGCAGGACACCTACCTGGAGATCGTGGAGGTCCTCGACCACCCGGCCTCCGACAAGGCGCCCTTCGGCCAGGCCGTCCGCGCCCGCTCCGCCCTCGGTGGCGGATGGCTCGGCTGGGCCGTGGCCGTCGACGACATCAGCGTCGCCGAGCAGCGCCTGGGCCGCGACGCCGCCCAGGGCAGCCGGCACCGCCCCGACGGCACCGAGCTGCGCTGGAAGCAGATCGGGATCAACGGCCTGATGGCCGACCCGCAGCTGCCGTTCTTCCTGCAGTGGGAGGTCCCCGCCGAGCTGCACCCCAGCCACGGCGCCGACGCCGCGTACTCCCTGGCCTGCCTCGAGATCGCCGGTGACCCGCTGCGGGTCAGCGAGTGGCTCGGCGAGTCGGTCGAGGCGCCCCTCGAGGACGTCAAGGTCGAGTGGGTCGCCCCGCACGGCACGCCCGGCGTGATCGCGGTGCAGCTGCAGACCCCCGGCGGTCTGGTCCGGCTCTGACCGCTGCGCAGGGACCTGGCGAGCCCCGGGGACTCCCCGACGGGACCCGGCCCAGCCCCAACATCTGGCACCACACCGACACCTACGAGCTCGAGAACCACGCCTTCGACCCCGACGGGCTGGTCGAGGCGGCGATCGAGCGGCTCGGCGGCTGGGCCGGCCGGGACGTGCTCGACCTCGGGTGCGGCACCGGGTTCCACCTCGGGCGCCTCGCGCGCACGTCCGCCACGGTGACCGGCGTCGAGCCGCACCCCGACCTGCGGGCCATCGCCGCCCGGCGCACCCGGCGGCTGCCCGAGGTCCGGGTCCTCGAGGGCACCGCGCAGGCCGTGCCGCTGCCCGACGCGAGCATCGACGTGGTGCACGCGCGCTGGGCCTACTTCTTCGGCCCCGGCAGCGAGCCCGGGCTCGTCGAGCTGGCCCGGGTGGCACGCCCGGGGGCGGCGGCGTACGTCATCGACAACGACGCGAGCCGCTCCACCTTCGGCGGCTGGTTCGCCCGCGGGTTCCCCGAGCACGCCTCCCCCGAGGCGAAGCACGAGTTCTGGGCGGGCCAGGGCTGGCAGCGCGAACCGGTGCTGACCCGGTGGGCCTTCGCCAGCCGCGCCGACCTCGAGTCCGTGGTGCGCATCGAGCTGCCGGGCCCGGTGGCCGAGGAGGCGCTGGCCGAGCACCTGGCCGCCGGCGGCGGCACCGAGGTGGAGTACGCCGTCGACGTGTGGTGGCGCCGGTTCTGAGCGGAGCCGCCGGTCGGTGCTGGTCAGCGCCCGTGCTGGTCAGCGCCGGTCGGGCCCCGAGGAGTCGCGCACGACCAGCGACGGGGTGAGGAGCACGCCCTGCTGGGCCACGCGCGGGCGCCCCAGCAACCCCTCGAGCGCGGTGACGACCTCGACCGCGACGTCCTCGAGCGGCTGGCGCACCGAGGTCAGCCCCGGACGCACCACCTGGGCGACCTGGGAGTCGTCGAAACCGACCACCGCGACGTCGTCGCCCGGGCGCAGCCCGCGCAGGCCCAGGGTGTGCAGCACCCCCATCGCGAGGGTGTCGGAGGCGCAGACGAAGGCGGTCGGGCGGGCCTCGTCGAGCAGCACCTCGCTGGCCTCGGCGCCGCTGGCCACGGTGTCCTCGACACGCGAGGCGAGCCCGGAGGTGGGGAGCCCGGCCTGCCGCATCGCCCGGTGCCAGCCGGCGCGACGGTCCTCCCCGATCCGCGAGTCCTTGCGCCAGCCGATCCAGGCGATCCGGTCGTGACCCTTGTCGAGGAGGTGCTGGGTGGCGCTCTCGCAGCCCGCGGCGCCGTCGACGTCGACCCAGGCGTGGGTGGCGTCGGGGTTGTCCCACGGGCGACCGAACGCGACGAACGGCGCCCGGCGGGTGTCGAGCCACTCGGCCTGCGGGTTGCCGAGGTAGGTGTCGGTCACGACGAAGGCATCGACGGCGGTCGAGCTCAGCAGGTCGTCGTAGCCCGACAGCGGGTCCACGGGGTCCCCGGAGAAGAGCAGCACGTGGTAGCCGGCCTCGCGCGAGGTCTCGACGAGGGAGTGCACGAACCGGTCCATCGTGGCGTTCGCGGTGCCCTCCTGCACGGCCTGGATGCGCAGCCCGATCAGGTGCGAGGCCCGGGTGCGCAGGTTGCGCGCCGCGCGGTTGGGCTGGTAGCCGAGGTCCGCGATGGCCAGCCGGACCCGGTCGAGGGTGTCGGCGCGCAGCAGGTCGGGGTTGTTGACGGCGTTCGACACGGTCTGGCGCGACACCCCGGCGCGCTCGGCCACGTCGGCGAGGGTGGGCGGCAACGCCGACGCGCGGGTGCTGGTGCGGGCCACGGGCACCCCCTCTTGATCGTTCCAAGTCCGACGGGAGCACTGTAACCGCGACGGGGCCGTTGCGGTGTCGGAGCCCTGCCCTAGCGTGCCCGACATGGCGAAGTCCCCCGCACGTGCCGCCCGGCCCTCCTACCGCTGCTCCGAGTGCGGCTGGACGACGGGCAAGTGGGTCGGGCGCTGCGGCGAGTGCCAGGCCTGGGGCTCGGTGGCCGAGGCCGCCGCCACCCCTGCGCTGCGCACCGCCGCGTCCCCGGTGACCACCCGCGCCGTGCCGATCGGTGAGGTGTCGATCGAGAACGCCGGGTTCCGCACCAGCGGGGTGCCCGAGCTCGACCGGGTGCTGGGCGGCGGCCTGGTGCCCGGGGCCGCGATCCTGCTGGCCGGCGAGCCCGGCGTCGGGAAGAGCACCCTCCTGCTCGAGGTGGCCGCCCAGACCGCGCGCTACCAGCGCCGCACCCTCTACGTGACCGGCGAGGAGTCGGCCTCCCAGGTGCGCTTGCGTGCCGACCGCACCGGCGGCGTGCACGACGAGCTCTACCTGGCCGCCGAGACCGACCTCGGCGCGGTGCTCACCCACATCGAGGAGACCCGCCCCGAGCTGATCGTGGTCGACTCGGTGCAGACCATCGGCGCCTCCGGGGTCGAGGGCGTCCCGGGCGGCGTCACCCAGGTCAAGGAGGTGGCTGCGGCACTGATCCGGGTCGCCAAGACCCGGGGCATCACCACGGTGCTGGTCGGGCACGTCACCAAGGACGGCGCCATCGCCGGGCCGCGGGTGCTGGAGCACCTCGTCGACGTGGTGCTGCACTTCGAGGGCGACCGCAACTCCCGCTTCCGGATGGTGCGGGCGATGAAGAACCGCTTCGGCCCCATCGACGAGGTCGGCTGCTTCGACCTCGGCCCCGAGGGCATCAGTGCCGTGACCGACCCGACCGGGCTCTTCGTCGAGCAGCACCACGGCCGGGTGCCCGGCACCTGCGTGGCGGTGACGATGGAGGGCCGCCGCCCGATGCTGGCCGAGGTGCAGGGACTGGTGACCACCTCCCCCCTCGACCGCCCGCGGCGTACGACGTCGGGGCTGGACGGGTCGCGGGTCGCCATGGTGCTAGCGGTGCTCGAGCGGCACTGCGGGCTGCGACTCTCCGCGCAGGACGTCTTCGCCTCGACCGTCGGTGGTGCCCGGCTGCACGAGCCGGCCAGTGACCTCGCCGTCGCCGTGGCCCTGGTCTCCTCCCACCTCGGGATCGCGCCGCCCACCGGCGTGGTCGCGATCGGTGAGCTGGGCCTGGCCGGCGAGCTGCGCCGGGTGCGAGACCTGCCGCAGCGCGTCGCCGAGGCGGCCCGCCTCGGATTCCGCTTCGCGGTGGTGCCGACCGAGCCGGGGCAGCGCGGCGCCGGGCCGGGCGTGGCCCGCGAGGTCGAGGGGATGCGGGTGCTCGAGGTGCCCACCATCGTCAGCGCCCTCGAGGCGCTGCGCCTGACCGCCGGGCCCGGCTGAGGCATGCCACGGCCGCGCCCGGCCCGCAATGATGACGCGCCACCCCGCGCACGCCCCTAGACTCGGCTTCCAGGGCGGGTCGACCGCCCGTCTCCCCCCACTGGAGGAACGCGTGCCCACCGAACGCTCGGACGACGTGCTGCGCCTGCGCGAGACGCTGGCCTCGATCGCCCCGGGCACCTCGCTGCGTGACGGGCTCGAGCGGATCCTGCGTGGTCGCACCGGCGCGCTCATCGTCATCGGCCAGGACGCACGCGTCGACGAGATCAGCACCGGCGGATTCGACCTCAACGTGCCGTTCACCGCGACCGGGCTGCGTGAGCTGGCCAAGATGGACGGCGCGATCATCGTCGATGCCGGTCTGACCCGCATCGTGCGCGCCGCGGTCCACCTGATGCCCGACCACACGATCCCCTCCGAGGAGACCGGCACCCGGCACCGCACCGCCGACCGGGTCGCACGCCAGACCGGCTTCCCCGTGATCTCGGTGTCGCAGTCGATGCAGATCATCGCGGCGTACGTCGGCTCCACGCGGCACGTCCTCGAGGACGTCGGCCAGATCCTCTCGCGTGCCAACCAGGCGCTCGCGACGCTGGAGCGCTACAAGCTGCGCCTCGACGAGGTCTCCAGCACCCTGTCGGCGCTCGAGATCGAGGACCTGGTCACGGTGCGCGACGTCGCCGTGGTCGCCCAGCGGCTCGAGATGGTCACCCGGATCGCGCGGGAGATCGAGGACTACGTGCTCGAGCTCGGCACCGACGGCCGCCTGCTGTCGCTGCAGCTCGAGGAGCTGATCACCGGGGTCGACACCGAGCGCGAGCTGGTGGTGCGCGACTACCTGCCCGCCGGGCGCAAGGCCGCCTCGCCCGAGGAGCTGCTGCAGCAGCTCGAGGCTCTCTCGGCCACCGCTCTCGTCGACCCGGCCGCCACCGCGAAGGTGCTCGGCCTCGGCAACGGCGAGCACCTCGACGGCGCGGTCGCCCCGCGCGGATACCGGCTGCTGGCCAAGGTCCCGCGGCTGCCCCCCACCGTCGTCGACCGGCTCGTCGACCACTTCGGGACCCTGCAGAAGCTGCTCTCCGCCGGCATCGACGACCTCCAGGCCGTCGAGGGCGTCGGCGAGCTGCGGGCCCGCAGCGTCCGCGAGGGCCTCTCCCGCCTCGCCGAGTCCACGATCCTCGAGCGCTACGTCTGAGCGGCTGGCGGGGAGTTTCATCGGCCGGCCGACGGAACTCCTGGGTGGACGATGAAGCTTTGTCGTCCCGGCACCAGTTTCATCGGCCGGCCGATGAACCTTGCGGCCGCCCGACCCGGTGCTTGTCGTCGTGCAGCAGCGCGTTGAGCTCGCCGCCGAGGAGCAGGGCCAGGGCCAGCAGGTAGACCCAGGTGAGGACGACGACCCCGCCGCCGAAGGCGCCCAGCAGCGGGTTGCCGGCCCCGATGGTGCGCAGGTAGAGCCCGAAGCCCGCGCTGGCCCCGAGCCACAGCACCGCGGTGGTCAGGGCACCGGGCACGCTGGCGCGCCACGGCGTACGCCGGTTGGGTGCCAGGTGGAAGACCAGCACCAGCCAGGCGGTGAGCACCACCCCGAGCAGGGGCAGGCGCGCCACGTCCCAGAACGTCTCGAACGCGGGGCCGAGCCCCACGACGTCGGCCACGTCCGCGCCCCGACCCAGCAGCGGGCCGACCACGACGACCGCGAGCGCCACCACCACGACCACGACGGTCATCAGGCCCAGCACCAGGCCCAGGAGCCGGCGCCGGAGCCAGGGCCGCTGCTCCTCGGAGTCGTAGGCCAGGTTCAGCGCCTGCACCACGACCGCCCAGGCGCCCGACAGGGTGACCAGCGCGCCCAGCGCGGCCACCGTGAGCAGGCCGCCGAACTCGCCGTCGAAGACCGCCGCCACCGAGTCGAGCACCGGGGCGCCACGGTCGGTGAGCACCAGCCCCAGCGCGTCGGTGACCCGCGCCTCGGTCCGGTCGGCGACCTCGGCGCCGACGAGCGCCTCGAGGTAGGACAGCAGACCGGCCGCGATCAGCAGGGCGGGGAAGATGCTGAGGACGGCGAAGAACGCGATCTCCGCGGCCAGCCCGGCCACGCGGTCCTTGCGGACCTCGTGCACCAGCTCCCGGCCCAGCCCCAGCACGGGAGCCGGGAGCCGGTGGTGGGGGCGGGGGCGGAAGGACGGCGTCACCGGGACCTCAGTGCGTGTCCAGCTGACCGCTCAGCCGGTCGTGCATGTGCAGGGACTGCGCGTTGAGGCCGTAGATCTCGACCGACTTGCCCTTGCGCGAGTACTTCGTGGTGATCGAGTCGAGCGCCGCGACCGTCGAGGCGTCCCAGACGTGGGAGGCGGTCAGGTCGATGACCACGTGCTCGGGGTCGTCGGCGTACTCGAACTGGGTGTAGAGGTCGTTGGAGGAGGCGAAGAACAGCTCGCCGGTGACGGTGTACCGAGCCTGGGTGGTGCCGTCGCCGACCTCGACCAGCTCACGCTGCACGGTGGCCAGGTGGGCCACGCGGCGGGCGAAGAGGGTCATGGCGACCAGCACGCCGACGGCGACACCGATGGCGAGGTTGTGGGTCGCGACGACCACGGCGACGGTGGAGAGCATCACGGCGGTCTCGCTCTTCGGCATCCGGCGCAGCGTGCGCGGCGACATGGAGTGCCAGTCGAAGGTGCCGACCGCGACCATGATCATCACCGCGACCAGGGCGGCCATCGGGATGCGGGCGACGATGTCGCCGAACCCGACGACCAGCACCAGCAGGAGCACACCGGCGGAGAACGTCGAGATCCGGGTGCGCGCACCCGAGGCCTTCACGTTGATCATCGTCTGGCCGATCATCGCGCAGCCGCCCATGCCACCGAAGAAGCCGGTGATGATGTTGGCAGCGCCCTGGCCCCAGGCCTCCCGGGTCTTCGGGGAGTGGGTGTCGGTGATGTCGTCGACGAGCTTGGCGGTCAGCAGCGACTCGAGCAGCCCGACCAGCGCCATGGCCAGCGCGTACGGCGCGATGATCTCCAGCGTCTCCAGGGTGAACGGCACGTTCGGGATCAGCAGGGAGGGCAGCGTCTCGGGCAGGTCGCCCTCGTCACCGACGTCGGGCAGCGACCAGCCGGCCGCCAGCGCGGCGCCGGTGATCGCGACGATGACGACGAGCGGGGCCGGCACGACCTTCGTGATGCGGGGCAGCAGCACGATGATCGCCACGCCCAGCCCGACCAGCGGGTAGACCAGCCACGGCACGTCGACCAGGTAGGGGATCTGGGCCATGAAGATGAGGATGGCCAGCGCGTTGACGAAGCCGACCATCACCGAGCGCGGGATGAACCGCATCATCTTGGCCACGCCCAGGACGCCGAGGACGACCTGGATCATGCCGCCGAGGATGACGGTGGCGATCAGGTAGTCGACGCCGTAGTCGCGCGCGACCGGGGCGATGACCAGCGCGATCGCGCCGGTGGCCGCCGAGATCATGGCGGGCCGCCCGCCGAGGAAGGAGATCGAGACCGCCATCGTGAAGGAGGCGAAGAGCCCCAGCCGCGGGTCGACGCCGGCGATGATCGAGAACGAGATCGCCTCGGGGATCAGCGCGAGCGCCACCACCAGGCCGGCCAGGACCTCGCGGCGCAGGATCGCGGGGCTGCGCAGCGCGCCACGCACGGTGTGCGTCTCGGGCGGCGGCAGCCGGGGCGAGCCCGGGGGCAGGTGCGGCTGGGCGGGGGCGGTGTTGCTCACGAGCTCTCCTCGACGGTGCGGGTGGGACGCCGACCGGGAGCAACGCTGCGACCGGGCGGGCGACGAAGTCGGGTGGCGGTGACGGTGGTGGACGCGTCGACCGACCCGTGGACCTTACCCTGACGTGACGGGAGAGTCTGAATTCTGGTCGGGCCGCCCGCGGCAGGACCGGTCACGGGTCCCGCTGGGCCTGCACCCGCTCGGCGAGCCCCGCGGCGAACTCCTCGGCCCACTGCAGGCGCCGGCGCAGGGTGACGACGCGCTCGTCGGCGGCGGTCTGCAGCGCACCCAGCTCGTCCAGCAGGCGCTCGCGCTCGGCGTCCCCGGGATCGGAGTCGAGGGCGTCGACGACCTCGAGGAGCCCGCGCATGTCCTCGAGGGAGAAGTCGAGGGGCTTCATCCGCTTGATCAGCTCGAAGCGGTCCACGTCGACCTCGGTGAAGAGCCGGAACCCGCCCGAGGAGCGCGCCGACGGGCTGACCAGCCCGACCTCCTCGTAGTAGCGGATCGTGCGCAGGCTCAGGCCCGTGCGCGCGGCGACCTCGCCGATCTGGATGTGTTCTGCCGACATCTGCTCTCGCTCCGCGGGGGGCCTGGACGCGTGGCGTCCGGCCACGTCGGCGAGTCTAGGCGCGACCTGCCGCCACAGGAGGCTCAGACGCGGCGGGAGACGAAGACGGCGAGCAGCGCCAGCCCCAGGGACAGGGCGAGCACGGCGACGAAGGCGGCCAGGTCGGCGGCGGTGCCGACCGCGGTGAACAGCAGACCGGCCACCGCGACCGCGACCGCGGCACCCACCGCGTCGCTGATGGTGACCGCTGAGGAGGCCGTGCCGCGCTCGTGGACGGTCGTGCGCGCCAGCACGGTGGAGGTGATGCGCGGGTACATCAGCCCCATCCCGGCTGCGGCGACCAGCCAGCCGGCCCCGACCAGCACCCCGGGCAGCGCCAGGGCGGCCACGACCAGCACGACCGCGATCCCGACCGCGAGCAGCAGCGCGCCGAGGCGCAGCGCCGCCTCGTCGCGCAGGTGGTCGCCCAGCCGACCCTGCACGTGCGAGGCGCCGGCCCAGCCGATCGTGGCGACGGTCAGCACGAGCCCGCTGACCCAGGTGGCAGCGGCGTACTGCTCCTGCAGGAGGAAGGGCAGGTAGGCCTCCGCCGCGAAGAACGTGCCGCCGACCAGGCCGCGCTGCGCGATCACCGCCGGGACGCCGCGCCCGGCGCGCAGGGTGCCGCGCGGGAGCAGCGGGCGTACCGCGACCAGGGCCACCACCACCGCCCCGGCCGCGAGCGCGGCGCGGGTGGCGCCCGGCAGCGCGCCGGAGAGGTTGAGGGAGACCACGGCCGTGGCGACCGCCGCCGCCAGCCCCAGCCGTCGTACGCCGACGCCCCGGGGCGCGGCGGCGCCGGCACGGGGCGGCTCGACGGCGCGCAGGGTCGGCACCAGCAGCGCGAGTGCCGCGGCGGCGATGGCGACGACGCCGAGGAAGACCCACCGCCAGCCGACCGTGTCCGCGACGACGCCGGCCAGGAACGGCCCGACCAGACCGGGCAGCACCCAGGCGGCGGCGAAGAGCCCGAGGATGCGGGGCCGGTCGACGACGTCGTAGACCTGCGCGACGAGCACGTAGAGCGCCACGACGAGCCCTCCGAGGCCCAGGCCCTGCAGGAAGCGGCCGAGCACCAGCCACGCCATGCTCGGGGCGAGCCCGGCGGCCAGCAGCCCGACCGCGAAGAGCCCGACGGAGCACAGCAGCGGGCGCACCGCGCCCGCCCGGTCCGACCACAACCCGACGGCCACCATGCCGACGACGCTGGCGGCCAGGGTCGCCGAGAACGCGACCGAGAACCAGGCGCGCCCGTCGAGGTCGGCCGTCACCGCCGGCATCACAGTGGCCACCGCCAGCGACTCGAAGGCCGCCAGGAAGACCAGCGCCACCGCACCCGTGGTGGCGCCGCGGTAGCGCGGGCCCATCAGGGCGGTGCGGGCCGCCCGCACCCGGTCGGTCAGACCCAGATCCGGCGCTCGCCGAGGGCCGCGCGGACCTCGCCGAGCTGGTTGCGGCGCTTCTGGTACTTGTACGGCGCCGCCAGCACCAGCGCGGGCGCCTCGGGGTCGGCGTGCTCGAGCAGCACCTGCACGCAGGGGGCCCCCTCGATGCGGCCGTCGAAGGCCACTGCGACACCACGCAGGTCGTCGCGCTCGGCGCGCAGCTTCTCGAAGAGCTCCTCGAGCAGCTGGTCGGGGCGCACGTCCTCGAGGATCTCGACCAGGCGCGTCCCCGGGGTGCCGTCCGCCTCGACGACCTGGACGAAGGGCAGCAGCGCGTCGTCGGCGTTGAGCCGGGTCTGCGCGTTGCGCAGGGCGGTGTCGAGCAGGTCGTCCATCTCGGTGCGCACGGTCGTGCTCACGGAGTCTCGCCACGTCGTCATGGACGCATCCTCCCAGAGGGGCGCTCCGGGGGGCGGATCCGAGCCGGCCCACCGGGCCGCGCCCGAGTCGGGGAGCGCTCAGCCGCGCCCGGCCACGAGCGCCTCGAGCCGCAGGTGCGGGTTCAGCCGCTCGATGGCCTCCAGGCGCCACCGGTCCGAGAAGAGCGCCAGCAGCACGCCGTCGGTGCGCTGCATGACCTCGACCCCGCGCAGGGCGGCGACCTCGTCGCGCTGCTCCGGCTCGACACGGCGGGCGATGCTGTAGTCGAGGCTCTCGAGCCGCACCGGGGCGCGGTACTCCGCCTCCATGCGTGCGGTCACGACCTCGAACTGCATCGGTCCGACGGCGGCGAGCACCGGCGCCTGGTCACCACGCAGCTCCGAGCGCAGCACCTGGATGACGCCCTCCTGGTCGAGCTGCTCGATGCCCTTGCGGAACTGCTTCCAGCGGCCGGTGTCGGTGACGCTGACGGTGGCGAAGTACTCGGGGGCGAACGTGGCGATCGGGGGGTAGCGCACCGGCGCGCCTGCGTGGATGGTGTCCCCCACCCGCAGCGCGGAGGCGTTGACCAGGCCGACGATGTCGCCGGGCCGGGCCCGCTCGACCGAGGTGCGCTCACGACCGAAGACCGCCTGGGCGTACTTGGTGGTGAACGGGCGCCCCGTGGTGGCGTGGGTGACGACCATCCCGCGCTCGAAGGTGCCGGAGCAGACACGGGCGTAGGCGAGTCGGTCGCGGTGGCTGGTGTCCATCCCGGACTGCACCTTGAACACGAAGGCGCTGAAGTCGTCCTCCGGCTGTCGCTGGCCGCCGTCGACGGCCGTGGTGGGCCCGGGTGCGGGAGCCAGCTCGAGCAGCACCTCGAGCAGCTGGGCGACACCGAAGTTGGAGAGCGCGGAGGCGAAGAGCACCGGCGTCGTCTGCCCGGCCAGGAACTTGTCCTGGTCGTGGTCGGCGCCGTCGGCGCTGAGCAGCTCGTGCCCCTCCTGCGCCTCGGCCCACCGGTCCGGCTCCGCGGCGGCGGCGGCCTCGGCGTCGAGGTGCTCCTCGGGGACCCGGGTGCTGCCGCCGGCGGTGCGCGTGTACCGGATGAACCCGCCCGTACGACGGTTCAGCACGCCGCGGAAGTCCCCGGCGATGCCGACCGGCCAGGTCAGCGGCGTGGGTCGCAGGCCGATCTGCTTCTCGATCGAGTCCAGCAGCTCGAGCGGGTCCAGGCCCGGCCGGTCCCACTTGTTGATGACCGTGATCACCGGGATGCCCCGGTGGGCGCAGACCTGGAAGAGCTTGAGCGTCTGCGGCTCGAGCCCCTTGGCGGCGTCGACCAGCATCACCGCCGAGTCGACCGCGGAGAGCACCCGGTAGGTGTCCTCGGAGAAGTCGGCGTGACCGGGGGTGTCGACCAGGTTGACGACGTGGTCGCCGTAGGCGAACTGCAGTGCGGCGGAGGTGATGGAGATGCCGCGCGCCTTCTCCATCTCCATCCAGTCCGAGACGGTGCCCTTGCGACCACCCTTCCCGTGCACGGCGCCGGCCTCGGAGATCACGGCGGCGTGCAGGGCCAGGGCCTCGGTCAAGGTCGACTTGCCGGCGTCCGGGTGGCTGATGACGGCGAACGTCCGGCGGGGTCGAAGGTCGAGGTCATCCACCCCACCGACTCTAACGTCGCATCGGCGCCGAGAGGTCGGCGCGGGCCGCCGCGGTCGCGCCGCGCACCCGGACCACTACGCTGAGGGGGCAGCCAGCCTGCCCGACCGCTTCCCGACGTACGTGAGGACACCCGAGTGAGCCACCCCCACCCAGAGCTGCAGGCGCCTCCGGCCCTGCGGTCCGGCGCCCTGCGCATCGTGGCGCTCGGCGGCCTCGGCGAGATCGGCCGCAACATGGCGGTCTTCGAGCACGAGGGCAGGATGCTCATCGTCGACTGCGGCGTGCTCTTCCCCGAGGAGCACCAGCCCGGCGTCGACGTGATCCTGCCGGACTTCACCTGGATCCGGGACCGGCTCGACAAGATCGAGGCCATCGTCCTCACCCACGGTCACGAGGACCACATCGGTGGCGTGCCGTACCTGCTGCGCGAGCGGGCCGACATCCCCCTGATCGGCTCGCGCCTGACGCTGGCGCTGATCAAGGAGAAGCTCAAGGAGCACCGGATCCGTCCGGTCCTGCGCGAGGTCAAGGAGGGCGACCGGCTCGACCTCGCCCCCTTCGACTGCGAGTTCTTCGCCGTCAACCACTCCATCCCGGACGGCCTGGCCGTGGCCATCCGCACCGCCGCGGGCACGGTCCTGCACACCGGTGACTTCAAGATGGACCAGTTCCCGCTCGACGGCCGGATCACCGACCTGCGCGGGTTCGCGCGCCTGGCCGACGAGGGCGTCGACCTGTTCATGACCGACTCGACCAACGCGGAGGTGCCCGGGTTCACCACCTCCGAGCGCGACCTCGCGCCGGCGATCGAGAAGGTCTTCCGCACCGCCCCGCGCCGCATCATCGTCTCCAGCTTCGCCAGCCACGTGCACCGCATCCAGCAGGTCCTCGACACCTCGCACGAGCACGGCCGCAAGGTCGCCTTCGTGGGCCGCTCGATGGTCCGCAACATGGGTGTCGCCCAGGACCTCGGCTACCTCACGGTCCCCGAGGGCCTGATCGTGCCGCTCGACCAGCTGGAGCGGCTGCCCGCCCACAAGGCCACCCTGATCTGCACCGGTTCGCAGGGCGAGCCGCTGGCCGCGCTGTCGCGGATGGCCGCGCGCGACCACAAGATCCGGGTCGGCGAGGGCGACACCATCCTGATGGCCAGCTCGGTGATCCCGGGCAACGAGAACGCCATCTCCAACGTGATCAACGGGCTCACCCGCTGGGGCGCCAACGTCGTCCACAAGGGCAACGCCAAGGTGCACGTCTCGGGTCACGCCAGCGCCGGCGAGCTCGTCTACTGCTACAACATCATCAAGCCCCGCAACGTGATGCCCGTGCACGGCGAGTACCGCCACCTGCGCGCCAACGCGGACCTGGCGATCAGCACCGGCATGGACCCCAAGAACGTCGTGCTGGCCGAGGACGGCGTGGTCGTCGACCTGGACAAGGGCCACGCCAAGATCACCGGCAAGGTCCAGGCCGGGCTCGTCTTCGTCGACGCCCAGCAGGTCGGCGGCGTCACCGAGGCCACGCTGAAGGACCGCCGCACGCTGGCCGAGGAAGGCGTCGTCACCGTCCTCGCCATCGTCGACGCCGACACCGGCAAGCTGGCCGACCGGCCGGACTTCCTGGTGCGTGGCTTCGTGCACGAGCCGAAGGCCTTCGACCCGGCCGTCCAGGTGATCGAGAAGACCCTCGCCCGGGCCGCCTCCGAGGGCATCGGCGACGCCCGTCAGCTGGAGCAGATGATCACCCGCGACATCAGCCGCTGGTCGCACAAGACCTTCCGTCGCAGCCCGCTCATCATCCCGGTGGTCGTCGACGCCTGAGGGCCTGCAACACCAGCAACGCCCTGTCGCAGCCGCCGGTTGCGACAGGGCGTTGCTCGTCCCCGGCAACTGACCGGGGACAAGTCAGGCCGGCGGCCCGGCCTCCTCGAGCCGCGCCAGCACCTTCTCGATGACCGTGTCCAGCACATCGACCTCGTCGGGCGTGAGCGCCTCGAACACCAGGCGGCGCACGGTCTGGACGTGCGCCGGAGCCGCCTGCTCGATGGCGGTGCGCCCCTGCGCGGTGAGCATCACCCAGGCACCACGGCCGTCCTCCGCGCAGTCCTCCCGGGCGACGAGCCCGCGCCGCTCCATCCGGGCGATGTGGTGCGAGACCCGGCTGCGCTCCCAGTGCAGGCCGCGGGCCAGCTCCGCGACCCGCACGCGCGCGTCGGGACTGTCGGTGAGCACCACCAGGACGTCGAAGTCGGGGAGGGAGAGGCCTGCGTCGCTCTGCAGCCCCCGGTGCAGCGCGGCCGGCAGCAGCGCGTTGAGCCGGAGCCAGCGCCGCCAGGTCCGCTGCTGGGTGGAGGAGAGCCACGTCGTGTCGTTCATGGCTCGATCGTACCCGGAATAGTTGACATGTCACGCAAGTTGCCACATAGTAAGTGACACGTCACCAACCCGGGTGGCGGTCGAACCCCGAGGAGAACCCCATGACCAGCACCGCCCACACCCCCGCCACCGTCGCCGACCTCACCGGAACCTGGACCATCGACCCCACGCACACCCGCATCGGCTTCGTCGCCCGGCACGCGATGGTCACCAAGGTCCGCGGCGCCTTCAACGAGTTCGAGGGCACCGCCGTCGTCGACGGCGACGACTTCGCCAGGACCGCCGTCAACCTGACCATCAAGGCGACCAGCATCGACACCCGCAACGAGCAGCGCGACGGCCACCTGAGGAGCAACGACTTCCTCGCGATGGACGACCACCCCGAGATCACCTTCGTCTCCACCGGCGTCGCCCAGACCGCCTCGGGCCTCGAGCTCACCGGCGACCTGACCATCAAGGGCACGACGAACTCCGTCACCGTGCCCTTCGACTTCGAGGGCACCGCCACCGACCCGTTCGGCAACCTCCGCGCCGGGTTCGAGGGCTCCGTGGTCATCAACCGGAAGGACTACAGCATCACCTGGAACGCCGCGCTCGAGACCGGCGGCGTGCTGGTCAGCGAGAAGATCACCCTCGAGTTCGAGGTCTCCGCGATCAAGAACGCCTGACCCAGCGCCACCGACGCACCCGGAGATCGGCATGGGGCCGGCCACCGCCGCACCACGGCCGGCCTCCACCGACTCCCGCACCCCAGCCCTCCGGACCGCACCGAACAGGACAGCCGTCATGAGCACCGTGAACCTCACCGAGAACGTCGACGTACGCCGCGCCGAGGACCGCTTCAAGAGCCGGTTCGGTTGGCTGGACTCGAAGCACTCCTTCTCCTTCGGTCAGCACTTCGACCGCAGCAACACCCACCACGGGCTGCTGCTGGTCAACAACGATGACGTCGTCGACGCCGGCACCGGCTTCGACACCCACCCGCACCGCGACATGGAGATCGTCACCTGGGTGCTCGAGGGCTCCCTGGTGCACCAGGACTCCACCGGCCACAACGGGATCATCTACCCCGGGCTGGCGCAGCGGATGAGCGCCGGCCGCGGCATCCTGCACTCGGAGAAGAACGACTCCTGGACCATCGGCGGCGAGGCCCACCAGGACCCCGTGCACTTCGTGCAGATGTGGGTCGTGCCCGATGAGGAGAGCATCGTGCCGGGCTACGAGCAGCTCGAGATCGACCACGAGCTCCTGTCCGGCTCGCTGGTGCCGGTGGCCTCCGGGATGGAGAAGCACGACGGCGCCTCCGCGATCCGGATCCAGAACAAGTACGCCGCCCTGCACGTCGCCCGCCTCCAGCCCGGCCAGTCGGTCGAGCTGCCCGAGGCGCCGTTCCTGCACCTCTTCGTGCCCCGCGGCTCGGTCTCGCTCGAGGGCGCCGGCGCCCTGACCACGGGCGACGCCGTCCGGTTCACCGCCACGGGCGGCCAGAAGGTCACCGCGACCGAGGCCGCGGAGATCCTCGTCTGGGAGATGCACGCGACCGTCGCGGCCTGACCAGCTGCTGCCCCACCGACCGCACCACGACCGCGGCGGACGGTCGGTGAGTGCACCAGATGGGCGGTTCCGACGCCCGGGCCGCGCTCTTCCGGACCAGCGGGCCGCCCGCGAACATGGACCTCGCCACCGAGAGCCTCTCGGGGCCCTGCTGCTGAACGACCCCTACCCGGGTCGACCCGGCGCCTGAGCCTCGACCACCCGCGAAAGGGCATGCCCGTGATCACCGTCCGCGACAACCGCGAGAAGAACCGCTACGAGATCCACGACGGCGACCAGCTCGCCGGGTTCACCGACTACAAGCTCACCTCCGCCAAGATCGCGTTCACCCACACCGAGGTCGATCCGGCGTTCGGTGGCCGTGGGCTGGCCCGCCGGCTGGTGGAGTTCGGGCTCGACGACGCGCGCGAGCGTGGCCTGGCGGTGCTGCCGTTCTGCCCCTACGTGCGCAAGGTGATCGCCGCCGACCCCGAGAAGTGCCTCGACCTCGTCCCGGCCAAGGACCGCGACCGGTTCGACCTCCCCGCAGCCGAGGACCCGGCGTGACGACCGAGGTGCTCGGCGTCCACGACCGGAGCGTGACCACCCAGTAGTAGCCGACCCGGCGCAAATATCTCGCCGAGTCGGCCCACATCCTCCGTCGAGTCGGCGCCGGTCCCCTCGGGCCGGACGCCCCGACAGGAGGGGACCGGTCGGTGGCTCCCTGCGGACTGCTGGACGGTGCAGAAGCGACTGCTGGGTGGTGCGAAAGTGACCGGTCGGTGGTGCAAAAGTGACCGCTCGGCGGTGGGGGTCAGAGGTGGGACTGGACGCCGGCGAGGAGCTGGCGGGCCATCACGATCCGCTGGACCTGGTTGGTGCCCTCGTAGATCTGGGTGATCTTGGCGTCGCGCATCATCCGCTCGACGGGGTAGTCGCGGGTGAAGCCGTAGCCACCGAGCACCTGGACGGCGTTGACGGTGACCTCCATGGCCACGTCGGAGGCGAAGCACTTGGCCGCAGCCCCGAAGAAGGTGAGGTCGGCGTCGCCGCGCTCGGAGCGGCCGGCGGCGGCGTACGTCATCTGCCGTGCGGCCTCCACCTTCATCCCCATGTCGGCGAGCATGAACTGCAGGCCCTGGAAGTCCGCGATGTCCTTGCCGAACTGCTGGCGCTCCTGCGCGTACCCCAGCGCGTAGTCGAGGGCGCCCTGGGCGACGCCGACGGCCTGGGCGGCGATGGTGACGCGGGTGTGGTCGAGGGTCTTCATCGCGGTCTCGAAGCCGGTGCCCTCGGCGCCGATCATCCGATCGGCGGGGATCCGCACGTTGTCGAGGTAGACCTCACGCGTCGGGGAGCCCTTGATGCCGAGCTTCTTCTCGGGGGCCCCGAAGGAGACGCCCTCGTCGGACTTCTCGACCACGAAGGCCGAGATGCCCTTCGACCGCTTCTCGGGGTCGGTGACGGCGATGACGGTGTAGTACTCCGACTCCCCGGCGTTGGTGATCCAGCGCTTGGTGCCGTTGAGCACCCAGTGGTCGCCGTCGCGCACCGCGCGGGTCTTCATCGCCATCGCGTCGGACCCGGCGTCAGGCTCGGAGAGGCAGTAGGAGAAGCCGCCCTCGCCGCGGGCGAGCGCGCCGAGGTACTTCGCCTTCAGCTCCTGGGAGCCGGCGATCTGCAGCGGCAGCGAGCCGAGCTTGTTCACGGCCGGGATCAGCGAGGACGACACGCAGGCACGCGCCACCTCCTCGATGACCAGCACGGTGGCCAGCGCGTCCGCGCCGGCCCCGCCGAACTCCTCGGGCACGTGCGGGGCGTGGAAGTCGGCGGCCTGCAGCGCGGTGGCCGCCTCCCGGGGGAAGCGCGCCTCCTCGTCGACGGCGGCGGCGTACGGCGCCACCTTGGCGTCGCACAGCTCGCGCACGGCCGAGCGGATCGCGCGGTGCTCCTCGGTCAGGGCGTAGAGGTCGCTCGAGGCGTTCACGTCGGCACTCACTTCGCGTCGTAGGTGTAGAAGCCGCGGCCGGACTTGCGACCCAGCAGGCCGGCGTCGACCATCCGGGCCAGCAGCGGCGGCGGGGCGTAGAGGGGCTCCTTGAACTCCTCGTACAGCGACTCGGCCACGGCCTTCGTCGTGTCGAGGCCGATCAGGTCGGCGAGGGCCAGCGGGCCCTGCGGGTGCGCAGCGCCCAGCACCAGGCCCTGGTCGATGTCCTCGGCCGAGGCGAAGCCGGACTCCATCATCCGGATGCCGGAGAGGATGAAGGGCACCAGCAGGGCGTTGACCACGAAGCCGGCCCGGTCCTGGCACAGGATCGAGCGCTTGCCCAGCAGGTCCTCGACGAAGCTGCGCGCGGTCTCGGTGGTCGTCTCCGAGGTCAGCAGGCTGGGCACCAGCTCGACGAGCTTGAGCACCGGCACCGGGTTGAAGAAGTGGATGCCGAGCACCTGCTGGGGCCGCGAGGTGACGACCCCGAGCTTCATGATCGGGATGGAGGAGGTGTTGGAGGCCAGGATCGCGTCCGGAGCGGTGACGATCTCGTCCAACCGCTTGAAGAGGTCGACCTTGACGGCCTCGTCCTCGACGATCGCCTCGATGACGAGGGTGCGGTCGGCGAGCGCGTCGAGCTCGGTCTCCACCCGGATCCGCTGGAGCACCTCGTCGACGGAGTCGACCTTGCCGCGCGACTCCGCACGCTTCAGCGACGCCTCGAGGCGCGAGCGGCCGGCGTCGGCGGCAGCCTGGCTCGACTCGACGACGACCACATCGAGGCCGGCACGTGCCGAGACCTCGGCGATGCCCGCACCCATCAGGCCGCATCCCACGACCCCGACCTTCTGACCTGGCTCCATGTGTCCTCCACCGCTCGATTTGGTACTCAGTACCGTACTCTCGGGATCGAGTCTCACCAACACTGGGAGGATCCATGCCGGACACGAGCCCCGCGCCGACGCCCGCACCACGCGACCGGCTGCGCGCGGCGGCCTTCCAGCTCTTCGAGGAGCGGGGGTACGACGAGACGACGGTCGGCGACATCGCCGAGGCCGCCGGCGTGGGCCGGACCTCCTTCTTCCGCGCCTTCCGCTCCAAGGAGGACGTGATCTTCCCCGAGCACGCCGACCTCCTCGATCGGATCGGGGCCCGGCTGGCCACCGCCACAGCGCCGGGAGCGGCCACGCTCATCGGCGTCACCGAGGCCACCCGGATGGTCCTCGAGCACTACCTGCAGGACGGTGACGTCGCCCGCGCCCGCTACCGGCTGACCCGCACGGTCCCGGCACTTCGGGACCGCGAGCTGGCCAGCACCCTGCAGTACCACCGCGTCTACCGCGACGCCCTGCGCACCTGGACCGGCGAGGTGCCCGGGGAGGACCTGCGCGCCGAGCTGCTCGCGGCCGCCGTGGTGACCGCCCACAACCACGTGCTGCGCCGCTGGCTGCGCGGGACCATCGATGCCGCCCGGGCGGTCGCCGAGCTGGAGGTCGCGCTGGACCAGGCCGTGGCGCAGTCGCTCGGCGGCGACCCGGCCCCGCCCGCGGGTGGCGGGACCGCCATCGTGGTGCTGCGCACGCCGCACGACGTGGACGCGGTGCTGCCGGCACTGCGCCGGGCCCTTGCTGGCGATCCGGCCGGCGACCCGGCTGGTGACCCGGCCGAGGACGGGCACGGAGACCGACGCCACTGACCGGACGCCCCATTCACCCGCGCGGGGCGGGACCCGGTGGGACGATCAGGTCACCATGAGCACCGAGGACCAGGACGCACAGCCGGGCGACGACCTCTTCGACCGCTGGCTCTCGCACCGCGAGCACACCGCCGAGGACCCCGCGGCACGTCCGCGCACCTACGGCGTCCTGCGCACCACCCCGTCCGACCGGCGGCCCCGCCGTGAGTCGCCCGAGCGCTCCGACGCGGCCATGGTCGCCACAGACGCCACAGCCACCGCGGACGACGGGGACACCGGGGACACCGGGGGCGGGACCGACGTCGCGACGGCACCGACGCGACCCGCGCCGGGACCTGGGCCCGCCGGCGAGCCCACGCCGGTGGCGGCCGCGGCCGCCTCCGAGATCGGCATCGACCTCACGGCCTTCGAGCCGGTGCTCACCGCGTCGGCCCGTCGCGCCCTGGAGCAGGCCCAGCAGCCCGCGCAGCCGCGCGGGTGGCGCGGCCGCGTACGCCGGCACGCCACGGCACCCGGTGCGCCCGCCGTCGACGACGGGACCGCGACGACCCCCGCCGAGGACGCGCCCCTCGTCGAGGCCGGTCCTGCGGAGCCCGAGCAGGTGCCGGCTCCGCCCGACCACGTCGACGCCGGACGCGAGATCCTCGCCCTCCTGGCCACGCATCCCCCGCAGCCCGAGCCCGATCCCGGGCCCCTTCCCGCACCGGAACCGCTGCCCGACCCGGTCCCCGCACCGGAGCCGCTGCCCGACCCGCCGCCGCTACCGGACCCGGACCCCACCCCGGAACCACTGCCGGCCCCGGACCCCACACCCGCGCCCGCTCCGGCCCGCCCGCCCACGCCGGCACCCGTGCGGATCCCAGCAGGCGCACCAGCGCCCACCCCGGCGCCCGAGCCGGCCGCGCCGTCCCGCCGCGCCACGCTCGTGTCAGCAGCGCGCGCCACCCTCGACCGCGCGGTCTCCGGCGGCCCGGAGGACCGACCGACGAGGCAGCGCGAGGCCCCGACCCGCAGTCCGCGCCCCCCCGCGGAGCCGAGGACGACGCCCGCGCCCGCACCCGCCCCCGCACCCGAGGCGGCCCGTCCTCGACCGGCGTCCACGCCCCCCAGCGAGCTGCAGTCCCCCGGCGGCGTACGGGCGGCGACCGGGGTGCTGCTGGTGGTCGCGCTCATCGCCACCGGGGTCACCGGCTACCTCGCCTACCAGGACCCGGCCGACACCACGCTGGGCATCCTGGGCGTGCTGGCCCTGCTGACCGCCGTCATCTGGGCCGTCCGGGCCGGGGCCAGCCCCACCCGGATGCGCATCGAGCAGGGCCGCCTGGAGATCCAGAGCGCGGCGGGCCGGCACTTCTTCGACCTGGCCAACCCGCACACCTCGATCGAGGTCACGGGGCGCCCCGGGTCGCGGAGGTGGAAGGTCCTCTTCCACCGGCGCGGCATGTCGCCCTTCGTCGTCGACCCCTCCATGGTCGACCCGCACGCCTTCACCGAGCTCCTGCTCCACCACCGCCCCGACCTGACCGGCTGACGCACCGACGGTGAAACGTGTTCTAGTCTGGGTGCGTGGCCGGATACGTGCAGGACGACATCTCCTCCGAGGAGCAGGACCGGCAGCGTGATCTGTACGCGCCGTTCACCGCCGCACTCCGGGGACTGGTCGACGCCGGCATCCGCACCGAGGTCGACGACGACGAGATCCGTGCGGTCCAGGCGGAGGTCGAGGCGCTGACGGAGCGGCTGCGGGTCCGTCAGATCGCCGGTTCCTACGGCGTGCGCTTCAACCAGGAGGGGCGCGGACGGGCCTGGGGCAACGCCGTGGTCGGGGTCCGCAACGCGGTCGCGCCGCCGCTGGTGATCGAGCACGAGGGCGAGACCGGCCGGGTGTGGTCGGACTTCCACCTGGGCGCCGCCTACGAGGGCCCGCCCACGCTGGTGCACGGTGGCGTCTCCGCCCTGATCCTCGACCAGATGCTCGGCGAGGCCGCCGGTGCCGGCAAGCGCCCCGGCATGACCGGCACGCTGACCCTGGTCTACCGGCAGGGCACGCCGCTGGGCCCGCTGCGCGCCGAGGCCTGGATCGACCGCGTGGACGGCATCAAGACCTGGGCCAAGGGCCGCATCCTGGGCCCCGACGGCGTGACCGTCGAGGCCGAGGGGGTCTTCATCCTCCCCAAGTGGGCGCGCCCGGCCTTCGCCGAGCAGGAGTCAGCGACGCAGCCGACCCCGCCGTTCTTCGAGTAGCGCGGTCAGGCGCGCTCGCCCGCGCGGGTGCCGCGCTCCCCCGCGTCGGTCAGCCGGGCCTCCTCGACGGCCTGGGCCTCCAGCACCGCACGGCGCTCCGCGTCGGCACGACGGCGCAGGTCGTCGTACTCGCCGGGCGCAGAGACGAGGTCCGTGGCGCCGCGCTGCAGCCTGGCCAGCGCGCTGCGTCCGAAGATCTGCTGCTCGGTCGCGGTGCGCTCGGAGCGGCCGCGGCCCAGGAACGAGACGAACCAGTGCATGACGGCGCTGACCCGGTTCTTGAAGCCGGTGATGTAGAAGAGGTGCACCGCGAGCCACATCAGCCAGGCGATGAAGCCGGTCAGGCGCAGCCTGCCGACCATGGCGACGGCCCGGAAGCGGCTGATGGTGGCCATCGAGCCCTTGTCGAAGTACTTGAAGGGCTCCTGCGCTGGCTTGCCCTTGAGCCGGCCGTCGATCTCCTTGGCGGCGTACTTCGCGCCCTGGATCGCGACCTGGGCGACACCGGGGAGGTTGTCGAGGGCGATCATGTCGCCGACCACGAACACCTCGGGGTGGCCCGGCAGGGTCAGGTCGGGGTTGACGCCGATGCGTCCCGCACGGTCGAGCGGGGCACCGGTCTGCTCCGAGAGCGTCTTCCCCAGCGGGCTGCCCTGCACTCCGGCGGCCCAGATCTTGGTGACCGCCTCGACCCGGACGGAGCGACCGTCCTTGTAGGACATCTCGAGACCGCGTTCGTCGACGTCGGTGACCATGGCACCGAGCACCACCTCGACACCGAGGGCCTCGAGCTCCTTCTTGGTCCGCTCCCCCAGCTTGGCCCCGAAGGGCGGCAGCACCTGCGAGGCCGCGTCGACGAGGAGGACCCGCGCCTGCCTGGTGTTGATGTGGCGGAAGTCGCGGCGCAACGTGCGGTGGGCCAGCTCGGCGATCTGGCCGGCCATCTCGACGCCGGTCGGACCGGCGCCGACGACGACGAAGGTGAGCAGGTGGTCGACCTCCTCGCCACGGGCGGCCGCGAGCTCGGCCATCTCGAAGGCGCCGAAGATGCGCCCGCGCAGCTCGAGGGCGTCGTCGATGCTCTTCATGCCGGGCGCGAACTCGGCGAAGTGGTCGTTGCCGAAGTAGGACTGCCCGGCCCCGGCAGCGACGATCAGCGAGTCGTACTCCGACACGGTCTCGCGGCCCAGGACCTGCGAGGTGACCCGGCGCTGCTCGAGGTCGATGCCCGTGACCTCGCCCAGCAGCACCGTCGCGTTGTCCTGGGAGCTGAGGACCTCGCGCGTCGGGGGAGCGATCTCGCCCTCGGAGAGGATGCCGGTGGCCACCTGGTAGAGCAGCGGCTGGAAGAGGTGGTGGGTGGTCTTGGCCACCATCGTCACGTCGACGTCGGCGCGTCGCAGGTGCTTGGTGCCGAAGAGCCCACCGAAGCCGGATCCGATCACCACCACCCGGTGGCGTCGTCCCGACTCGGGCGATGCGTCCTGGGTCGCGGTCATGGTGGTCTCACCTCTCGATGTCCCGGGCGACGCCCGGGAGCGGGTCTGCTGGTCTGGCTCGGTCGGTCGTGCGGGGCGCTCGTGCACCGGTCCTGCGACCGGAGCACACCCGGGAACAGCCCTCGGGCACTCCTACCCCATTCTCACGGTCTCAACAGTGGCGCACGACCGCAGCATCCGTCGCCTCGGTCACACTGCCGCGCGCCGACCGGTTCGTGGCAGCCCTCGGGTTTGCCGTGGTGCCAGCCGGGGTATCCAGACCCGTGAGCGGCTTTGCCGTCCATCCGTCGTTGTCCACCGTGGGAGTCCTAGTGCCGCTGAACCGGCCCGCCCTCTCTCTGGGTGCGGGACCCCGCAGCGTTCAGGACGCGCGCCGCTGGGTGGTCGAGACCTGTCACGCCATCGGGCGTACCGAGCTGACCGAGTGCGCCGAGCTGGGTGTCTCCGAGCTGGTCACCAACGCGCTGCTGCACGGCGAGGGGCCGATCCAGGTCCGCGTGCGCGGGACCGCCGAGCACCCCCGCGTCGAGGTCCGGGACGGCTCGCGCGACCGACCGGTGCTGCCGGTCCCGGTCGACGAGGTCGACGAGGACGAGCTGCTGCTGACCTTCGGGCGGGGCCTGAGCATCGTGGCCCGCTCCTCCGACGCCTGGGGCGCCGAGATCGAGGCCGACGGCAAGGTCGTGTGGTTCGCGCCGGCCACCGGGTTCGCCGAGGACGACGGCGTCCAGGGACTCATCACCGGCCTCGAGGAGCTCCCGGACGCGCCGCCGCGCGACCCCGTGCACGTGCGGGTGACCGGGGTGCCCATCGACCTCTACCTGGCCTTCGAGCGGCACTTCAGCGAGCTGCGCCGCGAGGTGCGGCTGCTCGCCCTGGCCCACGAGAGCGACTACCCCCTGGCCAAGGACCTCTCCGACCTGTTCACCGACCTGGCGCGCGAGCTCCGTCACGGCATCGGCCCCGAGGAGATCGCCCAGGCCGACCAGCGTGGGGCGCACACGGCCGACATCGAGGCCGTCGTTCCGACCGGCAGCGCCGCCACCACGGAACGCTTCATCGAGCTGCTCGACCTCGCCGACGAGTTCTGCCGCCAGCAGCGGCTGCTCTCCCTGGCGCGCTCGGAGGAGCAGCGGCGCTTCCAGCAGTGGTACCTCGGCGAGTTCGTCCGGCAGGCCCGCGGCGAGCAGCCGCTGGCCTGGGCGGGCGACGGCTCGTGCTCCGACGCCTGCTGAGCACTCCCCCGCACCACCACTAGGGTCAGCGCGTGAGCCCGCCTGCCTCCTCCGGCGCGTCGACCGGCGCTTCCCCCGGTGTCCCGCACGGGGCATCAGCCCTCGCGGCGGTCGCGATCGGTGGGGCGAGCGGTGCGGTGCTGCGCTGGTCGATCGGCGCCGCCGCCCCCGGCGGTGACGCGGTGCTCGCGGTCACCCTGGTCGTCAACGTGGTGGGGTCCTTCGCGCTGGCGGCCCTGCCCGCCCTGCCCGCCGTACGCCGACGCGCGCTGCTGGAGGTCGGTCTCGGACCCGGCCTGCTCGGCGGGTTCACGACGCTGTCGGCGGCCTCGGAGCAGACCAGGTCGCT
This sequence comes from Nocardioides dokdonensis FR1436, assembly GCF_001653335.1. NCBI lineage: Bacteria > Bacillati > Actinomycetota > Actinomycetes > Propionibacteriales > Nocardioidaceae > Nocardioides > Nocardioides dokdonensis. The sequence goes on from NZ_CP015079.1 coordinate 880,088, forward strand.
CCTCGACGCGGGCCGGGTGCTGTCCGCCGCCGGCTACGTGGCGCTGACGCTCGTGGCGTCCCTGGCCGCCGTCGCCCTGGCGCGGCACTGGTCGGCCCCCCGTGCGGCGGTGGAGCGGTGACCCTGCTCCTCGTCGGTGTCGGCGGCGCCGTCGGCGCGGCGCTGCGCTGGTGGCTCGGCGTCCGGCTGGACGGGGTCCGGCTGCCGCTCGGCACGCTGCTGGCGAACCTGGCCGGCTCGCTGCTGCTGGGGCTGTTCGTGGGCCTGGCGCTGCGCGGACACGCGCTGGCGCTGCTGGGCACCGGCTTCTGCGGTGCGTTGAGCACCTACTCCTCGTTCGCGGTCCAGGCCCACGACCGCGGCCGCCGGGCGGCGGCGTACGTGGTCGTGACGGTGCTGGGCTCGCTGCTGCTCTGCACGCTGGGCTTCGTGGTGGGCGCCGGCCGGTGAGGACCGGGCAGCGCGTCCAGGGACTGCCCGTTCAGGGACTGCGTGGTCAGGCGTAGCCGAGGTCGTGCAACCGGGCGTCGTCGATGCCGAAGTGGTGCGCGATCTCGTGCACCACGGTGATCCGCACCTCGTGCGCGAGCTCGTCCGCGGTGTCGCAGAGGTCCAGCAGCGGGCCGCGGTAGAGGAAGATCCGGTCCGGCAGCCCGGGGGGAGACCAGGAGTCGCGCTGGGTCATCGCCACCCCGTCGTAGAGACCGAGCAGGTCCCGAGGCTCCTCGGGCGGCGGCTCCTCCTCCACCAGCACCACGACGTTGCGCACCAGGGAGGAGAGCTCCTCGGGGATCTCGTCGAGGGCGGCGTCGACCAGCGCATCGAAGCGGGCCGGGTCCGTCACCAGCGGGTCGGAGGGGTCCAGGGGCACGCCTCCATGGTGCCCGACCGGCGGCTGCCGGCGGAGGTCAGTCCGCGTCGTTGGCGCACCGGAAGCCCATGTTGCCGCTGGCGGAGTCCGGGGTGCTGCTCGAACGGGCGGCCACGCGGTAGCGGTGGCAGTAGGAGTCGTGGCACAGGTACGAGCCTCCGCGCACCACCCGGGCACTGCCGCTGTCCGGTCCGCGCGGATCCACGACCGGGCTGACGCGGTAGTACGCCGGGTCGAACCAGTCCGAGCACCACTCCCAGACGTTGCCCGCGGTCTGCCACAGCCCGTGCCCGTTGGCCCGGTAGGTCCTGACCGGCGCTGTAGCCAGGTGACCGTCGTCCTCGGTGTTGGCCCGGGGGAAGTCGCCCTGCCAGATGTTGCACTGCCACCGGCCGCGCGGCGTGAGCTCGTCGCCCCACGCGAAGCGGGCCCCGGCCAGCCCGCCGCGTGCGGCGTACTCCCACTCGGCCTCGGTCGGCAGCCGCTTGCCGGCCCAGGCGCAGTAGGCCACGGCGTCGTGCCAGGTGACGTGCACGACCGGGTGGTTCTGGCGAGCCTGGATGCTCGAGGCCGGGCCGCCCGGGTGGCGCCACGAGGCGCCCCGGACCGCCCACCACCAGGGCGCCTCCGCCACCGGGTGCAGCACGTCGCGGCGGTCCCCCTCGTAGGCGAGGTGGAAGACCGCCGACACGCCGAGCTCCTCCGCCTGGGTGACGTAGCCGGTGTCCTTGCAGAACGTCGCGAACGCCACGTTGGTCACGGCCGTCGCGTCCATCCGGAAGGCCGCGACCTGCACCTCGTGCACCGGGGTCTCCCCGTCGGCGGCGTACCCCTCGTCGAAGGCGTCGCCCATCGCGAAGCTCCCCGCCGGGACCAGCACCTGGCCGCGCGTGCTGCGGGGGCGGGCGGCGACGTCGTCCGCGTGGCGGGCCCGTGCGGGAGCAGGGGCGGCCCGCTGGGCGGGCACGCAGCACGGTGCGGGTCGGGAGTCGCTCACGTGGCTCATCTTCTCGCGCACCCACAAATGCAAGCTGCCCAGGCCTGTGGCCTGGGCAACTTGCTCTTGCTGGCGACCCCGACGGGACTCGAACCCGCGGCCTCCGCCGTGACAGGGCGGCGCGCTAACCAACTGCGCTACGGGGCCATCGCTCACCCGGTGGAACCGAACTGGTGAAGCGTCGGAACTCTAACCCAGGACTGCTTTCTCACCCAATTCGAGGCCGGTCCGCACTGGTGGTGCGGCACCGGACCGGATCGAGCAGTACCCCCAACGGGATTCGAACCCGTGCTACCGCCGTGAAAGGGCGGGGTCCTGGGCCGCTAGACGATGGGGGCCGGACGCGCGACGCATCATACGCGGGCGCCGTCGCTAGGCGGGCGGCAGTGGCCCGAAGACCGGGCCGCCGCCGAACATCCCGCGCGGCGAGACCGGTCGTCCCCCGTCGGGCTCCGCGACGGCGTACTCCTGGGCCAGCTCGGCGGTGATCACTGCCTGACCGGTGCGCGCGTGCAGGTCCGGGTCGGCGGCCAGCGCCGCCAGCACCCGACCCTGCAGCTCCGGGGTCTCGGCGTCGCTGACGGCCACCCCGGCGATGTCCTGGACCCCGCTGGCCAGCAGCTGCTCGGTGCGGACCAGGCCCGGCCACAGCGAGAGCACGCTCACCCCCAGCGGTCGCAGCTCCAGGGCGGCATCGAGGGTCATCTTGTCCAGGGCCGCCTTGGACATGCCGTAGAGCGTGGAGTGCAGGTAGGCGCGGGCGCCCACGGAGGAGATGTTGACGACCAGCCCGCTGCCCTGCTCGATCATCAGCGGTGCCGCTGCGTGCAGGGCGACGAAGTGGGCGCGCAGGCCGATGCCGATCAGGGAGTCCCAGTCCGAGAGCGGGCGCTCCCACAGCCTCGCGGGCCGCGCGTGGTCCATCCGCGGCCCGGCCCAGGCGTTGTTGACCAGCAGGTCGAGGCTCCCGGACGCGGCGGCGACACCCCGCACGAGGGCGGCGACGGCGCCGTCGTCGGTGTGCTCGCAGCGCCACGCCCGTCCCTGGCCGCCGGCGGCGTGGACCCGCGCGACGGTGCCGGCCAGCCGCGCCTCGTCACGTCCCGAGACGTGCACGGTCCACCCGGCCTCGGCCAGCCCGACAGCGATGCCCTGGCCGACGCCCTTGCTGCCGCCGGTGACCAGCGCGACCCGCCCGGTGCCGCTGGCCCCGCTCACGACAGGGTCTCCGTGATGTCGGCGCCCTCGGCCAGCGGCGTCGCCAGCGTCCAGAGGGTGCGCACGTGGCAGGAGCTGATGCGCCACGCACCGTCCTCGACCACGTAGCGGTCGTCGTACTCGATGGTGCTGACCCGCTCCATCCGGTCGGCCAGGGTGACCTGGCGGAACCGCAGCGTCCACCGCCCGCGCGCCTCGGTCCCGGACAGGACCTCGATGTCGGGGTGCAGGCCGTGGTGCATGTCGAGCACCACGTAGGCGCCCTCCCGGCGCTGCAGCGCCATCCGCCGGTAGACCTCGGTGACGCCGTCGGCGTCCTCGAAGCGCCCGATCTTCGGCCCGTAGTCCACGACGGCGCCCCGGGCCACGAACGCGGCCCGGAAGCCCTCGGGGTCCTTGTGGTCGCAGGCCCGCAGGTAGCGGTGCTTCAGCACCTTGATGGCCTCGATCGCCTCGAGCCGGGCGATGCGCTGTTCCAGGGTGGGGGTCATCACCCCATCCTCACCAGCGCGCCCGGGTCCGGCCGGTGCGCTCCCACGAGCCGGGATCGTGCACCACCCAGCGGCGGGCGGGCGCCCGCCGGGCAGGATTTGTCCGGCCCACGACCTGCTGCTGTAAGGTGACGGTCGCTCGGGCAGGTAGCTCAGTTGGTACGAGCGTCCGCCTGAAAAGTGGAAGGTCGGCGGTTCGACCCCGCCCCTGCCCACGAGCAACGCAGGTCTCTGACCTGCGCGAAGGGCCCCACCGGTCTCCGGCGGGGCCCTTCGGCCGTTCCGGGGGCACCCACCCCGCTGTGGGCCGGTCGCTCAGGCCCCCTCGGCCGCGCCGGCCGTCCGCGCCCGGGTCAGCGCGTCGGCCAGGACGCCGAGAGCGGCCTCCCCCACCAGATCGCCGGGCAGCAGCGGCACCTCGAGCAGCGGTACGTCGGCCAGGGCGGCCCGCACCGCGACCAGGTGCGTGTCCTCGACCCGTCGGCGTTGAGCGAGCAGGTCGCCGGCGTCGGCCGGGGAGCGGCGGTTGACGACGAGGCCGCCGACGTCGATGCCCAGCGCGACCAGCTGGCGGTGCAGCTCGAGGGTCTCCGCGACCGGAAGCCGCTCCGCGGTGAGCACCAGGAGGAACGAGGTCGTGGCGGGGTCCTGGACGGCGTCGCGCAGCCCGCCGAGACGGCGACGTCGCGCGACCAGCACCCGGCGCAGCTCGGCGTCGCGGTCGACCTCCCGTGCGGGGCCGCCGCCCAGACCCCGCAGGGCCGCGCCGAAGCGGTCGGCGCGATCGCGGTTGGCCAGCAGGGTCCCGGTCCAGGCGCTCAGCTGCTCGGGCAGGGCCATCAGGCGCAGCGTGTGACCCGTGGGCGCGGTGTCGAAGACGACTGTGTCGTGGCTGGTCAAGCCGTCCTCGACCGCCTCGGCGACCCGCTCCAGCACCGCCGACTCGTGGGTGCCCGGTGCCTCGCGAGCCAGCGCCAGGTGCTGCTCGGCCGCGGCGTGCAACCGCTCCGGCAGCAGGCGCCGCAGGGTGGTGCCGACCGCGCGGAGGTGCCGCTCCACGGTGGCCGCCGGGTCGATCTCCACCCCGTCCACGTGCCCACCCCCGGGGCAGGAGACCACCCGCACCGGATCGTCGCCCAGGGTGCGGTCCCAGACGTGACCGAGGTTGTGCGCGGGATCGGTGGAGACCAGCAGCACCCGCTGTCCGGCACGGGCGCGGGCGAGCGCCGTCGCGGCGGCGACCGAGGTCTTGCCGACGCCGCCCTTGCCGGAGACGAAGAGCACCCGCGGGCCGGGCCCGGTTGCCGGCGCGCTCAACAGCAGCCCAGGTGGTCGAGCGGCGAGCGGTCCATGCCCATCCGCCGGTGCCAGGCGTGGAACTCGTCGTAGGTGGCCGGCAGCAGCTCGGCGGAGTAGTAGGCCGCAGGGTCGGGCACCCCGAGGGACTCCGCGAGGACGACCAGCAGGAACAGGTCGTCCTCCTCCTGGCGGGCCTGGCGGAAGGTACGCCGGTAGGGGCCGGCGTAGAACTCCTCCAGGCCCGCGCGGAAGGCGGCCCAGCGACTCACCCGGGCACCGCTCGCGTCAGGCGCCGCGGATGGCGTCGACCGCGTCGGTGCGGTCGGCGTCGTCGGGCTCCGCCGGCGACCGGCGGGCGTCCAGCATCGCCAGGACCGCCTCGACGGAGACCCAGACCGTGGCCAGCATGATCACCACGTCGATGCCGAGCAGCAGCCAGTCGCTGTCGTCGCGCAGGGTGCCGAGCTGCACGATCGCGGCGTAGAAGGACATCACCAGCACGAACGCCAGCGGGACCAGCGCCGGCCACGGGTTGCGGCGCTTGCGGATCAGCATCACCGCGACGATGGACAGCGTCAGCGAGGCCAGCAGCTGGTTGGTCGTGCCGAACAGCGGCCAGATGCGCATCCCGCCCTCGCCGCCGGCGCCGGCGCTGAAGGTCAGCCCCAGCGCGACGACCAGGACGATGCCGGTCGCGGCGAGCTTGCCGATCCTCATCCCGAGGACCTCGCCGGCCTCCTGCACCACGAAGCGCTGCAGGCGCACGCCGGTGTCCATCGTGGTGGCGGCGAAGAGGACGGCCATCGTGGCCAGGATCGTGGCGCTCAGCGAGGTGGAGATGCCCAGTCCGGCGTTCAGGATCGAGCCGCCACCCTGGACGAAGGCGGTGACACCGCCCTGGTTGAACGCGGTGTAGACCGCCTCCCACTCGGCCAGCGTCGCGTAGCCGGCGGTGGTCGCGAGGATCGCTCCCAGCGCCAGGAGACCCTCGCCGACGGCGCCGAAGTAGCCGACGAACCGGGCGTCGGTCTCCTTGTCGAGCTGCTTGGAGCTGGTGCCCGAGGACACCATCCCGTGGAAGCCGGAGATGGCGCCGCAGGCGATCGTGACGAAGAGCAGCGGGACCAGGTTGGGGGTGCCCTCCGGCACCGACCGGTTGATCGCCGGCGCCACGATGTCGGGCGTGCTGAGCAGCACCGCCCCGTAGAGCAGGCCGAGGCCGATGAAGAGCTGGACCCCGTTGATGTAGTCACGCGGCTGCAGCAGCACCCACACCGGCAGCAGCGAGGCGATGCCGGCGTACAGGAACAGCGCGAGGATCCAGAAGGTGGCCGGCGACATGCCCAGCACCGGGTCGGACAGCTCGATCGGGTAGCGGTCGCCGACGAGGATCAGCGAGTAGAGGGCGGTGACGCCGATGACGGTGGTGGCGAGCAGGTTGATGCGCCAGCGGTAGATCATCTGGCCGACCACGACCGCGACCGCGATGGCGCCCCAGGCCGGGATCACCGACGACGGGGTGGAGATGAGCAGGTTGGTGATCACGACCGCGAACGCCGCGACGACCATCAGCAGCAGCAGGAAGATGACGACGAGGAAGAGGTTGCGGCCCCGGGCCCCGATGTAGCGCCCCGACAACATGCCCATCGAGCGTCCGCGGTTGCGGGCCGAGGCCCACAGCGACCCCAGGTCGTGCATGCCGGCGAAGAAGACGGTGCCGAGGGTGACCCACAGGAACGCCGGCAGCCAGCCCCAGATCACGGCCACGGCCGGTCCGACGATCGGCGCGGCACCGGCCACCGAGGTGAAGTGGTGGCCCCACAGCACGAACTTGTTCGTGGGCACGAAGTCGACGCCGTCGCCGAGCTCGTGCGCCGGAGTGGGGAACCCCGCGTCCAGCTGGTAGATGCGCTGGGCGAGGAACTTCGAGTAGAGCAGGTAGCCACCCAGCAGCATGGCGAGCCCGATCAACAACAACCACAGTGACGTCATGGCCGACCTCCGAGAGAAGTGATGCCGAGGGGCCGGGGATCGAACCGGCCGACTCGCAGCATATGCATCGATCGTGACGGAGGTCACGGCGACGGCCGGCGCGCCGCGCCTCGTCGGGCGGGGCTAGGGTCCCCGCAAGGACACGGTCGAGGCCACGCCAGCCCGCACCGCCCACGCGCGTCCGGCCCGGCGACCCTCGCCCGGTCGGCCCGGCACAGGAGAAGAAGACATGGCCCTGCACGGCTCCCCGCACCCCGCCGCCCCCGGCTCCTCGAACGGCTCCGGGCCCGCTCCGCGGTCCGTGGCCGTCATCGGCGCGGGGATGGTCGGGCTGGCCACCGCCTGGCACCTGCAGGAGCGTGGTGTGCAGGTCACCGTGCTGGAGCGCTCGCGGGTCGCGGCCGGGTCGTCCTGGGGCAACGCCGGCTGGCTGACCCCGGGGCTGACGGTCCCGCTGCCCGACCCCGGCACGCTGCGCTACGGCATCCGCACCGGCTGGCGCCCCTCGTCCCCGCTGTACATCCCGCTGCAGCCGGACCTGCGCCTGGCGCGGTTCCTCACCGGCTTCGCCCGGCACTGCACCAGCGCCCGCTGGGCCGCAGGCACCCACGCCTACTCCCCCATGAACGCCGAGGCGCTCGATGCCTTCGCCGAGCTGGCGGACGCCGGAGGCGCCCCCCGCCCCACGCCGGCGGCACCGTTCCTGGCCGCCTTCCGCACCGAGCACGACCGCGAGCACCTGGTCGAGGCCCTGGACACGATGCGGCGCACCGGCCAGCGCATCGACTACGACCTCCTGGACGCCGCGCAGTCGCGCGCGCTCGAACCCGCCCTCTCCGCCGAGGTGGGCGCCGGGCTGCGCCTGGAGGGCCAGGAGTTCATCGACCCGCCGGCCTACATGGAGGGCCTCGCCGCCAGCGTGCGCGAGCGCGGCGGGTCGGTCCTCGAGGGCTGCGACGTCACCGGGGTCCACGACGAGGGCACCCGGGTCCGGGTGGTGCACACGGGCGGCGTGGAGCGCTTCGACGCCGTCGTGCTCGCCACCGGGGCCTGGCTGGAGAGGCTCGCCGCCCCCCTCGGCGTACGCCGCCTGGTCCAGGCGGGCCGCGGCTACTCGTTCTCGGTCGCCGGGGACGCGGTGCCGGAGCGGCCGGTCTACTTCCCCACCCAGCGCGTGGCCTGCACGCCGATCCGGTCGGCCACCGGCCGGCGGCTGCGCGTGGCCGGGATGATGGAGTTCCGCTCGCCGGACGCCCCGCTGGACCCCCGCCGGATCTCCGCGATCGTCGACGCGGTGCGGCCGCTGCTGACCGGCTTCGACCTCGACGACCGGCAGGACGAGTGGGTCGGCTCGCGACCGGTCACCACCGACGGGCTGCCGCTCATCGGGGCCAGCCGCTCGCCCCGCGTGTTCGTGGGTGGCGGGCACGGGATGTGGGGGGTCGCCCTCGGCCCGCTCACGGGCCGGCTGCTGGCCCAGCAGATGACCACCGGGGTGACGCCGGTGCAGCTGCAGCCGTTCGACCCGCTGCGCTGACCCCCGCGCCGACCCCGCGGGCCACGCCCACCCGTCCGGAGGAGCGCCCGGCTGCCACAGTGGAGGCATGGACGCCGCCCTGACCCTGCTCGCGGGCACGCTGCTGATCGCGGTCATCATCGCGGCCAACGGCTACTTCGTGGCCCAGGAGTTCGCCTACATGGCGGTCGACCGGTCGCGCCTGAAGGCCCTGGCCGGGCAGGGCGACCGGGCCGCGCGCCGGACGCTGCGGATCACCGACCGCACCTCCTTCATGCTCTCGGGCGCCCAGCTCGGCATCACGATCACCGGCCTGCTCGTGGGCTACGTCGCCGAGCCGGTGCTGGGCTCGGCGATCGGCGAGCTGCTCGGCGGGGTCGGCGTACCCACGATGACCGGCGTCCTCGTCGGCACCGTGCTGGTGCTGGTGCTCTCCACCGTCGTGCAGATGCTCTTCGGCGAGCTGTTCCCCAAGAACCTCGCCATCGCCCGGCCCTACCCCGTGGCCCAACGCCTCTCCCGCTCGACACTGCTCTACATCGGGGCGTTCGGGTGGCTGATCCGGGTCTTCGACGCTTCCTCCAACGCGCTGCTGAAGGTGTTGCGCATCGAGCCGGTCCACGACGTGGGGCACTCCGCCAACCTGCACGACCTGCGCCGCATCGTCAGCGTCTCCCGCGACGCCGGCGAGCTGCCGCCGGAGCTGAGCCTGGTCCTGGACCGGATGCTCGACTTCCCCCGACGCCCCGTCTCGCACGCCCTGGTGCCCCGTTCGCGTGTCGACGTGCTGGCGCACGACACACCGCTGGCGCAGGTGCGCGAGGCGATGGAGGGCGGCCACTCGCGCTATCCCGTGCTGGACGAGGAGGGCGACGTGGCGGGCGTGGTGCACCTCGTCGACGTGCTCGAGGCGCTGCACCACGGCACGAGGCACGAGGCGCCGGTGAGCGAGGTGGCCCGTCCGGCAACGGTCCTGCCGACCACGATGCTGCTGCCGGACGCCCTCGGCGCGATGGACGAGAGCGGCGACCAGATGGCCTGCGTCGTCGACGAGTACGGCGGCTTCGTGGGCGTGGTGACCCTCGAGGACCTCGCCGAGGAGGTGGTCGGCGAGATCACCGACGAGCACGACGCCGAGGAGGAGCGGCACATGGTCCTCTCGCAGACGCAGGACCGGTGGACGGTGCGCGGCGACGCCCCGCTCGACGAGGTCGAGCGGGAGCTCGGCGTCGCCCTCCCCGAGGGCGACTACGTGACCGTCGGCGGCCTGGTCATCGCCACCCACGGCGCCCTGCCCCGCGAGGGCGAGCAGCTGGTGGTCCCGCTGCCCGACGACCCCGCCGAGCTGGCCCACGACGACCACCCGCCCCGGCGTCACCTCGAGGTCGAGGTGCTCGAGGTGGCCCGGCACGTGCCGACCCAACTGGCCGTCGCGCTGCGCGTGGCCGAGCACCCTGATCACGTCGGGGACCCCGAGAAGGAGCAGGCCCGATGACCGGCTTCGCCGCCATCCCCGTCACCATCGCGATCATCGCGGCGAGCGCGTTCTTCGTCGCGACCGAGTTCGCGGTCATCGCCGCGCGCCGCACCCGGCTCGAGGCCGCCGCGGCCGACAGCCGCTCCGCCCGCGCGGCGCTGCGCAGCGCCTCGGAGGTGCCGCTGCTGCTCGCCGGCAGCCAGCTCGGGATCACCGCCTGCACGCTGGCCCTGGGGGCGGTGACCAAGCCCGCCGTGGACCACGCGCTGGAGCCGCTGCTCGCCGCCACCGGCCTGCCGACGTACGTCGCGGCCCCGGTGTCGTTCACGCTCGCGCTGCTGCTGGTCACCTTCCTGCACCTCGTCGTCGGCGAGATGGCACCCAAGTCGTGGGCGATCAGCCACCCGGAGCGGTCGGCCACGCTGCTCGCGGTGCCGATGCGTGGCTTCATGTGGGTCTTCCGGCCGGTGCTGGTGCTGCTCAACGAAGCCGCCAACCGGCTCGTGCGCCGGGTCGGGGTGGAGCCCGTCGCCGAGGTCGCGATCGAGCAGGACGCCGACGACCTGCGCGAGCTGGTGCGGCACTCCGCCGAGACCGGCGACCTGGACGCCGGCTCCTCCGCCCAGCTCGTGGGGGCGCTGGCGACCTCCCGGGCCACCGTCGACGAGGTCGTGGGTGAGCGGGAGCTGGCGACCGTCCCGGCCGGGGCGAGCGTCGCCGAGGTGCACGGGCAGGCCCGGGCCACCGGGCACCTGCGCATCCTGGTCGGCACCGCGGAGGCGCCCACCGGCGTGGTCCACGTCCGCGACACCCTCACCGCCGCTGGCGACGACCCGGTCGCGCCGTTCGTGCGCGACCTCCTGCGCCTCGAGGGCGCCACGACCGTCCTCGACGCTCTCTCCACCCTGCGCGCGGAAGGCACCCAGATCGCGCTCGTGGTGCGCACCGGCGCCGCCCCCACGGTCGTCACGATCGCCGACCTGCTCTCGCGGATGATGCCGGCCACCGCCCGGGCCGAACGCGTCGTCGACGCGGACTGACGCACCCCGAGGGGTGAACTCCCGACGCAGTCGGAGCACACGCGTTTCGGCGCCGGCGGGGGCGGGCATGTGCGAGTCACCGCACCCGAGCACAGGAGACGTAGATGAGCGACCAGCGCGCACCGCAGGGCCTGACCGACGAGGAGCTCGCCGCCGAGACCGGCACCGCGCTCCCCGACAAGGAGGTCGTCTCGATCCTCGACCTCAACGCCGATCTCGACCTGGCGATCGACGCCGCCGCCCCCATCGACCTCGGGGTCGCCGCGAACGCCAACGTCGCCGCGCCCATCGACGCGGCTGTGGGCGCCAACATCCTCTCGGAGGGCTCGACCGCGCAGGCCATGGCCGATCAGGGCGCCCTCATCAACCAGAGCGTGGACGCCGACGCGGTGGCCAACGCCCACCAGGACAGCACGCTCGAACAGGGCGGTGCCCCCGACTCCGGCAGCGCGGCGGGGGCCACCACGGACCCGGCCACCACCGCCGCCGGCTCCCCGACCGACGCCGAGTCGACCACCCCCACCTCCCCCGACGCGACCGGCGGGGTCACCGACGCCGTCGACGGCGCGACCGGTGCGGTCGACGGCGCCACGGGCGGCGCGACCGGCGGGCTCACCGACGGACTGGGCGAGACGGCTGGGGACACGGTCGGGGGCGTCACCAGCGGAGCTCCCTCGGCCGCCGACCTGGCCGACGGGAACCTGCTCGACGTCAACGTCGACCTCGCCGCCGACGCGAACATCGCTGCGCCCATCAACGGCGCGGTGGCCGCGAACGCCAACGTGGCCGCGCCGATCGACGCCGCCGTGGCCGCCAACGTCGGATCGGTCGACAGCGAGGCCGTCTCGATCGCCCAGCAGGACGCGATCATCAACCAGAGCATCGAGGGCTCGGCCGAGGCCACCTCCGACCAGTCCTCCGACATCCAGCAGCCCTGACGGCACACCGGTGACCCAGCAGACCGACCCGCCGCAGACCCCGCTCACCGACACACCGAAGGGGCTGCGGCGCGCCGACGGCATCCAGCTCATCGGCGAGATGGAGGGATCGGGCTACCGGACCCCACCCTCGCTCGCCCGCCGCGGGGACGGGCAGACCGTCCAGCTCACCCCGCTGCTGTACGCCGTGCTCGCCTCCCTCGACGGCCGCCGCGACCTCGCGGCGGTCGCCGAGGAGGTCCACACGACCACCGGGCGACCGGTCACCGCCGACAACGTCGCCACCCTGGTCGACAAGCTGCGCGAGCTGGGGCTGGCCGTGCGCGCCGACGGCGCCGATCCGGTGCTGCGGCGCAGCAACCCGCTGCTGGCCCTGCGCCTCAAGGTCACCGTCACCGACCCCGAGCGCACCCGCCGGATCACCGCCCCGTTCGCCCGTCTCTTCCACCCGCTCATCAGCGTGCCGGTGGTGCTGGGCTTCGCCGCGATCTGCGTCTGGGTGCTGGTCGTCAAGGGCCTCGCCTCGGCGACCCACGAGGCGTTCGCCCGCCCCGGGCTGCTCCTGGTGGTGCTGGGCGTGACGGTCCTCTCGGGCGGCTTCCACGAGTTCGGCCACGCTGCGGCGGCCCGCCGGGGCGGCGCCGACCCGGGAGTGATGGGTGCCGGGCTCTACCTGGTGTGGCCCGCCTTCTACACCGACGTCACCGACTCCTACCGTCTCGGTCGAGCGGGGCGGCTGCGCACCGACCTCGGCGGGCTGTACTTCAACGCGATCGTCGTGGTTGCCACGATGGGCGTGTGGTGGGCCAGCGGCTACGACGCCGTGCTGCTGGTCGTCGCCACCCAGATCCTGCAGATGCTGCGCCAGCTGTTGCCCCTGGTCCGCTTCGACGGCTACCACGTGCTCGCCGACCTCACCGGCGTGCCCGACCTCTTCCAGCGCATCGGCCCCACCCTGCGCGCGCTGGTGCCCTGGCGCAAGACCGAGCCCGAGGCCCGGGCCCTCAAGCCGTGGGCACGCGCGGTGGTCACCGTGTGGGTCCTGACCGTGGTGCCGGTGCTGCTGGGCGTGCTGGTCCTGCTGGTCCTCACCCTGCCCCGCATCGTCGGGACGGCGCTCGCCTCCGCCGACGCGCAGCGGCGCGCGATGCTGGGCGGCACCAGCGACCCCACGCTCCTGGAGTCGACGGCGCACGCGCTGGCGATGGTCGTGGTCCTGCTGCCGGTGCTGGCGATCGGCTACCTGCTCGTCCGCCTGGTGCGCCAGATCGGGACGGCGACGTGGCGGCGCACCCGGGGCCGCCCGGTGCGCCGCAGCCTCGCGGTCGTCGTGGCACTGGCCGTCCTGGCTGCGCTGGCCCTGGCCTGGTGGCCGCAGGAGGAGCGCTACCGACCGGTGCAGGCCTGGGAGGGCGGCACCCTGACCGATGCCGTCGCCCTCGCCCGCCCGCCCGCCGGCTACCAGGTGGGCGCGCGCGGCAGCGGCACCATCTACCTGCCCGACGACGCGCCGGCACCCACCCGTGAGCGGCCGACGCTGGCGGCCGTGATGGTGCCCTCCGAGGCCCCGGCCGAGGCCGACGCCCCGAGTGCGGTGGACGGCAGCGACGCCGAGGCCGGTGATCTCGATGCGGACCTCGAGGCCGGCGACGTCGAGCAGGCCGGCGGGGACACCTGGATCTTCCCCTTCGACGAGCCCCTGGCCCCGGACCCCGGGGACAACCAGGCGCTCGCCGCGAACACCACCGACGAGACCGCGGCGTACTCGGTGGCGTTCGCGCTGGTCTGGGCCGACGGCGACGAGCCGCTGACCAACACCAACGAGGCCTACGCCGCTGCCAGCTGCGATCGGTGCGCGGCGGTGGCGGTGGCCTTCCAGGTGGTCCTCGTGGTCGGCGACGCCAACGTCGCGGTGCCGCAGAACACCTCGGTCGCGGTCAACTACGACTGCACGAGCTGCCTGACGTTCTCGCTCGCCGTGCAGCTCTTCGTCACCCTCGACGGACCGCTCAGCGAGGAGTCCACGGCCCGCATCGAGGAGATCTGGGCCGCGGCCACCGACTTCGGCCGCAACATCGGCTCGGTCCCCCTCGACCAGATCCAGGCCCAGCTCACCGACTTCGAGGAGCAGATCCTCGCCGTGGTGGAGGCCGAGCAGGGGCCGTTGACGCCGGACGGGGCGGAGAGCGGCTCCCCCAGCCCGGGAGCGAGCGGCAGTCCCAGTGCCGGGGCCAGCGACGGGGCCAGCGACGGGACCAGCGGGAGCCCGGGCCCCAGCGGATCGGCCGGCCCGACCTCGGGCCCCTCGGCCAGCGGGAGCACCAGCCCCTCGGGCAGCGCGACCAGCAGCCCCAGCGCCAGTCCCTCCGCGTCGACCTCGAGCAGCCCGTCCGGCAGCCCGAGCGGGTCCCCGTCCCCGACGGCGAGCGCGACCACGTCGGCGGCTGCGTCCTCCGGGACGGCGGGCTCGGGGACGACCAGCGCCACGCCCTGAGGCCTGTCGCCCGGGCATGGTCCGGAACGACCACGGGCCCCCACCGAGACCGCCGGTCGAGCCGGCGTCGTCGGTGGGGGCCCGTGGTTCGTCCGGGCCCGGTGGCTCAGAGCAGCAGGAACAGCAGGATCACGACTGCGATGACGAGAGCAGCGACGGCGATGGTGCGAGTGTTCATGGTTCCTCCTCGGGACGGGGGTGCAGGGACCCGGACAGGACCCTGCCCCTGATCGTGACGGGTTCAACCTGCCCTGTCGCGTCGCCACGCGGCCCACCCCTTCGGTCACATCTGCACCACCGGCGCCGCGCCGCACGCCCCGGCCGCTGCTCGCCTCCACCCGGGGCGACCTCACCCGCACGTGCGTTGCGTCCCGCGCCCGGAGACGAGAACCTCGGGGCGAGCGCCGCGGGCGCAGGAGGAGGCATGACCATGCGAGGCATCATCGGAGCCGTCATCGTCATCTGGCTCGTGATCGGGGCGGCAGCGGCGTTCCAGCGCGGCTACTTCGGCGACGACCAGGAGGTCAGCTGCAAGAGCGCCGGCACGACGGCGGTCACCATCATCGCCGGGCCGCTCAACTACGCGGGCGTGAACCCGAAGATCGACTGCAAGGTGCCCGAGCCCTCCAGCTGAGGGTCCGCCCCCGGGACCGTGGGACCATGGCGGCACCATGCCCACTCCGGAGTCCCCCGCCCGCCCACGCCGCCGCCACCTCATCGACCCGGACAACCCGCCGCCCCCGCCGAGCAAGGCCTCGTTGAGCCGCGTGCAGCAGTGGGTGATGTCGGTGCTGGCGGGGACGACGATCCTGCACCTGAGCCTCGGGCTGCTGCTCGCGGCCTGGTACGTCGAGGGCGACCAGCTGGTGCCCGTCATCGGCCTCGAGGTCATCGCCGGGATCCTCGGTGTGCTGGCCGTCGCGACCGGGCTGGCGATCCACCGTCGACCGGTGCTCTCGCCGTGGCTGCTCCTGGGCACCCTGCCCGGCGTGGTCGGCGTGGTCGTCACACTGACCTGATCCACCCCACCGGACCGCGAGTGTTGAGTACCGTGGCGCTGTCACCACACAGGCACCCGTGAGCGCACGGACGACGCAGCCAGGCACCCCCGGGAGGAGACACGTGGTCGCAGCAGCAGACGACGCGCCCGTCTCCTGGGGCGCCCTCGTGGCCGCGAGCACCGACGGCCTGTGGCTGCTCGAGCCCGACGGCACCACCGTCTGGGCCAACGCCCGTCTCGCCGAGCTGTTGGCGCGGCCCGGGGCCGACCTCACGGGCATGGCGGCGCACGAGGCGTTCCCGAGCGCCGCCCGCGACCGCGTACGCCGCCACCTGGGCCTGCTGGCCCGGGCCAGCCGGGGTCGCGAGAACGTCCCGATGCACCTGCGCCAGGGCGACGGGACGCTGGTGCCGGTGCTGGTCAGCTATGCGCCGGTGCGCGACGACAACGGCCGCGGCGGCCCCACCCGGTGGTTGCACCGGGTCACCCCCGCGTCTCCCGGTCCCGCCGAGCCCGCACGAGCGGGCGCTGCCCCGGAGGCCGCGCCGCGGCGCTCGGCCCGCGACGACACCCACCGGCTCCTCCTCGAGGTCACCGAGCGCGAGCGCCAGCTCGCCGAGGCCCAGGAGATCTCGGGCATCGGCAGCTGGAGCTGGGACGTCGTCAACGACGACGTCACCTGGTCCGACCAGCTCTACCGCATCTACGACATCGAGCCCGCCGACCACGTCGCGACCTATCAGGGCTTCCTGGACCGGCTGCACGCCGAGGACCGAGGTCGCGTCGACGCGCTCATCCGAGCGACCTTCGGCGACGCCTCGAGCTTCCAGTTCGACGCGCGCGCGGTCCGACCCTCCGGCGAGGTGCGCTGGATCCACGGCCGCGGGCGGATCACCCGGCACCCCGTCAGCGGGCAGCCGCTGCGGATGAGTGGCACGACCGCCGACGTCACCGAGCTGCACCGCACCCAGCAGCTGGCCACCGAGGCGACCCGCCGCATGCACCTGCTGCAGGAGCTGGCCGCGGCTGCGAACGGCGCGTCCACCCTGGAAGCGGCGATCGAGCTGGTCAGCACCGCCCTGCTCGAGCACACCGACTGGGAGCCGGTGGCGGCCTACCGGGTCACCGCCGAGCAGGACGAGCCCGCCGGGTCGGGCGACGACGAGGTGGAAGCGGTCGTCGGTGTCGCGGGCCCGGTCCTGACGCTCCTGCACCCCGAGCTCGGGCACCGCACGCCCGGCACCCCCGACCCGGGCCTGGCGCGGGAGGCGTGGCGCACCCGGGCGCCGGTCGTCGGCGTCGAGGCCGCGCCGTACGACGCCCCGGACGGGGCCACGCGCCGCGTCGTGGCCGTGCCGGTGCGGGCCGGCGACGAGGTCGTAGCCGTCCTCGAGGCCATGGCCGGACCGGGGGTCGCTGCCGCGGACGACGACGAGCAGCGGCTCGCCCTGCAGATCGCCCACCAGCTGGGCATCGTCGCCACCCGCGAGCGCGACGCCGTCGCCGTGGCCGCGGCGCGGGACGCCGCGGTGGAGGCCTCGCGCCTGAAGTCGGAGTTCCTGGCGACGATGAGCCACGAGATCCGCACCCCCATGAACGGCGTCATCGGGCTCAACGAGCTGCTGCTGCGCACCGAGCTCGACGACCACCAGCACCGCCTCGCCGCGGGTGTGCAGAGCGCCGGGCTGTCGCTGCTGGCGATCATCAACGACATCCTCGACCTGTCGAAGATCGAGTCCGGCAAGCTGGAGCTGGAGGAGGTCGACTTCGACGTCCGCACCGTCTTCGAGCAGTCCGCCGCCGTGCTCAGCGGTCCGGCGCACGAGAAGGGCCTCGAGCTCGTCGTGTCCTGCCACCCCGACGTGCCGGAGTTCCTGCGCGGCGACCCGACGCGTCTCGGGCAGGTCCTGACCAACCTCGGCTCCAACGCCGTGAAGTTCACCGAGCGCGGCGAGGTCACCATCCGTGCGCGGGTCGAGCGCAGCGACGAGCACGCCGTGCTGCTGGGCGTCGACGTCTCCGACACCGGCGTGGGGATCGCGCCCGAGGCCCAGGCCGGCCTCTTCGACGCCTTCACCCAGGCCGACCTCTCCACCACCCGACGGCACGGCGGCACCGGTCTGGGCCTGGCCATCTCCCAGCAGCTCGTCGAGGCGATGCAGGGTCGCATCCAGGTGGCCAGCGTGCCCGGCGAGGGCAGCACGTTCTCGTTCACCGCCGTCCTGGAGCCCACCACCGCCACGCTGCGTCGCCCCGACCCCCGGACCCGGTCGCTGCGCGACGAGCGGGTGCTCGTGGTCGACGACAACGAGACCAACCGGTTCATCCTCACCGAGCAGCTCGCGGCGTGGCAGCTGCGCCCGGTGGCCGTCTCGACCCCGGCCGAGGCGCTCGCAGCGCTGCGCGAGGCCCAGGAGGCCGGGGCCCCGTTCACCGTCGCCCTGCTCGACCTGGTGCTGCCCCGCATCGACGGGCTGGAGCTGGCCCGGATCATCCACCACGACCCGGACATCGCCGACGTCCGGATGCTGCTGCTGACCTCCGACCAGGCGGTGAGCCCCCGCGACGCCAGGGCGGCCGGCATCGTCACGACCCTCAACAAGCCGGTGCGGCACGCCGAGCTGTACGACGCCCTGATCGCAGCCACCGGGCGCGCCCACGAGCCCGTGCACCGCACGCTGCGCCGCGTCGTGGTGCCCTCCCTGGACCTCTCGGTCCTCGTCGTCGAGGACAACCCCGTGAACCAGCTCGTGGCCACCGGGCTGCTGGAGTCCCTGGGTCTGCACGTCGACGTCGCCGACGACGGGCTCGCGGCCGTCGAGGCGCTGCGGGGCGAGCACGGCTACTCCCTGGTGCTGATGGACTGCCGGATGCCCACCATGGACGGGTTCGAGGCCACCGAGGTGATCCGCGCCCGCGAGCCGCACGACCAGCGGGTGCCCATCATCGCGATGACGGCCTCCGCCCTCGAGGGCGAGCGGGAGCGGTGCCTCGAGTCCGGGATGGACGACTTCCTGACCAAGCCGGTCGACCCGACGGCGCTCGAGGACGTGGTGCGACGCTGGACCAACGACCCGGCCCCCGCCCCTGCGGCGCTCGCGCCCGGTGACACCACCGGGGACACGGCCAGCGAGCCCGCTGTCGAGCCCGCTGTCGAGCCCGCGTTCGAGCCGGCCTCCGGCCCGGTGGTCGCCGCCTCCGAGGACCTGCCGGTCATCGACCTGGCGCGCCGCCGGATCCTCGACGAGCTGGTCAAGGACGGCACCAGCTTCTTCGACCGCACCGCGCGCTCGTTCTCCTCGCGCATCGACGCGCAGGTCACCGGCATCCGCGACGCGGTCGAGGCCCGCGACGCCAACCGCGCCTTCACCGCCTCCCACCTGGTCAAGGGCAGCGCCCTCAACCTGGGGCTGCCCCGTGTCTCCGCGGTCGCCGCGGCCCTCGAGGCGCACGCGCACGCCGGGCGGACCGACGACGCCGACGGGATGCTCACCGAGCTGGAGGTCGAGGTCGCCCGCGCCGTCGAGGAGCTGCGCCGGACGGTGCGGCCCTGAGCCCGCCCGACCCCGCGGCACCGGGCCGCTTCGAGGAGGTCGCCCGGCGGCGCCCGATCGACCTCGTCGCACCCGGGCTGGTCCAGGTCGACGAGCCCGCCCCCGGGGCGGCGTCGCGGCACCCCCTGCCGCAGCCCGCACCCTGCACCGCGGTCGAGGTGCGCCCCGCCGGCACCGGCCCCGTCCGGCTCCGGCTCGGCGCCGACGACCTGTGGGTGGAGGCGACGTACGACGACGGGGTGTGCGGCCTCGAGGTCATCACCCCCGCCGGCACCAGCCGGCACCAGAGCCGTCGTTCCGGTCGCGCCGGTGAGCTCGAGCGGCTGGCGCTGACGCTGACCGGCACCGAGGCGGTCGTGCTCGGCGACGACGGCACCGGCTGGACCGCCCACGGCCGCGTCGACCTCGGGGCCGAGGGCACCGGAGCGGCGGGACAGCGGTCGCGCGACGAGTCCTGGCTGGCCGCCCTGGAGGTCGCGCACACCGGTGTCGTGCACGGCCTGCGCGCCGGAGGCTTCGGCCAGCTCGGGCTGCGCGACCTGAGGCTGGTCACGCACGCCGACGGCACGCCGTACGCCGCCGGTCCCGGGGCGCCCGGGACGCACCTGTGGCTCACCGCGACGAGCGCCGGTCCGGGGTTCTTCGGGACCGCGCACACCTCCGTGTGGCGCCTCGAGCTCGACGGCCACCGGCTCACCCACACCGCTGACCTGTTCTTCCGCCGGCCGGACCGCCCCGGGGTCTTCGGCGACCACGCCACGCACCTGGTGCGCGACGACGACGACTGGCTGGTGGCCACCAGCACGTGGGGCGACTTCGAGCGCACCGACCCCGACGCGACGGTGGCCGTCACGCTGGCGCGCTCCCGGGCCGACCTGCTGCACGGCCGGCACGTGCTCGACACCGCACCGCTGCCGCTGCCGACCGACGGGTTCAGCTCCGTGGGCGTGTGGGACCCGCACCTGGTGCGCGCCGACCTCGGCGACGGGCCGCAGTGGCTGGTCGGCTACGTCAGCGCCCGCAGGTTCTTCGACTTCCACCCGGTGCTCGCCGGCGGGCCGACCCTCGACGACCTCGCGCTGCGGGCGGCGGCCCCGGAGCGGCGGGCCACCGAGGGCACCACGCTGGTGCACTGGGCCGGCGGGTGGCGGGTGCTGGCCAGCGACGGGCGCGACGGGCCCCGTCGGCACCGCGAGCAGTACCCCGTGCTCGACCTCGACCTGCGCGGGACCGGGGTGCTGGACGCGCCGTACTCGACCAACATCCCGTGGCCGACGCTGGCCGCGCTGCCCGACGGGCGGTGGCTGATGATCACCTTCAACGGACGCGGCGTCGGCGGCCGGGTGGTCGGCTACGGCAGCCACGGGGACCTGATCGTCCTGGAGGCCGACCCCGCGACGTAGGCTGGTGGATGAGACCTGCGTCACCCCTGCCGGCCTCACCACCGACCGCCACACCACCCCCGTGGCCCCGACGAGAAAGCGGCTCACCATGTCCGTGCCCCACCACCTGCCCAGCACCTCCGTCGACGTCTTCGAGCTCGGCGCCGAGCACGAGCAGGTCGTGTTCGCGAACGACCCCGCCACCGGGTTGCGCGCCATCATCGCGATCCACTCGACCGCCCTGGGCCCGGCGCTCGGCGGCACCCGCTTCTACCCCTACGCCAGCACCGACGACGCGGTGCGCGACGTGCTCGACCTGTCCCGCGGCATGTCCTACAAGGCCGCGCTCGCCGGGCTCGACCTCGGCGGCGGGAAGGCCGTCATCATCGGCGACCCGGCCACGGTGAAGTCCGAGGCCCTGCTGCGGGCCTACGGCCGCTTCGTGCAGACCCTCGGCGGGCGCTACCGCACCGCCTGCGACATCGGCACCTGCTCGGTCGACATGGACGACATCGCCCGTGAGTGCGACTACGTCACCGGTCGCACGGTCGCGCACGGCGGCGCTGGCGACAGCTCGGTGCTCACGGCGTACGGCGTCTTCCAGGGGATGCGGGCCGCCGCCCAGGTCGCGTGGGGCGAGCCGACGCTGTCGGGGCGCACCGTCGGTGTCGCCGGCGTCGGCAAGGTCGGCCACCACCTGGTGCGCCACCTCGTCGAGGACGGCGCCGACGTGGTCGTCACCGACGTGCACGGCCCCGCCGTCGACGCCGTGCTGGCCGCGCACCCCGGGGTCCGAGCCGTGACCTCCACCGAGGAGCTCGTGACCTCGGCGCTCGACGTCTACGCGCCCTGCGCCATGGGCGGGGCGATCTCCGACGCCGTCGTCGACGTGCTGGCCGCCCGGGTGGTCTGCGGCGCCGCCAACAACCAGCTGGCCCACCCGGGTGTGGAGAAGGCGCTGACCGACCGCGGCATCGTCTACGCCCCCGACTACTGCGTCAACGCCGGCGGGCTGATCCAGGTCGCCGACGAGCTCGACCCCGCCGGGTTCAGCTTCGACCGCGCCCACCAGCGTGCCACCGCCATCTTCGACACCACCCTCGCGATCCTCGCCCACGCCGAGGCCGAGCACATCTCCCCCGCCCTCGCCGCCGACCGGATCGCCGAGGTCCGGATGCGCGACGTCGGGCGGTTGCGCTCGATCTGGGTGGGCTGAGGCCGGTCTGCGGATTCCCCGGGTACCCGGGGAAACCGTAGGCGTTGGGGTGATGCAACCCCCCAACGCCTACAGGTTCACTCCCACGCCTCGGTCCGTACGACGGCGCAGCCCACCGCGGCGTCGTACGCCGGGTCGTGGGTCGGGTCAGGCGACCCAGCCGCCGGCGGGGAACAGGGCGGCACGCAGCCGGGCCGCGAGGCGCTCGGGGTGGGCCAGGTCGTCCCAGGTGATCCGGATGCAGCGCCAGCCGGTCAGCTCGCGCACCCGGTCCTCCCGCAGCTTCTCGGCGATCACCACGTCCTCGGCGCTCTGACCGGGCCGCCACGGCTGCAGGTACTTGACCTTGCCGTCGATCTCGACCCACACCTTGAGCTCCGGCCACGCGAAGTCGAGCCGGGCCACCAGCTCACCGCCCGGGCCCGTGACCGGGTACTGCGCCTCGGGTCGTGGGAGGTGCTGCTCGAAGAAGAACGCCCAGGCGCGGCTCTCGGCCACCGACTCGCACGCCGGGTTGGCCAGACGGAGCACGAGGTCCGTCGCGAGCGTGTGGGCCCACTGCTCGATGCCGGCTGCGTAGCGCTCCTCGAGCTGCTCCTGGGTCGTGAGCCCGCGGTGCAGCAGGTCGTTGACGACCACGAGGGCGGGCGTGCGCTCCGCGACGGTGGTCACCTCGAGCGCCACCCGGGTCGGCGACATCACCGGGACCCCGTGGTGGGTCTCCACGTCCCCCTCGCGGACCAGCCCGCAGTGCTGGACCGTGCCCGCGTCGTGGCGACCCGCCTTCGCGTCGCACCGGGTCACGTGCACCTCGCTGAGGTCCATCCCCCAGGTGGGCGCGGCGTACAACGGCAGCGCCGAGGTGTGCGAGACCACCACCGGGGCACGCGCCTGGCGCAGCACGGCGCGCGTCAGCACCTCGTGCCGCCCGTCGCCGGTGAGGGCCTCCCAGGCAGCGGTGTCCACATAGGCACCGTGGCGCACCCGGGTCAGTCGACCCGCATGCACCTCGTGGCGGATGTTGGCGTCCGACATGCCGCTCTCGCACAGCTCGCGGCGCAGCCGGATCGGCGTCTGGCGTGCGTCGTGGTCGCGGCGTCGGCTGAGGTCGTTGGGTCCCATGAGGGCGTTGTGCCCCTGCTCGGGAGCCCGACACCTGCGGCGTCGCCGCCTGTGGACGACGTCGACGCGACCTGCACGACGCGCCCGCCCGGAGGACCGGGGCCGCGGCGAGGCGTGCAGGTAGAACCGTAGGCGTTGGGGTGATGCAACACCCCAACGCCTACGGAATCCCCGGGTACCCGGGGAAACTGCTCAAGGGCCCGAAGGCCTCAGGTGTCAGTCACGGCGCGGGTCGTAACCCGGCCCGTCATCCGACTCTTCGACACGCTCGGTGTCGTTGCCATCATCGCTGCCATGCAGTTCACGGGCCAGCGCCCCGAAGTCCGTCTCGTGAGTGCGGTACTTCAGGTCGCGAGCGACCTTCGTCTGCTTGGCCTTAGCTCGGCCGCGCCCCATAGGGTTAGCCCCCTTGCACGCTTGGCCGGGGCTCTGTGGCTCCCGGGCGGTCTCTCAACTCTCGTGAGTGCAACGCTACCTGTTGAGGGGTCGATCTCGCACACCCGGGCCTCCCACCGGGCTGTGGGGCTCACCAACCGGGGTGCTGGCCCACCAGGTCGACGCGTCCACCACGGTCCGCGGAGGCACGCACCTCGCCCGCCACCCAGGCCCGTACGCCGTGCCCGGCGAGCACCGCCACCGCGGTGTCGACGTCGTCGGCGGGCAGCAGCGCCACCATGCCGACGCCGCAGTTCAAGGTGGCCTCGAGGTCGGGCTGGGACACCGACCCGACCTGGCGGACCAGGTCGAAGACCGGCTGCGGGGTCCACGTGGCGCGGTCGAGCGTGGCGACCAGCTCGGCGGGCATCACCCGCTCCAGGTTGGCGGCCAGACCGCCACCGGTGACGTGCGACATGGCGTGCACCCCGGTGCGGGCGGCCAGGTCGAGGCAGGCCTTGGCGTAGATGCGGGTCGGCTCGAGGAGCTCCTCGCCCAGGGTCCGGCCGAGCTCGGGCACGTCGCGGTCCAGCGCCCACCCGGCACCGCCCCGGTCGGGCGGGGCGAGCAGCACGTGGCGCACCAGCGAGTAGCCGTTGGAGTGCAGGCCGCTGGCCTCCATGGCCAGCACCACGTCCCCGGGGCGCACGCGCGCCGGCCCCAGGAGGCGGTCGGCCTCCACGACACCGGTCGTGGCGCCGGCGACGTCGTACTCGTCGGGGGCCAGCAGCCCGGGGTGCTCGGCGGTCTCGCCGCCGACCAGCGCGCAGCCGGCCTCGAGGCAGCCCTCGGCGATGCCCTTGACGATCGCGGCGATCCGCTCGGGGACGACCCGGCCGGTGGCGATGTAGTCGGTCATGAAGAGCGGCTCGGCGCCACAGACGACGAGGTCGTCGACGACCATGCCGACGAGGTCGCGACCGATGGTGTCGTGGACGTCCATCGCCTGCGCGATGGCGACCTTGGTGCCGACCCCGTCGGTGGAGGTCGCCAGCAGCGGCCGCGTGTAGCGGGTCAGCGCGGAGGCGTCGAAGAGTCCGGCGAACCCGCCGAGCCCGCCGATGACCTCGGGACGCGAGGCCCGGGCGACCCAGCCCTTCATGAGCTCGATGGCCGTGTCGGCGGCCTCGATGTTCACACCGGCGCGGGCGTAGGCGTTGGTCTCGGTCACGTCAGGCCTCCTGGCCGCTCACGGGTTGTTCAGGACGGGCAGCGCACGGCCCAGGGCGGGCGAGCTGAGGCTCGCCTCGAGCAGGTGCTTGCCGAGCAGCGACTCGTCGGGCAGCTCGACGGGGTACTCCCCGGTGAAGCAGGCCGTGCACAGCGAGGACGTGGGCTGCCCGGTCGAGGCGATCATGCCCTCGAGCGAGATGTAGCCCAGGCTGTCGGCGCCGACGCTGGCGGCGATCTCGTCGGTGTCGATGCCGTTGGCGATCAGCTCGGCGCGGGTGGCGAAGTCGATGCCGTAGAAGCAGGGCCAGCGCACCGGCGGCGAGGAGATCCGCACGTGCACCTCGAGGGCGCCCGCCTCGCGCAGCATCCGCACCTGGGCGCGCTGGGTGTTTCCGCGCACGATCGAGTCGTCGACCACCACGAGCCTGCGGCCGCGGATCTGGTGCTCGAGGGCGTTGAGCTTGAGGCGCAGGCCGAGCTGGCGCAGCGTCTGGCTGGGCTGAATGAAGGTGCGTCCGACGTAGGCGTTCTTGACGAAGCCCTGCCCGAAGGGGATGCCGGACTCCTCGGCGTAGCCGGCGGCGGCCGGCGTCCCCGACTCCGGCACCGGCATCACCATGTCGGCGTCGACGGGGAACTGGCGCGCGAGCTCGCGGCCCATCTCGACCCGCGCCTCGTGGACCGACCGGTTGGCGATGGTGGCGTCGGGGCGGGCCAGGTAGACGTACTCGAACACGCAGCCCTTGCGCTCCGGCTCGGCGAAGGTGTGCGAGCGCAGCCCGTCGCCGTCGATGACGAGCATCTCGCCGGGCTCGACCTCGCGCACCCGGCTGGCGCCGATGGTGGCCAGGGCGGCGTCCTCCGAGGCGACCACCCAGCCGCGGTCGAGGCGACCCAGGACCAGCGGGCGGATGCCCTGCGGGTCGCGGGCGGCGTACAGGGTGCCCTCGTTCATCCACACGAAGCAGTAGGCGCCGCGCAGCATCGGGAGCACCTCGAGCGCCCGCTCCTCCAGCGTGGAGTCCGGGTGGTGGGCCAGCAGGGCCGTGACCAGGCTGGTGTCGTTGGTCGACGTCTCCACCGGGCGCTGCAGCTCGAGCTCACCGTCGGGTCCGGGCAGCGCGGCGACCGCCTCGGCCAGCTCGGCGGTGTTGATCAGGTTGCCGTTGTGGCCCAGGGCGATGGAGCCGTCCGGCGTGGGCCGGAAGGTCGGCTGCGCGTTCTCCCAGGTGCTCGCACCGGTGGTGGAGTAGCGGCAGTGCCCGACGGCGAGGTGGCCCTTGAGGGAGGCGAGGGTGGTCTCGTCGAAGACCTGCGAGACCAGGCCCATGTCCTTGTAGACCAGGATCTGGCGGCCGTTGCTGACGGCGATGCCGGCGGACTCCTGGCCGCGGTGCTGCAACGCGTAGAGACCGAAGTAGGTCAGCTTCGAGACGTCCTCACCGGGGGCCCAGACACCGAAGACGCCGCAGGCGTCCTGGGGACCCTGGTCCTGCGGGTCGAGGGCGTCGGTCAGTCGCCCGTCTCCGCCTTGACGGGTGCTGCCGCTGCTCTGGAAGGGCACGGCCCACAGTCTACGGTCCCGGCCATCCCTCACCGATTCGCCTCCCGAGGCGCGGACCTCCGCCTAGGATTGGGCCCGGCCCTCGGGGGGAGGCTGACCGAGACGCGCACACCGGACGGGGAGCTGTGACCGAGCGAGCCTGGCCGGGCGTGGAACCGGCTCCTCCGGGGACCGACGTGCTCGAGCTGCTCGTCGAGGGCGTCACCCGCATGGTCGGCTTCCGGGTCGCCGCGGTGGGGCTGGTCCGCGGCGACGAGCTGGAGATGGTGGCGGTCGTCGGCGACGACGGTGCCCGCGAGCAGCTGTTGGGCTCCCGGACGCCGCTCACGACGATCCTGGGCGAGCTCGAGGTCGCCGAGCACTGGGGCCCGCTGCGCTTCGTGCCGCACGAGGCCATGCCCGGCGACGCCGAGATGTGGGGCTGGGTCCCCGACATCGAGGCGGCTCAGGGCCCGGACGCCTGGCACCCCATGGACGCCCTGTGCGCGCCCCTCTACGGGCGCGACGGCGAGCTGCTGGGCCTGCTGTCGCTGGACCTGCCCGAGGACGGGCGGCGACCGGGCCCGGAGCAGCAGCGGGTGCTGGCGGCGTACGCCGAGCAGGCCGCCCGGGCCGCGGTCCTCGCCCTCGAGCGCGAGGAGCTCGCCGAGCAGGTCCGCCTGGCCTCGGCGGCACGCCAGATCGTGCGGAACGCGCCGGCCGACCTCGGGATCGACGAGGTCCTCGGGGCCAGCGCCGATGCGTTGATGCAGGGGTTCCGTGCCGTGGGCGCCTGGCTGCAGCTCTTCGACGGTGACGGGCACGGCACCGGGCGCGTGGTCGCCCTCGACGACACCGAGGTGCGCCTGCCGGGGCGGCTGGTGCGGGTCGCCGAACGGGTGGCGCGCGCGGCCTGGCTGCTGCAGCAGGCCCAGGTGCTCTCGCCGCACCACGCCCCCGCCTCCGCCTCCGCGCTCTCCCACGTCGACGCCCAGGAGAGCCTCGCGTTCCTGGAGTCGATCGCGGTCGGCTCGCTGCTCCTGGTGCCGATCGGGGCCGGGCCCGAGGCGCTGGGCAACCTGGTCCTGACCCGGCCGGTGGACGCGCCCGACTGGTCGGCCACCGAGCGCGCGGCCGCGCTCGACATCGGCCACGACCTGGGTCGCGTCGTGCTCAACGCCCGCTCCTTCGAGCGCGAGCAGCGGCTGGTGGCCGAGCTGCGGGCCATCGACTCCTACAAGGGACGCCTCATCGCGACCGTCTCCCACGAGCTGAAGAACCCGCTGACGGCCGTCCTCGGCCACGTGGAGGTCCTCGAGGACCTGGTGCAGGACATGCCGCCGGAGCTGGCCCGCAGCGTCGGCCCCTCGGTGGCCACGATCGGGCGCGGTGCCCACCGGATGACCCGGGTGGTGGAGGACCTGCTGCTGCTGGCGCGGGTGGGCGACCCGGACCGACCGGTGGTCCCGACCCGCGTCGACGTCGGCTCGGTGGTCGCCGACGTGCTCGCGCTCCTGGCCTACGCCCTGGACGAGAAGGGCCTCGACGTCGTCGTCGAGGCCCCCCGCCGCCCGGTCGTCGCGATGGCCGAGGCGGAGGAGATCGAGCGCCTGGTCACCAACCTGGTCAGCAACGCCTGCAAGTACACCCCCGCGGGCGGCACCATCACGCTGTGCCTGGCCGTCGAGGGCCACGAGGTGGTGCTCGAGTGCACCGACACCGGCCTGGGGATCTCCGAGGCGGACCAGGCACAGCTGTTCCAGGAGTTCTTCCGCTCCACCAACCCGGTGGCGCTGGCCGAGCCCGGCACCGGCCTGGGCCTCAACATCGTGCACCGCATCGCTGTGCGGCACGGGGGCCGCACCGAGGTGGAGTCCCGGCTCGGGGAGGGCAGCACCTTCCGGGTCCGGCTCCCCGCCGCCTGCTGAGCCCCGTCCCGCGAACCCGGCACGCGCCGCCGCCATCGGGCCTAGGATCGGGTTCCGCGGGTCGTCGCGCACCTGGCCCGTGCCCCCACCGCCGGAGCCGCCCGTGACCCCGCCCTCGCGCACCGCCGTCCCTGCCGGTCCTGCGGCCGACCCGGCTGCTGGTCCGGCTGGTGCTCCTGCCCCCGTCGTGCCGGCTCCGGTCCGCCCGCCGATGCACGCGATCCGCGGTGGTGGCCCCTCCGAGCTGGCCCGGATCCTCGGCGACATCGCAGCGGAGATGGCGCGCGCCGGCGGGTTCCGTCTCTCGGCGGTCAGCCTGTTCCGGGAGAGCGACGAGCTCGAGTTCGTCGTGGTCGACGGCAACGACGACGCGCGCGACACCCTCACCGGCGACGTCACACCGACGCCGGTGGCGATGGAGATGCTCGAGCGGGCACAGCGGTGGGGCCGGTTGCGGTTCCTGCCGCACGGGGAGGCCGTCGAGCTGATGGACCACATCTGGGTCGGCTCCGAGCCCCGGCCCGAGGATCCCGACGGCTGGCAGCCCTGCGACCTGTTGATGGCCCCGCTCGTCGACCTCGACGACGTCCTGCAGGGCATCGTCTGGGTCGACCTCCCCGTCGACGGGCGCCGACCCGGCCCCGAGCAGCGGCACCGGCTGGAGCAGCACGCGGAGCGGGCCAACCGCGCCATGATCGAGGCCCTCGAGCACGGGCGCCTGACCGAGCAGGTGCGGCTCGCCGACGCGGCCCGGCGGGTGGTGCGCAGCGCCACCGCCGACCTCGACCTGGCCCACCTGCTCGAGACCGCCATCGACACGGTGCGCGAGGGCTTCGGGGTCGACGACGTCCGGGTGCGGCTGCTCGCCGGGGAGGACACCGACGGGCTGGACGAGGTCTCGCTCCAGGCGCGACTGCTCGCCGAACGCTGCTGGGGCGAGCAGCGGGTCGCGATCGTCTCCCACCACCGCGCCGCCCCGGCGCTGCTGAGCGCCGAGGAGCACGCGGTGCTGCTCGACGGTCTGCACACCCAGGGCGACACCTCGCTGCTGCTGACCCCGCTCGGCGCCGGCTCGGAGTGCGTCGGCCGGTTGGTGATGTTCCGGCGCGACCGCGGCGACTGGTCCGACGAGGAGGCCAGCGCCGCGCTCGACATCGGCCACGACCTGGGCCGGGCCGTGCTGAACGCCCGCAGCTTCGAGCGAGAGCGGCAGGCTGCGGCGTACCGGCAGCAGCTCATCGGGACGATGGCCCACGAGCTGAAGAACCCGCTGGCGGCGGCCGGCGGCTACCTCGACATGCTGGAGGACTTCCTCGCCGAGGGGCCGTCGACGACGCCGCAGGTCGACCGCGCGCTGCACGGCATCGGGCGGGCCACCCGACGCCTCGACGCCATCGTCGCCGACCTGCTCACCCTGGCCCGGGTCGCCGAGGAGGCCGACCCGGCGCTGGCGACCCCGTCCGACCTGCGCACCGCCGTCGCCGAGGCGGTCGAGGGACTGGCCGTGCTGGCCGACGCCCGGGACGTCCGGGTGACGGTGCACGTCCCTGACGACCCGGTGCTGCTGACCGCCGAGCCGACCGACCTCGAGCGGATGGTGGTCAACCTGGTCAGCAACGCCGTGAAGTACTCCCGCGACGGCGGCGGCGTCGAGGTGCACCTGTCCGCACCCGAGGGAGGGCGCACGCAGCTGCGGGTCGTCGACCACGGCATCGGGATCGACGCGGTGGAGCAGCAGCACCTCTTCGAGGAGTTCTTCCGCTCCGCCGATCCGGCCGCGTCCGGCCTGCCCGGCACCGGCCTGGGGCTGGCGATCGTCGAGCGCGTCGTACGCCGCCTGGGCGGGCACGTCGCGGTCGACTCCACACCGGGCGTGGGCAGCGTCTTCACGCTCACGCTGCCCACGACGCCCCCGGCCTCCGAGCAGACCGCGTAGCGACCCGGCGTCAGGCCATCCCGCGCGCCCCCTGGACGACGGCCTCGCGGATGCGGGTGTAGGTGCCGCACCGGCAGATGTTGCGGATGGTGTCGAGGTCGGCCTCGCCGATCTCACGTCCCTCCCGACGCACCTTCCGCACCAGCGCCACCGCGGCCATGATCTGGCCCGGCTGGCAGTAGCCGCACTGCGGGACGTCGCGGTCGATCCACGCCTCCTGCATCGGGTGCAGGTCGCCGCCGACCGTGTCGGGGAGCCCCTCGATGGTGGTGACCTCGTCGCCGCGGCCCAGGTCACCGACCCGGACCGAGCAGGGGTTGAAGGCCTTGCCGTTGATGTGCGACGTGCACGCCTTGCACACGTTGATGCCGCACCCGTACTTCGGTCCGGTGACCCCGAGGAGGTCGCGCAGGACCCAGAGCACCCGGACGTCGTCGTTGACGTTCACGGTGACCGGCTTGCCGTTGAGGATGAAGGTCTGCTTGGGCATGTCGGCCTCTCCTAGTAGGTGAACTTGAGGCCGTTGGTCGGCGACTTCGGGACCGACGGCACGAACGACTTGGGCTTGAAGGTGACCCGGCCGTGGTTGATGGGGAAGCGGGTCGGCATCGTGCCGGTGGCCCGGGTGTAGGCGCAGGCCACCGCAGCGGCCGACGCGGCGACGCCGGCCTCGCCGGCACCGCCCGGCAGCTGGTCGTCGGAGGGCAGCACGAAGCAGTCGAAGCGGGGCGGGATGTTCCACTGCCGGGTGTAGTAGTAGTTGTCCCAGCTGGCCTCGATGAAGTGCCCGTCGCGCAAGTGCACGCTGCTGGTCAGGGTGAGGGCCAGCCCGTCGGAGAAGCCGCCCATCATCTGGGCCTGGAGACCTCGCGGGTTGATGACCAGCCCGGCGTCGACGGCGAACGTCGCCCGGGTGACCCGCGGACCGGTGACGGCGTTGCGGATCGTGCGGTTGACCGTCTCGGGGCGCACGTCGATCTCGACCAGGCAGGCGGTGGCGCCCTTGTACTCCTGGTGGATCGAGATGCCCTGCGCCATGCCCTGCGGCATCTTCCGGCCCCAGTCGCCCTCCTCGGCGACCTTCTCCAGCGCCTTGCGCACCTTGGGGCTCTTGGCGTGCTTGAGCCGGAACTCCAACGGGTCCAGCCCGACCTTGGCGGCCAGCCGGTCCACCACCAGCTCGACCGCGACCCGGGTGTCGGGCGAGTAGATGTTGCGCATCGACCCGGTGTTGAACCGGTCGTCGGTCTCATTCAGCAGCTGGGTGACGGCCCCGAAGTTGTAGCCGAGCTCCTGGGTGAGGGTGAAGATCGTCTGCGAGAAGCCCATCCCGCCGAGCCGGCGGCCGACCTCGGTGGGCGCCTCGTCGATGGTCGAGGTGATGATCTCGCCGAGGCCGTGGCTGAAGTCGGTGACCACGCTGGTGTTGCGCTGCTCGAAGGTGAGCACCTCCCCGGCCAGCACGGTGGCCCGGATCCGGGAGGTGACCATCGGGTGCAGCCGGCCCTGGCGTGGCTCGTCGGCGCGGTGCCACATCAGCTTGACCGGCTTGCCCATCGCCTGGGACACCTTCGCCGCCTCGATGGCGGCGTCGCTGAAGAGCTTGTGCCCGAAGGAGCCGCCGCCGGTGATGACGTTGACCTGCACCTGGTCCTGGCTCATGCCGAGCTCCTGGGCGATGTTCTGCTGGGCCAGGATCGGCACCTTCAACCCCGCCCAGATCTCGGCCGAGTCCGCGCGCACGTCGGCGATGGCGCAGTTGGGCTCCAGCGCGGCGCTGGAGCGGAACATGAACTCGAAGCGCTCCTCGACGGTCTCGGCCAGCAGCGGCACCGCCGGCACCGCCAGCGGCAGCTCGGCCTTCTTGAGCCGGGCCATGATCGTCTGGTCCGACTCGCCCTCGACCGGCCCCGGGTTCCACACCACGTCCATGGCGCGGATCGCGTCGATGCACTGCCCGAAGGTCTTCGCGCGCACGGCGACCCCGGTGTCGACGACCGCGACGTTCTTCACGCCCGGCATCCGCAGGATCTTCTTGGTGTTGCGCAGCTTCTTCGGCGAGCCGTTGAGCGTCGGCGGGCGGCACAGCATCGTGGGCAGCGCCCCCGGGACCTCCAGGTCGAGCGTGAACTCCTTCTGCCCGGTCACCGCCAGACGGGCGTCGTCGCGGTTGCGGGCCCGACCGATGCGGGTGAACTGGCCGGGCTCCTTGAGCTGCACGTCGACCTGCTTGGTCGTCGGGCTCGCCGCGGCGCCGGCCAGGGCGCCGTACGACAGGGCCTCGCCGCCGGGGCCCAGGACGACCCCGTCCTTGGAGGTCAGCCGTTCGACGGCGTAGCCGAGCTGGAGCGCGGCGGCCTCGAGCAGCGCGCCGCGGGCGATGGCGGCGGCCACGCGGATCGGGGTGTAGGTCGACACGGTGGAGTTGGAGCCGCCGGTGAGCTGGTTGAAGACCAGCTCGGGGCGCGCCGGCGCGAGGCTGACCCGCACCTTGTCGACCGGCAGGTCCAGCTCCTCGGCGATGATCATCGCGGTCGAGGTGGTGATGCCCTGCCCGACCTCCATGCGCGGCAGCGCGAAGGAGGCCGTGCCGTCCTCGTGCACCTCGATGGTGATCAGCTGCGAGGTCGGCAGCGCGGCGTCGCTCTGCAGGTCCTCGAGGTCGTAGAGCTCGGGCACCTGGGGCAGCGAGGGCACCGCGGCCGCGCGGGCAGGGCGGGCCATCGCGAGATCGGCGGCGGCGACGAGCGTGGTGCCGCCGATGACGTAGCCCAGGAACGAGCGGCGGGCCACTCCTGGCGCGGGTCCGTCGGCGGCTGGGGGCGGCTGGTTGGTTCCTGCGTCTGGCGAGGCTGTCATGTCCCGAGAACTCCCGATGTGGTGGATGGCGGGCCGACCGTGGCCGGTCGACCCTCACTACCCGTGTGTGAGTGCACTCACGCACATCTGGGGTTCGGTCCTGTCAGACGGACGGATTTTTACCCGCCGGGGCATCTCAGTCCGTGGGCGCGCCGGCCTCCGCGAGCCGGGCGAGCAGCAGCGTCTCGGCGAGCACCACCCGCTCGAACTCGGCCAGGTGCAGACCCTCGTTGGCGCCGTGCGCACGGGTGTCGGGGTCCTCGACGCCGGTCACGAGCACGCTGGCCCGCGGGAACGACTCGAGGAACTCGGCGATGAACGGGATGGAGCCGCCCACACCCATGTCGATCGGCCGGGTGCCGTCCCAGGCCTCCGCGAAGGCCGCACGGGCCGCGTCGTATGCCGGGCCGGTGGCGTCGATCCGGGTGGCCTCCCCGGTGTCGACGATCGTCACGCTCAGCTCCGCACCCCAGGCGACGTGCTGGTCGAGGTGCTCGCGGAGCCGGGCGACGGCGTTCTCGGCGGTGTCGCCGGGGGCGATGCGCAGCGAGATCCGGGCCCGCGCCGCGGGCACCAGGGTGTTGCTGGAGCCCTCGACCTTCGGGGCGTCGAGGCCGGTGATGCTCAGCGCGGGCTTGGTCCACAGCCGCTCGACGGCGGAGCCGCTGCCGATCCAGTGGGTACCGGGGGCGGCGCCGGACTCGGCACGCAGCCGCTCCTCGGGGTAGTCCACGTCGGCCGCGGGGCCGGCGTGCAGACCGGCGATCGCCACGTCGCCCTCGTCGTCGTGCAGGGTCGCGACCAGCCTGCTCAGCGTCATCAGCGCGTCGGGCACCAGCCCGCCCCACATGCCCGAGTGCACCGCGTGGGTCAGCGTGCGCACCTCGACGTCGGCGCGCACCAGGCCGCGCAGGCTGGTGGTCAGCGCCGGGACGCCGACGTCCCAGTTGCCGGAGTCGGCGATCACGATCACGTCGGCGCGCAGCCGCTCCTGGTGGGCCGCGAGCAGCGCCGGGAGGGTCTCGGAGCCGACCTCCTCCTCACCCTCGACGAAGACGGTGACGCTGACCGGCAGGTCGTCGCCGAAGACCCGCAGCGCGCCCAGGTGGGCCACGATGCCGGCCTTGTCGTCGGCCGCGCCACGGGCGAAGAGCCGGCGCCCGCTCGGGGAGTCGCGCTCGGTGGGCTCGAACGGCGGGGAGTCCCAGTCGGCGTGGTCGTTCTCGGGCTGCACGTCGTGGTGGGCGTAGAGCAGCACCGTCGGCGCACCCGCCGGGCCGGCCTTGTGCCCGATCACCGCGGGCGCGCCACCGTCGATGCTCACCACCTCGGTGTCCATGCCCTCCGCGGCCAGCAGCGCGCGCACGGCCTCGGCGCTGCGGCGTACCTCGCCGGCGCGGGCGGGGTCGGCGCTCACGGACTCGATGCGGACCAGGTCCTCGAGGTCGCTGCGCAGGCCGGGCAGCACGTCGGTGACGCGGGCCCGCAGGTCGGTGAGGTCGGCGTGGGAGCTCATGGCGCCACGGTAGTGGGGCGGCCAGCGGGAGTTTCATCGGCCGGCCGATGAACCTGGCGGGTGGACGCTGAAACTTCATCGGCCACCCGGGGGTTACGTCGGCCGGCCGATGAACCTCCCGGCCAGCCGGAGCGGGGCCGGCGGCCTGGGCCGGGCGAGGGGCCGGTCAGAAGGCCTTGCGTCGGCGCATCCGCCAGGACCGGCCGTCGGGGTCGTGGACCAGGCGGTAGCTGGGGGCGGCGACGAGCTGGCGCAGCACCGACAGCCGGGGCTCGGGCAGGCGGCGCAGCCGCCCCGGCGGGCGCGGGCCGACCCGACCACCGGCGTGCCAGTCCTCGAGAGCATCGGCGCTCTTCGCGAACTGCTCGAACATCCCGACGGGGTCCACGCAGTCGGCCATCACCTCGAGCAGGCCGGCGTCCTCCATGTCCTCGAGGCAGGTCAGCTCGTCGGGGTCGAGCCGGTCGAGGTGCTCGGCGGCCAGCGTGAGGCGGAGCCGCCGGGCGAAGCCGGCGCCGTCCGCGGGGCTCCGATCGATCATGGCGGCGGAGAGCTCGGAGTCGTTGGTCCACGACCGGCGGTTGAAGTTGTCCGAGCCGATCGAGGACCAGGAGTCGTCGAGCACGCAGACCTTGGCGTGCACGTAGACGGGCGTGCCGGCGTGGTTCTCCAGGCCGTAGAAGGCGACCCGGTCGGGTGCGGTCAGCAGCAGCCGCTGCACGCCGCGCAGTCGCCCGAAGACCTGCGGGTCCCGGGCGAACCAGCCGTCCTGGTCGGGGAACTGCGGCAGCACCACGACCAGGTGCAGACCCGGGTTGGCCTCGAGGGCGTCGACGAGGACGGTGCTCATCTCCCTGCCCCACAGGAACTGGTCCTCGACGTAGATGAGCCTCCTGGCGTGCTGGACCGCCTTCGTGTAGCCCCGCGCCACCGACCGCTCCCCCTCGGGCGCGAAGTCGAAGGCCCACCCCGCGCCCAGCACCGGGTAGGTGCGCAGCAGCTGGACGGCGTGGTCGGCACCGCCGACCTTCGGCGGCGGCGGGGCCTGCGGCGG
Organism: Nocardioides dokdonensis FR1436; assembly: GCF_001653335.1. Taxonomy (NCBI): domain Bacteria; kingdom Bacillati; phylum Actinomycetota; class Actinomycetes; order Propionibacteriales; family Nocardioidaceae; genus Nocardioides; species Nocardioides dokdonensis. The sequence continues at coordinate 915,139 of NZ_CP015079.1, forward strand.
GAGCGGGAGCCGGGCCTCGTCGAGGTCCGCGCGGGCGTCTCGCAGCCGGCGCACCGGGTTGCGGGTCGTGGGCGTCGAGTCCTCCCAGCGTTCCCGGAAGACGGTCTCGACGTCGTGCACGACCGGCCCCTGCAGGGCGACCTGCACGTCGTGCCACGGCGGGCGGGCGCCGTACTCCTCGGCGACCGGCTCGGCCTGCGGGTCGCCGCCGTGCCGGGCGTCGTCGCGGCGCCCGTGGCACAGGTCGATGCCGCCCAGGAAGGCGACGTCGCGGCTCGGGTCGTCGCGGTGCCGGATGACGCAGAACTTCTGGTGGTGCGCACCGACCCGCGTCACCCGCATGTCGAGCTGGACGTCGGCGCCGCGTGCCTGCAGCAGGTCCCCGAGCTCGCGGTGCTCCTCGTGCGCGTAGCCGAACATGCCCGCCTGCGAGCGCCAGACCAGGGCCCGCACGTCGACCCCACGGTCGAGCGCGCGGCCGAGCACCTCGACGAGCTCGCTGCCGGGGTCGTCGGTCAGCTGCTGGTCGGGGTTGGACTGCCAGTCGGTGAACCAGACCAGGTCGCCCTCGCCCGCCGCCTCGAGGCACCGGTGCAGCTCGGCGAAGTAGGTCTGGCCGTGCACGAGCGGCCGGGCCAGGTTGCCGGTCGTGAACGCGTCGTCACGGTGGGCGTCGTCGAGACGGGTGGCCGGGTTGCCTCGTTCCGCGCGGGTGAGGAACCAGTCGCGCGGATCGGGGTGGGGAGGCATGGCTGGAGGCTAGACCCTGGCCTCCGACCGCCGGTCGCCGATGTCTCAGGTGAGCGGCAGGTGCGGGGCGAGGTCGGCGCGCTGGCCCGAGGCACTGACGCGACCGGAGTCCTCGGCTGCGGCCCAGGTCAGCTCACCGGTGGCCAGTGCGATCCAGGTCGCGGCGTCGGTCTCCACCACGGCCGGCGGGGTGCCGCGGGTGTGCCGGACGCCGGGGATCACCTGGACCGCGGCGTACGGCGGCACCCGGACCTCCACCGAGTGCCCGGGGGCGCGCTGCTCGAGCACCGCCATGAAGTGCTTGACCAGCAGGCGGAGATCGGCCCGCTCCCCCGCCCCGGCCGCGACCCGTTGCAGGGCGTCAGCGACGTCGGCGGGGTCGGCGAGGCGCAGTCGGGCGGGCACCCTGGGCAGCCTAGTGCGGTGCCCGACGGCACGTGCGGGGGTGGGCACGGGGGTGGGCACGGGGGTGGGCACGGGGGTGGGCACGGGGGTGGGCACGGGGGTGGGCACGGGGGTGGGCACGGCTCGGGTGCGCCGGGTAGACAGGGACCATGGATCCGCACTCGTCCGGCCGCACCGCCCGTTCGCTGGAGACCCTGCACGCGCTGGGGTACTTCGTGCCCGAGGTCGAGCAGGAGGTCACCGCGCTCGGTGTCCGCAAGGGCCGCGGCGCCTACTTCGCCTCGCGCGCGGCCGCGATGGGTCGGGTCGGTCCCGGCCCCGTCGTCGCCACCTTCTCCGTCTTCGCGCCCTCGCTGGTCGAGCGCTTCGTGCCGGCCTGCTGGGAGGCCGCCGACCCCGAGCAGGTCATGGCGGCGCGCTACCGCGGCGTCGACGCGGCGTACCGGCGGCTGCTCGGTGCGGAGGTCCTCGAGTCCCCCGAGATGGCCGAGGCGGCCGAGCTGGCCCGGACCGCTGCGGCCGGGTGCACCCCCGAGGGCCGCGCGCTGTACGCCGCGCACGCCGACCAGGCGTGGCCCGAGGAGCCGCACCTGGTGCTCTTCCACGCCCTGACGCTGATCCGGGAGCACCGGGGCGACGGGCACGTGGCCACGACCCTCGCGCACGGGCTGAGCGGCCTGGAGTCGCTGGTGACCCACACCGCGACGGGGACCGGCTTCACGGTGCCGGCCGCCCAGGCGACGCGCGGATGGTCCGAGGAGCAGTGGCAGGCGTGCGTCGTCGCGCTGGCCGACCGCGGCCTGATGGGCGCCGACGGCACCCTCACCGAGGCGGGCGTGGCGCTGCGGACCGCGATCGAGGCGGACACCGACGAGCGCGGGCACGCCCCGTGGGCGGCCCTGGGGGACGAGGGCACCGAGCGGCTGCGCACGCTGGGACGTCCCTGGGTCAAGCAGATGCTCGCCGGCGGCGTCTTCCCGGCCGGCGTCTTCGCCTGACCCGGCCGGCCACCCGACGTGCCCGAGGGCGACAGCGTCCACAAGCTGGCGAGACGCCTGGACCGCAGCCTGCTCGGTCGCACCGTCGCGCGCTCGGACCTGCGCGTGCCGAGCCTGGCCACCCGTGACCTCGCCGGGCGCGAGGTGCTCGAGCACGCCACGCACGGCAAGCACCTGCTCACCCGCTTCTCCGGCGGGGTCACCCTGCACAGCCACCTGCTGATGGACGGCGAGTGGTCGGTGACCCGGCCGGGCCGGAGGCTGCCGTCGCGCCTGCTGCCGGACGTGCGGGTCGCGCTCGAGACGACGGCGGGCACCACCGCGTGGGGGCTGCGGCTGCACCAGCTCGACCTGGTCGCCACCGCCGAGGAGTCGCGGCTCGTCGGTCACCTCGGCCCGGACCCGCTGCACGACGACTTCGACGCCGCCGAGGCCGTACGCCGCCTGCGCGCGGCGCCCGAGGTCCCCCTGGTCGGCGCGTTGCTCGACCAGACCCGGATGGCCGGACTGGGCAACCTGTGGGCCAACGAGCTCGCGTTCATCATCGGTCGCAGCCCGTGGACCCCGGTCGGCGAGGTCGACGTCGAGCGACTGGTGACGCTGGCCGCCCGGGCCCTGCGGCACTCCGCCCTGGTGCCGGGCGCCTACCAGGTCACCACCGGCACCGGCCGCCGCGGGGAGAGCCACTGGGTCGCGGGGCGCCAGCGCCGTCCGTGCCTGCGCTGCGGGCGCGTGGTGCAGATGGTCGACGAGGTGCCGAACGACCCGGCGAACCGGCGCACCTGGTGGTGCCCGCACTGCCAGCCCGGCCCCCTGCGTCCGCAGCGGTGACCAGGGTCAGAGGTCGGCGAGGATCTCCAGGGTGCGCCCCCAGGCCGGGGACGCGGGGTCGACGACGGTGAAGTGATCACCCTCGACCTCCACCAGCTCCGCGCTCGCCCCGGCGGCGCGGGCGGTGTCGACGTAGGTCTGCGACTGCGACGGCGGCACGACCGTGTCGTCGCGCCCGTGCACGCACCAGACCGGCTGGTCGAGCGGCACCTGGCGCAGCGGGTCGACCGAGGCGTCCTGCGGGCCCGGGGCCCGACCGAGGAACGCCGCCACCGCTCCTCCGCCCAGTCCGGCCGCGTCTGCCGCGACCAGGTCGAGCACGCCGGCCTGGGAGACCACGTGGGTCAGCCCGACCCCGCCGGCCCACCGGTCGTGGCGGGTGCGGGAGGCCGCCCAGGTGGCCAGGTGGCCGCCCGCGGAGTGCCCGATCGCGACGACCGGCACCGCGGCGAGGTCGACCCCGAGCTCCAGGTCCGCGAGGAGGTCGATGCCGGCGGCGACGTCGTCGAGCGTCTCGGGCACGCCGCCGCCCGCGCCGGCCCCGGTGCCGACCCGGCGGTACTCCAGCGCCAGCACCGCCCAGCCCGCCTCGACGAGGCTGGGGACGAGGGGCTCGGCGTACTCGATGCCGTACTCCGCCTTCCAGAACCCGCCGTGCACCACCACCGCGACGCCCCGCGGGGCGGCCGCGGGGCGGGTCAGCACGGCGTACTGGCTCGGGTCCTCGCCGTAGCCGAGCTCCTCGGTCGTGGCGTCGTCAGGCACGGGCGGGACCTCCTCGGGGCCGGTGGCGCAGGCGGCGGCCGCCACGGCGACGGCCGCGAGCGCGGGCAGGACCAGCAGGTTACGACGATGCACACCTCTCCTTCGTAGCCACCGCCACCCCCGACGGCCGAGCGGTCACTTCTGCACCACCGAGCAGTCAGTTCTGCACCATCGAGAGGTCAGTCGCGGCACGCAGCAACGGCCCCCGATCGACCGCTCGGCGGTGCGAAACTGACCGGTCGATGGTGCGAAAGTGACTGCTCGTCCCTCACTCGGCGGGGCCCCGGCGCAGGCGCTTGGTCTCGCCGCGACGCTTCTTCGCGTCCAGGCGGCGGCGCTGGGAGCCGCGGGTGGGCTTGGTCGGGCGACGCTTCGCGGGTGGCGGGCCGGCCGCGCTGCGCACCAGCGCGGCGAGGCGTTCGCGGGCGGCGCGGCGGTTGGCGAGCTGGTTGCGGTACTCCGACGCCGCCACGGTGAGCACCCCGTCGACGAGCCGGCCGGCCAGGGCGTCGAGGAGCCGGGCCCGCACCGGCTCCGGCAGCGAGGCCGCCGCGACGTCGTACGACAGCTCGACGCGGGAGTCGGTCGTGTTCACGCCCTGGCCGCCCGGGCCCGAGGAGCGCGAGAAGCGCTCGCTCAGCTCGGAACCCGGGATCACCAGGGTCCGCGTCACGGGCAGGTCGTCGGGCACCGGTCCATCATGCAGGCGCGTAGCGCAGGTGCAGGACCCCGGTGGGGAACACCGTCTGCTCGAGCAGGGTCAGCGGCACCTGCTGGCCGTCGGCGGCGAAGAGCCGCTGGCCCCGGCCCACCACGACCGGGTCGACGAAGAGCTGCAGCTCGTCGACCAGGCCGCGCCGCAGCAGCCAGGAGACCGTGGTGGCGCAGCCCGTCATGCCGATGTCGCCCTCGGTGCGCGCCCTGATCTCGCGCACCTGCGACTCGACCTCGTCCTCGCTGCCGGAGACGAGCGCGCTGCCCGGCCAGCCGGCCTCGGTGAGGCTGTTCGACAGCACGTGCTTGGGCAGCGCGTTGATGAACGGCCCGAAGTCGTCGTCCTCGTTGCCCGGCCAGTACGCCGCCCACTCGCGGTAGAGCGTGCTGCCCATCAGGTAGGCGGTCACCGAGGACTGGTAGCGGGTCATCGCCTCGCCCATCGCGTCGTCGAAGTACGGCCCGTCCCACTCGTGGGGCGACTCGACGACCGAGTCGAGGGTGGTGAAGAACGTGGACACGATGCGACCCATGGGGGCTCCTCGGGTGGGTGGTGGCGGCTGGTTCGGTGCTACCGACCGGCCCCGGCGCCGGGAATCATCGCGACCCTGCGGCCGGGGTCAGGCGATGACCCCCAGCTCGCCGCCGAGGGCGGCCGGCAGGGTGGCGATCCAGGCGGAGCGCAGCTTGAGCAGGTTCAGCTCGAAGGCCCCGTCGACGACCAGCTCGTCGCCGCCGGTGCGACCCAGCGGGGTCGCGGGCACGCCGTGCTCGGCGGCCAGCGCCAGCAGCGCACCGAGGTCGTCGTGGTCCACGGTCACCACGGCCCGCCCGGCCGACTCGGCGAAGAGCGCGACGAAGGGGTCGCCGCCGGCGACCTCGGACAGGTCGACCCGCACGCCGCACATGTTCGACAGGGCGGACTCGGCCAGCGTCTGGGCCAGCCCGCCGTCGGAGACGTCGTGGGCGCTGGTCAGCAGCCCGGCGGCGCCGCCGGCGGCGGCGCGCAGCAGCTCGGCCAGCGACTTCTCCGCGGCCAGGTCGACCTGCGGCGGCAGCCCGCCGAGGTGGCCGTGCACCACGTGGGCCCACTCCGAGCCGGACAGCTCCTCGCGGGTCTCGCCGAGCAGCACCACGCTCTCGCCGGGGTCGTCGCCCTCGACGGAGCGCCAGCCGGTCGGCGTGCGCAGGGTGACGTCCTCGATGACGCCCAGCACGGCGACGACCGGCGTCGGCAGGATCGCGGTCTCACCGGTCTGGTTGTAGAGGCTGACGTTGCCGCCGGTCACGGGGATGCCGAGCTCGAGGCAGCCCTCCTTGAGGCCGCGGCAGGCCTCGGCGAACTGCCACATCACGTCGGGGTCCTCGGGCGAGCCGAAGTTCAGGCAGTCCGAGATCGCCAGCGGGGTCGCGCCGCCGGTGGCCACGTTGCGGTAGGACTCGGCCAGCGCGAGCCGGGCTCCGGTGTAGGGGTCGAGCTTGGCGAAGCGGCCGTTGCAGTCGGTCGAGACGGCGACGCCGAGGTTGGTCTCCTCGTCGATGCGCACCATGCCGGAGTCCGACGGCTGGGCCAGCACGGTGTTGCCGCGCACGTAGCGGTCGTACTGGTCGGTGATCCACGACTTGTCGCACAGGTTGGGGCTGGCGACCAGGCGCAGCAGCGTCTCGCGCAGCTCCGCACCGGTGGTGGGCCGGGCCAGCGCCTCGGCGCGGTCGGCCTGCAGCGCGTCCTGCCACGAGGGGCGGGCGAAGGGGCGCTCGTACGTCGGTCCGTCGTGCGCGACCGAGCGCGGGGGCACGTCGACGACCCGCTCGCCGTGCCAGTCGATCTCGAGGCGACCGGTGTCGGTCACCTCTCCGACGACGACGGCCTCGACGTCCCACTTGGCGCAGATCGCCATGAACGCCTCGACGTCGCCGGGCTCGACGACCGCCATCATCCGCTCCTGGCTCTCGCTCATGAGGATCTCCTCGGGAGCCAGGGTGGAGTCGCGCAGCGGCACCCGGTCGAGCTCGACGTGCATGCCGCCGTCACCGGCCGAGGCCAGCTCGGAGGTGGCGCACGACAGGCCGGCGCCGCCGAGGTCCTGGATGCCGGCGACCAGGCCGGCGGCGAAGATCTCGAGGGTGCACTCGATGAGCAGCTTCTCCATGAAGGGGTCGCCGACCTGCACGCTGGGCCGCTTGGCTGGGCCGTCCGCGTCGAAGGTCTCGCTGGCCAGCACCGAGACGCCGCCGATCCCGTCGCCGCCGGTGCGGGCGCCGTACAGGATCACCTGGTTGCCTGCACCCGAGGCCTTGGCCAGGTGCAGGTCCTCGTGGCGCAGCACGCCGACGCACAGCGCGTTGACGAGCGGGTTGCCGAGGTAGGACGCGTCGAAGACGGCCTCACCGCCGATGTTCGGCAGGCCCAGGCAGTTGCCGTAGCCGCCGACGCCGGCCACGATCCCGGGCAGCACCCGGTGGGTGTCCGGGGCGTCGAGCGGGCCGAAGCGCAACGGGTCCATGACCGCCACGGGCCGCGCGCCCATCGCGAGGATGTCGCGCACGATGCCGCCGATGCCGGTGGCGGCGCCCTGGTAGGGCTCGACGTACGACGGGTGGTTGTGCGACTCGACCTTGAAGGTCACCGCGTAGCCCTGGCCCACGTCGATGACGCCGGCGTTCTCCCCGATCCCGGCCAGCATCGCGCCGGCGGGGGTCTCCTGGGGGATCTCGGAGAACTGCTTGAGGTGCACCTTGGAGGACTTGTAGGAGCAGTGCTCGCTCCACATCACCGAGTACATCGCCAGCTCGCTGGAGGTGGGCCGGCGCCCGAGGATCTCGCGGATCTTCGCGTACTCGTCGGCCTTGAGCCCCAGGTCGGCCCAGGGCTGGTCGCGTCCCGGGTCGCTGGTCGCGGCGGCGACGGTGTCGAGAGCGGAGATGCGGGGCTGCACGGGGTCCTCAGGCACGGAGGTCAATGTACCGGCGGCGGGCTCCGCGGCTCTCCCCGACCGTGCGTGACTCGGCACACCCCCTCTGACCTGCGGAAACTACACGTCTGTAGTTCACGGCGAAGGCTGTTACTCGTGTGACTGGTGTGGTTAAGGTGACGCAGCCCGGGTCGCCTGGGCTCCGTTCTGCCCCCGCGCCACAGGAGTCTCCGATGCCCCGACCGACCTCCCCCCGGGTCCGCCTGGCACTCGCCGGCGCGCTCAGCGGCGTGCTCGCTGCCACCGGCGTCGCCGCCCAGTCCGCCACCGTCGCCGCGACAGCGGCGGAGGGCCCGAGCAGCAGCGAGCGCCGCGCGCCCACCGTCGAGGAGGGCCAGGTCGTCACGCCCGGCGACTTCACCGGCTACGGCTTCGACCAGTGCCTGGCGCCGACCCAGAAGTCGATGAACACCTGGTGGCGCACCTCGCCGTTCTCCGCTGTCGGCATCTACATCTCCGGCGACTCCCGGGCCTGCCGCAACCAGCCCAACCTCACCCCCGGCTGGGTCGTCAAGCAGGCCACCAAGGGCTGGCGGCTGCTGCCGATCACCCTGGGCCCGCAGGCTTCCTGCCAGCCGCGCTTCCCGCGCTACGACGACGACCGCACGATCGACCCCCGGCCCGGCAAGAACGGCAAGTACGTCAAGGCGCTGAAGATGGGTCGACGCGAGGCGGTCTCCGCCGTCGCCGCCGCGCAGGCGCTCAAGATCGGCGAGGGCAGCACCCTCTGGTACGACCTCGAGGGCTTCGACCACACCAACACCGACTGCCGCGAGTCCGCACTGTCCTTCCTGTCGGGGTGGACCCAGAAGCTGCACACCCTCGAGTACGTCTCCGGCGTCTACTCCAGCGTCTCGTCGGGCATCAAGGCGCTCGACGACGCCCGCGTGACCCGGCCCGCCCGGTTCGCGCTGCCCGACGCGATCTGGCTGGCCCGCTGGGACGGTGTGGCCAACACCTCCAGCAGCTACATCCGCGAGGACGGCTGGCGCCCCGGCGGCCGCGTCAAGCAGTACCGCGGCGGGCACGACGAGACGTGGGGCGGGGTGCGGATCAACATCGACTCCAACTACCTCGACCTCGGCCAGGGCACCACCGCCCGCCCCCAGGGCGAGGCCTGCAACGGCACCCGGGTGAACTGGCAGTCCTACGAGCTGCTCCGCCCGCCGCGCCAGACCAAGAAGGGCACCAAGCGCGCCGACCCCGCGAAGGTCGCGGCCCTGCAGTGCCTGCTGAAGCAGAAGGGCTACTTCGAGGGCGACATCTCCGGCGCCTACGGCCCCCGGGTCGTCAAGGCCACGCAGCGCTGGCAGCGCGAGCACGGCTTCGCCGAGCAGGACCTCTGGTCGCGCACGCACTGGATGTCGCTGCTGTCGGCCGGCTCCAAGACCACCACCAAGTTCGGCTCGAGCGGAGACGCCGTACGCCGCCTGCAGCGGTCGCTGAACGCCGCGTCACCGAAGGCGAAGGTCGCGGTCACCGGGGTCTACGGGTCCGCCCTGGAGAAGGGCGTCAAGGACTGGCAGCGCCGGGTCGGGATCGACGCCTCCGGCGTCGTCAACGCCCGCACCTGGAAGAGGCTGCAGCGCGGGATCCGCAGCTGAGGTCCTGCCGGCTCCGGGTGGCGTGGGGCCGGCTCAGCCGACGGGCGGGCCGGCCAGCAGCGCGACGCCGGTGAGCGCCGCGACGGTAGCCACCCCGCTGGCGAGGCCGCGACCGGGGTTGCGCACCAGCCAGGAGACGGGGCGCTCGAGGCCCTGCGGGTCCTCGGCCCGCAGCCGCCAGGTGGCGCCCAGCAGGCCGCGGCGCTCGGCGCGACGGTCGAACCAGATCGTCAGGAACGGCGGCACCGCCGAGGCCAGCCCGAGGACGGTCGTCCCGCGGCTCCAGCGCTGGTCGATCGCGACGACGACCGTGGTGACGGCGTACGCCACGAAGACGATGCCGTGCAGCATGCCGAAGACCCGGACGCCGAGCTCGGTGGTCTCGGTGACGTACTTTAGGAACATCCCGCACAGCAGCAGGGTCCAGGTGACCGCCTCGGCGACCGCCACCCACCGGAACAGCCGCAGCGGGCTCACGCGAAGACCTGCTCGGCCAGGCTGGTGAAGAAGCCGAGGCCGTCGGTGCCCGAGCCGGTGAGGTCCTCGACCGCGTGCTCGGGGTGCGGCATCAGCCCGACGACGTTGCCGCGCTCGTTGCTCACGCCTGCGATGTCGCGCATCGAGCCGTTGGGGTTGATGTCGAGGTAGCGCGCCACGACCCGGCCCTCGCCCTCGAGCCGGTCGAGGGTGGCCTCGTCGGCGACGTAGCCGCCCTCGCCGTTCTTGAGCACGACGGTGATCTCCTGGCCGGACGCGTAGGCGGCGGTCCAGGGTGTGTCGACGTTCTCGATGCGCAGCCGCTGGTCACGGCACACGAACCGGCGGTGGTCGTTGCGGATCAGCGCACCGGGCAGCAGGTGCGACTCGCAGAGGATCTGGAAGCCGTTGCAGATGCCGAGCACCGGCATCCCGCGCTCGGCTGCCGCGATGACCTCGGTCATGACCGGGGAGAACCGCGAGATGGCGCCGCAGCGCAGGTAGTCGCCGTACGAGAAGCCGCCGGGGAGGACGACCGCGTCGACCGCCTTGAGGTCGTGGTCGCCGTGCCACAGGGCGACGGCCTCGTGGCCGCCGAAGCTCACCGCGCGCTGGGCGTCGACGTCGTCGAGGGAACCCGGGAACGTGACGACGCCGATCTTCACGCCTGCACCTCGACGGACTCCTCGATGCGCACGGTGTAGTTCTCGATCACCGGGTTCGAGAGCAGGGTCTCGGCCATCCGGGCCACCTCGGCCAGCACCTCGTCGGTGACCGGGCCCTCGACCTCGAGCTCGAACCGCTTGCCCTGGCGGACGTCGCTGACCCCGGTGAAGCCGAGTCGCGGCAGGGCGCCGTGGACCGCCTTGCCCTGGGGGTCGAGGATCTCGGGCTTGGGCATCACGTCGACGACGACTCGGGGCACGGAGCGCTCCTGTTGCAAGGGAGGGACAGGGGTCGGGCAGGGCCAATCCTAGGCGCCCGCGGCCGCAGCACCGACCCGCACGGGTGCCGGTTGCGACACACCGCCTGCTCACACCCCCGGCACAATGGGGACATGAGCATGAATGTCGGCTCCTCGGCACGCGCCGCGCTGCCCCTGGAGTTCCCCCAGTCCCTGGCCGTCTACGACGACTACGCCGCCGCCCAGCGCACCGTCGACCACCTCTCCGACGAGAAGTTCCCGGTCGAGCAGTGCATGATCGTCGGCACCGACCTCAAGCGGGTCGAGCGCATCACCGGCCGTCTCACCACCGGTCGCGTGGCCGCGGGCGGGGCCGCCTCGGGCGCCTGGTTCGGCGTCTTCATCGGCCTGATCTTCATGCTGCTCACCGACGAGGGCATCGTTGCGACGTTCCTGCCCACGGTGCTGATCGGCGCGCTCTTCGGGCTCGTCTTCGCCCTCACCGGGTACGCCGCCACCCGGGGCCGGCGCGACTTCTCCTCGGTCACCAGCGTCGTGGCCACCCGCTACGAGGTGCTGGTCGAGCACAAGTCCGCCGCCCGCGCCCGCGAGCTGCTCGCCGACCTGCCGGGGGCGCTGCCCAACCCCTTCGCCTGACCCGCGACCCGCGACCCGCGACCTGGCGGTACATCTGCGCCGGGTCGACGGGACATCTGGGCCGGGTCGACGCGATATCTGGGCCGGGTCAGTGGCGGGTCTGGACGACGACGATGCTCAGCGCCACGCCGAGGCCGGCGAGGATCGGACCGAGCGTGCCCAGGGTGCGGTCGCCCCCGTCGGGACCGTCGTAGGAGAGGCCGAGGTAGGTCACCGCGGCCCCTCCGACGATCATCAGCAACGCCACCACCAGCCCGAGGATGCGGGCTGGGGTCACGACAGCTCGCGCTTGAGGATCTTGCCGGTCGCCGTCATCGGGAGGTCCTTGCTGAACTGCACGATGCGGGGGTACTTGTAGCCGGCCATCTGCTCCTTGGCCCACGCGACGATCTCGTCCTCGGTGGTGGTGGAGCCCTCGTTCATGATCAGCACGGCCTTGATCTCCTCGCCGTGCGAGTCGTGCGGCACGCCGATCACGGCGGCGAGCGAGACGTCGGGGTGGCTCATCAGCACCTCCTCGACCTCGCGCGGGTACACGTTGTAGCCGCCCCGGATGATCATGTCCTTGGACCGGTCGACGATGTAGTACCAGCCGTCCTCGTCCTTGCGACCCAGGTCGCCGGAGCGGAACCAGCCGTCGCGGATGGACTCGTCGGTGGCGTCGGGGCGCCCGTAGTAGCCCTTCATGATGTTGTGGCCCTTGATGGCGATCTCGCCGACCGCGTCGGGGCCGGTGTCCTCGATGTCGCTCCAGTCGCCCGGCTCGGGGCTGATCAGCTTCATCTCCACCCCGGGGATCGGGGTGCCGATCGAGCCGACCCGCGGCTCCTCGCCGTACGGCGAGAACGAGGCGACGGGGCTGGTCTCGGAGAGGCCGTAGCCCTCCAGGATCGTGACGCCGAACTTCTTCTGGAAGTCCTTGTGCACCTCCACCGGGAGCGCCGAGCCGCCGGCGGCGGCGACCCGCAGGTTGGCGGCCAGGGCGGAGACGTCCGTCTCGGGCGTCAGCGCACCCAGCAGCCCCCAGTACATGGTCGGGACACCCGCGAAGAAGGTCACCTCCTCACGCAGCATCAGGTCGAGCGCGGGCTGCGCCTCGAAGCGGGGCAGCATCACCACGGTGCCGGCGAACGCGAACGCCCCGTTCTGGATGACCGTCTGGCCGAAGGAGTGGAACAGCGGCAGCACGCACAGGTAGGTGTCGGGCCGCTCGGCGCTGGCCCCGAAGAGGTCGGCTCCGGCCAGTGCGTTGTCGCGCATGTTGCGGTGCCGCAGCTCGGCACCCTTGGGCTGACCGGTGGTGCCAGAGGTGTACAGGATGACCGCGGTGTCGTCCTCGTCGGTCTGCACCGTCTCGAACGTGGGCGGCTGCTGGGCCATCGCGCGGCCCATGGTCTCGGTGCCCTCGATGGGGGACTCCGCGGCCGGGTCGGCGGTGATCATGAAGAAGTGCTCGCACGCGTCGGTTTCGGAGAAGCCGGCGTGGCCCTCGGCGCCGATCGGCAGCTCGGGGGTGCCCTGGAAGCAGAAGAACGCCTTCGCGTCGGAGTCGGCCAGGTGGTAGGCCACCTCGCGGCCCTTGAGCAGCACGTTGAGCGGCACCACGCTGGCACCGGCCTTCAGGATGCCGTAGTACACGAGCGAGAAGTAGGGCAGGTTCGGGCAGCTCAGGGCCACCTTGTCGCCGGGCTGGATCCCACGCGAGACCAGCAGGTTGGCGATCTGGTTGGCTGCGCCGTTGACCTGGGCGTAGGTGAGCCGGGTGTCGCCGAAGATGATGGCGTCGCGGTCGGCGTGCTGCTCGGTGGTGCCCTCGAGCAGGCTCGCAAGGTTGAAGCTGGTCACGCGGTGGCCTCCGTCACGTTGGTGGAGGGCTCAACCTACCGACCCCTCCCGAGAGGCAACAGGCCCCTCAGGCACAGTTCCGGGCGGCCCGGCGCAGATCGGCCCGCACGGGCAGCACGGAGACCGCGCTGAGCAGCAGGCCGAGCGGGCGCAGCGGGCCGGGACCGCTGATCCGGAAGCCGAAGGCGACGTCGCAGCCGGCGGCCGTGGGGGTCAGGGTCAGGTCGAGGGTGGCGCGCACCGCGCGCCAGGTGCCGCGCTCGGACCACCGGTGCGCTCGCTCGTACGTCGTGGTCTCCATCGCCGGTCGCAGCCCGGGGCGGGTCACGTCGATCCAGCGCTGGCCGGGGCCCGGCTCGCCCACGACCTGCTCGACGGCGGCCAGGCTGGACTGCCACTCGGGGCGCCGGTGCGGGTCGACGAGGTAGTCGAAGGCGACCTCGGGCGGGCACGCGAAGGCGACGGTGCCGCCCACCGTGCGCTCGGACCGGCTCACCAGGACTCGCCGGTGAGCAGCTCGTAGGCCTCGATGTAGCGGCCCCGGGTGCGCTCGACGACCTCGGCGGGCAGCGGCGGCGGCGCCGCGCCCGTGGAGCGGTCCCAGCCGGACCCGGCCGACAGCGCCCAGTTGCGCACGATCTGCTTGTCGTACGAGGGCTGGGTGCGCCCGGGCTGCCAGGCGTCGGCGGGCCAGAAGCGTGAGGAGTCCGGGGTGAGCACCTCGTCGCCGAGGACGATCGTGCCCGCGGCGTGGCGGGCCCGCCCCTCGGAGCGCCCGAACTCGAGCTTGGTGTCGGCCAGGATGATGCCGCGCTCGCGAGCGAGGTCGTCGGCGCGGCGGTAGACGGCGAGGGTCAGCTCGCGCAGGTGGGCGGCGTCGTCCGCGCCGATGCGCTCCGCGACGGCGGCGTACGAGACGTTCTCGTCGTGCTCGCCGAGGTCGGCCTTGGTGGCGGGGGTGAACACCGGCTCCGGGAGCCGGCTGCCGTCGACGAGTCCGGCCGGCAGCGCGACGCCGCAGACCTCGCCGGTGGCGTCGTAGTCGAGCAGCCCCGATCCGGTGAGGTAGCCGCGGGCCACGCACTCGACGGGGAACATGTCGAGCCGCTCGCACACGACCGCACGGCCGCGGACCGCGGCGGGCACCTCGGTGGACAGCACGTGGTGCGGGACGAGGTCGGCGAGCTGCTCGAACCACCACAGCGACATCCGGGTCAGGATCTCGCCCTTGTCGGGGATGGTCGTGTCGAGCACGAAGTCGAAGATCGAGAGCCGGTCGCTGGCCACGACCAGCAGCTGGCCGGCGTGCTCGCCGGACTCGACCTCGTACAGGTCACGCACCTTGCCCGAGTGCAGGTGGCGCATGCCGTCGAGGGCGGGGGCGGGCGGGATGTTGAGGTCGGCGCTCACGAGCTCAGCGTAGGGCCGCGGCACGGACGGCGACGGGGCCGGGCCGGGGGATCGCTCCCCCGGGCCGGCCCCGTCGGTCGTGCTGGGTGTGTCAGCCGCTCAGCGACGCAGGCCGTCCCGGTGGTCGTGCGCCGGGTGCAGCTCGGCGTTGCGAGCCGCCTTGTCCGCGGACTTGCGCTCCGCCTTCGTCAGCCGCGGGGCGGGCTCGGTCGAGCCCTCGCCGAGGCCCTCGGTGCTCACGGCGTACGTCGCGATCGCGTGGGCGATGGCGTCGGACATCTCGTCGATCGCGTCCATGCTGACGTTGTCGCGGTCGTCGCACTCGGCGTGGTAGCAGACGTCGTAGGCCACGCCGGCCTCGCCGCCGTAGATCTCCGCCTGCTCCTCGGTCTTGACGCCCTCGGCGCCGGTGAACAGACCACCGGACGGGATGTCGACGCCCTCGGCGATGAACGGCCCGTAGTCGGAGCGACCGCTGAACGGGGTCGCCTCGGAGGCGAGGTCGACGCTGTCGAAGTAGTCGTTGAACATCGCCTCGATGTCGTCGGAGCCGGCCGGGCCGACCGCGCCACCGCCCTCGGAGTTGTCGCCGTCGTAGACGAAGCGCACGTAGTTGGGCGAGCCGACCATGTCGAAGTTGAGGTAGAGGGCGATCTCGTCGATCTCCTCCTGGCTCAGCTCACCGACGTAGTGCTCGGACCCGAGCAGGCCGAGCTCCTCTGCTCCCCACCAGGCGAAGCGCACCTGGTTCTCGAGCTTGCCCTTGCCCTTGTTGCCCTTGCCCTTCTTGCCCTTCTGCTTGTTCTTCTTGTCGAACTTGGCGAGCTTGACCGCGGTCTCGAGGATGCTGGCCGAGCCGGAGCCGTTGTCGTTGATGCCCGGGCCCTCGGTGACGCTGTCGAGGTGCGAGCCGGCCATCACGACGTTGTCCGGGTCGCCGCCTCGGGTCTCGGCGATGACGTTGTAGGTGTCGCGGAGCTCGGAGGTGGTGTCGGCGGTCATCGTGACCTCGGTGCCGGCCGGGTCGATCAGGTCCTGACCCACGGCGAAGGAGCTGCCGAAGACCGGGATCTCGTAGCCGGGCGCTCCCAGGGTGCCGACGAAGGAGTCGGTGCGCCCCTCGACGCCGGAGTTGAAGACGATGACGCCGGCGGCGCCCGCCTCCTCGGCGTTGGACGCCTTCTGGCCGAACGCGCAGGTGCCGCGCTGGACCAGCGCGATCGAGCCCGCGGGGAAGGAAGCGAAGTCCTCGGCCTCGCAGCCGCTGGTGCTGGAGCCGTTCACGGTGCCGTCGGTGTCGACGGGGACGACCTCGGCGGTCACGTCACCGGAACCCGAGTAGGTCATGGACGAGAAGTCGTCCGGCGAGGCGTACGTCGTCGCGTCGGGGGCGGTCTGGGCGAGCGTGGCCGGCGAGTTCTCCTCGTAGAAGGCGAACTCGAAGGTCTGCACCTCCGGCTTGTAGCCGGCCTTCTTCAGCGTCTTCACCACGTAGTCGCGGCTGGCGGCGTAGCCCGGGGTGCCCGAGGCACGGTTGCCGTCGTTCGCGTCGGCGATCTGCTGGAGCGCGTCGAGCCGCTCGCCGATGGCGCCCGGCTTGACCCGCTTGGTCAGCTGCTTGGACAGGTCGAAGCCCTTGGCCTTGCCGCGCTCGGCGGTGGTGGCGGCGGCGTCGGGGGCGGCGTCGTCAGCGCTGGCGTTGACCCCGCCGGCGACGAGGGCGACGGCGGTGGTGGCGGCCAGTGCCGAGACGGCGGCACGGGAGAGTGATCCGAGATGCACGTGTTCCTCCGAGGAGTCGGCCCGGCGTCCGGCTGATCCGGAGCGGGCGCGTCAGGTGGGCGTCACCCTAAACACGATGTGACCTGGGCCACAAGGGGTGGTCGGCAAATACCGACCGCACGGTCAGTCGTTCGTGGCGCGGGTCCGGCGGCGCCACGGCGGCGGCTGGCCCTGCAGGAACCACTGCATCTTGCGAGTCACCCACGGCAGGGCGAGATAGGTCATCACCGGGGTCATCACCAGCACCGTGACCAGCACCCGCAACGCCAGCACCAGGTCGCCGACGTAGGCGCCCGCGCCCCAGTTGGCCACCAGGCTGAGGGGGTAGAAGACGAGGAAGATCGTCACCGCCTGCTTCCACCGCGGCGGGGGTGCCGGGTTGACCCGCAGGTCGCGCACGTCGCGGTTCGTGGGCTCGTCGAACCACCCCTCGATGCCCGTACGCCGCTCCACCCGCGAGTCGCGCACGCCCAGGCCGGTGGCCGCGTCGCGCCACCACTGCCGCTGGGGCGAGCCCTCCCAGTGGGCGAGCGCCTCGGCGTCGTCGAAGCGGTAGAGCATGTGCCACGTCTCGGAGTCGGCCTCCGGTCGCACCCAGCCGGCCCCCAGGAAGCCGGGGAACTGCTGGGCCAGCGACGTGCCCGCCTGGAGCCAGCTCACCATCTCGGCCTCCCGGCCGGGGTCGAGGTGCCGGGTGATGGACACGGTGACGGGGTTGCTCATACCCAGGATCGTCGCGGGCGACGGGGGCGCGTGCCAAGCCGACGCCGGAGCGCACGGTCGACGCGACCGGGACGAGGTGCGACCGGACGGGGTGCGACAGGATGGGGTGATGGTTCCCAGCACCGACCCCGGCGGGATGGAACCGCCGCTCCCGCCGGGTTCCGAGGACATGACCCCCCTCGCCGAGCCCGTGACAGGTGCGCGCCCCGACGCCCGGGCGCGGGCGTTCGCGACCTGGGTGGAGCCGGAGGTCGAGGTGCTGCTGCGGGTGGCGCACACCCTGACCGGGTCGTGGAGCGACGCCGACGACGTCGTCCAGGACACCCTGGTGCGGGCCTGGCGTGCAGCGGACCGCTTCGACGGCCGGCACCCCCGCGCCTGGCTGCTGACCATCCTGCGCCGCACCCACCTCAACAGCCTGCGCCGCACCCGGCCGGACCTGGTCGGCGACGACCGGCTGGCCCAGCAGCGCCCGGCCTTCGGGGCCGCCACCGGCGCCTCACCGGAGCAGATCGTCGACGAGCAGGGCTTCGACGTCGACGTCGCGGAGGCGCTGGCCGGGCTGAGCGACCCGTTCCGCCGGGCGGTGCTGCTCGTGGACGTCGACCACCTGACCTACGCCGAGGCCGCCGCGGCCCTCGACGTGCCGATCGGCACCGTCGTCTCCCGCGTCAGCCGCGGCCGTGCCCGGCTGCGGGCCGCCCTGGCGCACCGCCGCCCGAGAGGAGACGTCTGATGCGCGGACCCGTGTCGATGAGCCGGTCGATGATCGAGTGCTGGTGGTCGGGCCGGGTGCTCGACCGCTACCTCGAGGAGCAGCCGGCCGTCCCGCTGGCCTCCGACGAGCGCGAGCGCCTGCAGCGGCACCTCGCGGTGTGCGACCGCTGCGCCACCTCGGCCACCGAGCGGCGACGGGTGCACTCGGCGCTCGACCGGCTCGGCGAGCGCCGCTCCCCTCCCCCCGCCTCGCTGCAGAAGGCCCGCGAGCTCGTGCAGGACCTGACCGACGGAGACCCCTCGTGACCACCAGCACCAGCACCACCACCGACGCCCCGGACCAGAGCGGCGCACCGGCCGCCGACGGACGCCGCTCCGACCCGCTGACCAGCCCCGACGGGCGGCCCTGGGACCTGCTCGTCATCGGCGGCGGCACCGCGGGGCTGGTGGCCGCCCACACCGCCGCAGGCTTCGGCGCCCACGTCCTGCTGGTCGAGCGGCACCGCACTGGTGGCGACTGTCTGTGGACCGGTTGCGTCCCGAGCAAGGCGCTGCTCGCCGCCGCGCACGCCGCCGCGGCACCCCGCCACGCCGCCCGGCTCGGGGTGCACCTGGGCGCGGCGGAGGTGGACTTCACGGCGGTGATGGCCCACGTGCACGACACCATCGCGCGCATCGAGCCGGTCGACTCCCCCGAGCGGCTGCGGTCGGCCGGTGTGAGCGTCGCCCACGGCACCGCGGTGCTCACCGGCCCGCAGAGCGCGGTCGTCGACGGCGAGCCGGTGCGGTTCGCCCAGGCGCTGCTGGCCACCGGGTCCTCCCCGGTCGTGCCGGGGATCCCCGGGCTCGCGGAGTCCGCACCCCTGACCTCGGACACCGTCTGGGACCTCACCGAGCTGCCCGGGCGGCTGCTGGTGCTCGGCGGCGGGCCGATCGGCTGCGAGCTGGGCCAGGCGTTCGCGCGCCTGGGCAGCGACGTGACGATCGTCGAGGCCGGCCCGCGCATCCTGGGCCCGGAGGACGAGCACGCGGCGAGCCTGGTGGCCGCCGCCCTGCGCACCGACGGCGTGACCCTGTGCGAGGACGTGTCGGTCGAGCGCGTCGAGGGCAGCGCCGGCGACCTGACCGTGCACCTCTCCGACGGCAGCTCGGTGGCCACCGACCGGGTGCTGGTCGCCATCGGCCGCGCCCCCGGCACCCGTGACCTCGGACTCGACGCGGCCGGCGTCGACCTCACCGAGCGGGGCCACGTGGTCGTCGACGACGCGCTGCGCACCGCGAACCCGCGCATCTGGGCGGCCGGCGACCTGACCGGCCACCCGGCCTTCACCCACGTGGCGGGCATGCACGGCAGCCTGGCCGCCTCCAACGCCGTGCTGGGCCTGCGCCGCAAGGTGCGCCTCGACACCATCCCCCGCGTCACCTACACCCAGCCCGAGGTGGCCTCCTTCGGCCTGGGCACCGAGACCGATCGGGAGTCCCACACCGTGCACCGGGTCGACCACGGCGAGGTGGACCGGGCGATCGCCGAGGCCGACACCGACGGCGAGGTCGCCGTGGTGCTCGACGCCAAGGGCCGCCTCGTCGGCGCCCGCGCCGTGGGGCCCCGGGCCGGCGAGGTGCTCGCCGAGCTGACGCTCGCAGCCCAGGCCGGGCTCAGCCTGCGCACCGTCGCCGGCACCATCCACCCCTACCCGGCGTGGACCGACGCCGTCTCCAAGGCCGCGGTCGCCCGCACCCGGGAGGAGCTGGCCGCGCCCGTTCCGGCCGCCGCCACCCGCACCCTGTCGCGCGCTCGGCGCCGCTGGGCCCAGCACCGGGCGTCCGTGGTGGCCGGCCGGTCCTGACGGCGGTCAGGCCGAGTAGTCAGGCGGGGGTGGGCGCGGACGCCGAGCCGCCGCGCCCGCCGATGCGCCGCTGGCGCCACACGCCCAGCACCGTGAGCAGCACCAGCGCGACGACCGCCAGCACGAAGGGCAGCGACCCGGGCTCGGCGCCGAAGGCGCCGACCGCCACGTAGACCGCCGAGCCGGGGACGATGCCCAGCACCGTCGCGACGGCGTACGAGCGGGCGCGGACCGACGTCAGCCCGAAGGCGTAGTTGGCGGTGCTGAAGGGCACCAGCGGGATCAGCCGCGCCAGCAGCACGGTCGCGAACCCGTTGTCCCGGACCCGGGAGTCGAGGCTGGCGAAGCGGTGCCCGGTCAGGCCGCGCACCGCGTCGCGGCCCAGCAGCCGGCTGACGAAGAAGGCCGCGAGCGCTCCCAGCACCGCGGCGCCGAGCACGGCGGCCAGACCGGTGCCGAAACCCAGCAGCACGCCGCCGAGGATGGTCATCACCGCCGTGGGACCGGCGGGCAGCAGGCTGATCGCGGCGTACGTCGCCATGAAGGCCGGCACCGCCCAGGTGCCGAGGCCGTCGAGGGTCGAGCGCAGCTCGCCCTGGCTGGGCAGGCCCACGCTGAGCTGCAGCACCACCGCGGTGACGACGAGGCCCAGGAGCACTCCCGCCTTGAGCAGCACACTGCGGCTGATCCGAGTCTTCATCGCTCTCCTCCGAGCACGTGGCAACGGTCCGGGGGCAGCACCAGGCGGGTGCTGGTCCCGGGGACGACGGGTGAGCCGACGGGCAGGTGCGCCCGCAGGGCGGTGCCGTCGGCCAGCGCCGCCTCGACGACGAGGTGGGTACCGGCGAAGCGGACCTCCTTGACCGCGACCTGCACGTCGTTGGCCGCCGCCACCGGCCCGACGGCACCGCCGGCGAGCTGCAGCGACTCGGGGCGCACCACGAGCACGCCCGGACCTGCCGGGGTGCCGGTGGGCACGCTCACGGTGCCGTCGACGCTCCAGAACCTGCCGTCCGCGACCCTGCCGGCGATCTCGTTGACCGGCCCGAAGTAGCGAGCCGTGGCCAGCGTCGCGGGGCGGGTGTAGACCTCCTCGGGCGTGCCGCCGCCCACGACCCGACCCCGGTCGAGGAGCACGACCCGGTCGGCGACGTCGACGGCCTCCTCCCGGTCGTGGGTGACGAAGAGCGTGGTCACGCCCAGCTCGTCGTGGAGGCGCCGCACCAGGGTGCGCATCTCGACGCGCAGCTCGGGGTCGAGCTGGCTGAACGGCTCGTCGAGCAGCAGCACGCGCGGGCGGCGCAGCAGTGCCCGGGCCAGGGCCACCCGCTGCTCCTGACCGCCGGAGAGCTCGTGCGGGCGGCGGGGGCCCAGACCCTCGAGGCGCACCCGCTGCACCATGTCGGCGACCTCGGCGCGCTCCCGCGAGCGCGGGACTCCGGCCATCCGCAGGCCGAAGCCGATGTTGCGGGCGACGTCGAGGTGCGGGAAGAGCAGCGGCTTCTGCAGCACCAGCCCGACCGGTCGCTGCTCGGGCGGGCTCTCGAGCACGGAGCGGTCGTCGACGGTGACGGTGCCCGCGTCCGGGTGCTGGAGCCCCGCCAGCACCCCGAGCGTGGTGCTCTTGCCGCAGCCCGAGGGGCCCAGCAGCGCGGTGAAGCTGCCCGGCTCGAGGTCGAGGTCGAGGTGGTCGACGGCGGTGGTGGCGCCGAAGCGGACCACCAGGTCGCGCACCCGCACCCGGGCCGCGGGGCCGGAGGCGGCCTCGGGGGTGTCCTGGGGGCGGGGCTGAGCCCGGCGCTCACGCACGGGAGACCCCCATCCAGGCGACGTCGCGGCCGGCCACCCTGGTCAGCGCCAGCACCAGCAGCACCGGCGGGAGCACCACGAGCAGCCCGAGCGCGGCCGCGGCCGTGCGGTCGGAGGACTCGATGGCCGAGAAGAGCAGCAGCGGCAGGGTCGTGACCCGGCCCCCGCCGACGAGGAGGGTCAGCACGTACTCGCTCCAGGAGATGAGGAAGCTCAGCAGGAAGGCGGTCACCAGGGCCGGGCGCAGCAGCGGCAGCGTCACGTGGACCAGGGTCTGCACCGGCCCGGCGCCGAGCACCCGGGCGGCCTTCTCGTGGTCGACGTCGAGGTCGGCGTGCGCGGCCGCCAGGAGGCTGGCGGCGTACGGCACCGTGGGCACGAGCTGCACCAGCACTACGCCCGTGATCGTGTCGGAGAGCCCGTAGCGCACGAAGAAGACCTGCAGCCCCAGGGTGACCGCGAGCGGCGGGACGATGATCGGCGCCAGCAGGAGGAACTGCACGGCCCGGCGCCCGCGGAAGCGGTGCAGTCCCAGCGCCCGACCCGCCGGCAGCCCGACCAGGCAGGCCAGGGTGGCGACGCTGGTGGAGACCAGCACCGAGGTGCCGAGCGCGCCGAGGACCCCGTCGCTGGTCAGCAGCCGCAGGCCCCGGGTGCTGAGATCGGGCGGCAGCAGGTCGGGGTAGCGCCAGGCGCCGGCCACGGCCCACAGCACCACGGGGACCATCGGCAGCAGCGTGACGACGACGACCACGGTGACCGCGGCCCCCCGCCACGGGCTGCGGCGGCGTGCGGCGCGCGCTGCGAGCCCCGGTCCGGTGCCGGCGGGCGGGGGCGCGGGCGCGCGCTCGAGCAGGCTCACAGCGCCCTCCTGGTGAGGCCGCCGACGAGACGCAGGTAGGCCAGCGCCGCCAGGGTGGTCAGGGCGGCGATGAGCACCGCGAGCGCCATCGCCTCGGGCCGCGAGGTCAGGTCGATGTCGCGGTAGCGCTGGAACGCCTCCACCGACAGGGTCGCCGGATAGGGCCGCCCCAGCAACCGGGGCACCTCGTAGGAGGCGGTGACGAAGGCCAGCACGAGCACCGACGCCGCGGCGACCGGCGGGGCGAGCGACGGCAGGGTGACCTCGCGCAGCCGCTGCCAGCGCGACGCACCCAGGGTTGAGGCGACGTCCTCCAGGTCCCCGACCCGGCGACTCAGGGCCGCCAGCGCCACGACCGCGACGAAGGGCGTCTCCTTCCACGTGTACTCCGCGATGATCCCCCAGCCGAACGCGTCCTGGGTCAGGGCGGGGACGTCCTGGACCGAGTCGACCAGGCCGAGCGTGTACGCCGCGCGCGAGACCAGCCCCGACGGGGAGAGCAGCAGCCCGATGGCCAGCGCCCCGACCAGGTGCGGCACGGCCAGCGTGGCGTGGAACAGCGCCGCCAGCCGGCGACGCCCGCCCAGGCGACGCACCAGCAGGGCGAGGGCGGTGCCGAGGACGGCCGCGGCTGCGGTGGAGATGAGGGAGA